>CAXUBA010000160.1:2350-6643 GCA_964249205.1 uncultured Acetobacteraceae bacterium | reverse complement strand
GCGTGGGCGCGCTCGGCCTCGAGTGCGTCCGCCGCGCGCCGGCGCTCGGCCTCGAGCAGGGCGTCGCGCTCGGCGATGGCGTCATCGCGCGCGGTGATCTCCCGCGCGTAGCTGCGCAGCATCGCATCCCTGGCCTGCAGCTTCTCGTCCATCATGTTGATCAGGACGTCTTTCGTCCTCGACAGCGACTCGGCGCGGAACAGCGCCTCCTCGCTCCAGCGCAGCGTCTCGGGGTTGAGCGGCCCCTTGAGGATCGCCTGCATCTCGTCGACCTTCAGACGCCGCGTCAGCGACGCGCCGGCCCGGGCGAACAGGCGGCGCAGCTGCGACGCGGCGACCGGGTCGCGTCCGGCCGCGCACAGATCCCGGACCGCGACTGGCACATCGGCGCCGACGGCAAGCACGCCCAGGCCGTTCGAGTGGTCGAACGAGAAGGCGGGATTAGCTTCCGACAACTCCTGCCACAAGCGCCAGACGCCGAACTCGCGCTCGCGCACGTTGATGTCGTGGAACAGCACCACGCCGCTGGGCGACATCGCGCTGCGCCAGGTCTCGAAGTCGTGCCGGACGGCGTCGTAGGTGTGCAGGCCGTCGATGTGCAGAAGGTCGATCCCGCCATCGGCGAAGTAGCTCCTGGCCTCGTCGAAGAACATCCGCATCAGCGTCGAGAAACTTCCGAAACGGGCCTCGTTGTGGGCCCGGACGGAGCGGTAGACCTCCTCGTCGTAGAATCCGGCGTGCTCGTCGCCGCGCCAGGTATCGACCGCGAACGCCTGGCCGCCATGGCCGGCCAGGTCCAGCGACTCGCAGATCGCGAAATACGAGTTGCCGGAATGGGTGCCGAGCTCCACCGTGACCGCCGGCAGCGCCGCCTTGACCAGCCACTGCACGAACGGGACATGACCCTCCCACGCATGCGGCGGGACGAGCCGGCCGGGTTCGCGGTGGATCTCGTCGCCGATGCCCAGTGTCGTCAGCAGCTCTTGCATGGCGTGTTCGCTCGATCGCATCCTGGGATGGTGTGACGGAGCGCTCGCCGGTCGGTCAAGCCTTGGTCGCTGTGGAGTGGAGAGAGGCCCGGATGGATGACACCGACCCGGCCGGCCAGCCCCGCGCGCCCGACCCACCGCGCGAAAGCCTCGAACGGGCGCGGGCGCAGATCCGGCAGGAGCGGGAGCGTGGCGGCCTCCTCGCCGCCCGCGTCGAGGCGCTCGAGGCCGAGCTCGTCGCGCTTCGCGCCAGCATGTCCTATCGGATCACCTATCCGCTGCGCCGGCTCGCCGCCGCGATCCCGACCTCCCTCTACGAAGCGGCGCGCGGCCGGCGCGTGTTGCCGCCCGATCCGGCACCGCGTCCCGCTGCGGTGCTGAGCCCGAACACTCGATGGGCGCTGCTCGTCGACGACCAATTCCCCGAGCCCGACCGCGATTCGGGATCGATCGACATCGGCAACATGGCCGCCTGCCGGCGTGCGCGCGGATTTTCGGTCCTGTTCGCGGCGCGCCACGACCTCACCGCGGCGGCGTCCAAGCGCGCGCCCCTCGAAAGCGTGGGGGTGCGCACACTGAGCGCGCGGGAAACGACCGACCTCGAGACTTTCCTTCGCCACGAAGGCCTCGGCCTCGCGCTCGTCGTGCTCAACCGGCTCTACTGCGGCGGCGCGTTGTTCGAGACCGTCCGTTCCCACGCTCCGCAGGCCGTGGTGCTGTTCAACACGGTCGACCTGCACTGGGTCAGGCTGGAGCGGGAGGCGGCGGTGTCCGGCGACCCGGCGCTCGCCCGGGCGGCGGCGCACGCTCGGACGCGCGAGCTCCAGCTCGCGCGCGACGCCGACGCGGTCATCGTGGTGTCCGCGGCCGAACTCGAGATCCTGGCGCGCGAGGCGCCGGAGGCGTTCGCGGTGGAGCTTCCGCTCGCCCGCCCGATCGCCGCTCCGGTGAACGGCTTCGACGCGCGCCATGGCATCGGTTTCATCGGCGGCTTCCGGCACCAGCCCAATCTCGACGCGCTGCGCTGGTTCGTCTCGGAGGTCTGGCCGCTGGTCGTAGAGGCGCGGCCGGACTGCCGGTTCAGCGTTGTCGGCTCCGACCTGCCCGCCGACGCGCTCGCCGGTGCCCCGGGCCGGATCGAAGCGCTCGGCCACGTTCCCGACGTCGGACCCTGGTTCGAGTCGCTGCGGATCACCGTGGCGCCGCTCCGCTTCGGCGCCGGGGCGAAGGGCAAGGTGGCCTCGAGCCTCGCCGCCGGCGTCCCGTGCGTGGGAACGGCGATCGCGTTCGAAGGCATGCGGCTGCACACCGGCGTGATCGCCGCCGACGATCCGGCGGAGATGGCGGCGGCGATCGTGCGGCTGCACGAGGATCCTGCGCTCTGGGCCCACACCTCGCAGGCGGCGCTCGCCGCCGCGCGCGAGCGTTTCTCGTCCGAAGGCTGGCAAGAACGCCTGGCGACCACGCTCGAGACGCTCGGCGTCAGGCCGGGGCTCTGCCCCCGACCCGCCGGCGCCTAGCTCCCAGCCCCCGGGATCCGAGCGGCCGGCCCGTTGGCGGGGTCCAGCGGCAGAGCCCCTGGTTCCAGGCGGACCAGCCAGTCGACGGTCAGCCGCAGCGCATCGTGCCAGCTCACCGCCGGCTCCCAGCCGAGCTCGCGCCGCGCCAGTGCGATGTCGAGCACGTTGACCGGAACGTCGGCCGGACGCCCCGGCTTGTGGACGCGCGCAAGCGCCGGGACGCCGAGCACCGCGCCGATCGCGTCGAGCAGGTCGAGCACCGTCCGCCCGACGCCGGAGCCGACGTTGAAGATCCGTTCGGGGCCCGTGTAGCGGGCGGCGCGCACGACCGCCTCGGCAACGTCGCTGACGTAGAGGAAGTCGCGAACGACCTGCCCGTCACCCCAGATCTCGGCCGGCCTGCCGTCGAGCGCCGCCCGGGCGATCGCCGGAATCACACCCTGCCGGCGGAACGGATCCTGATAGGGACCGAACGGATTGGCGATTCGCAGGGCGACGTAGTCCAGGCCATGAAGATGCCTGTAGAGCCCTAAATACTTTTCGATCGCGAGCTTGCCGACGCCGTAGCCGGAGATCGGGTCGGTGGGCGCATCCTCCGCGATCGGCGTCCGCCCCGGAACGCCGTAAACGGTGCCGCCCGACGAGGCGAACACGAGCTTGCGCGTCCCCACCGCCCGGCAGATCTCGAGCAGGTTCAACGTCGAGGCGACGTTTCCCTCGAGGTCGCCGAGCAGATCCTTGTTGGAGCTTTCCGGCGTGCTGCCCGCGATGAGATGAAAGACGAGCTCGGCGCCCTCGACCGCGCGTGCGAGCGCCGCGCGATCGGAGAACTCCCCCGTCGTGAACCGCACGTTCGCGAGCGCCGCCGGATAGGCGGACCGGCGGCCGAAGCCATGCACGCGCGCCCCGGCCCGGAGAAGCGCCTCGCACACATGCAGGCCAAGAAAGCCCCCCGCGCCGAGCACGAGGCAATCGGCGCCCCGCATCGAGACCGCGTCAGGCACCTGCGAGGCCACGGCAGAAGCTTTCGGTGCTCTCGATCATGCTCTCGAAGCTGAACCGTCGCGCCGCGTCCCGTCCGCCGCGTGAGAGACGGTCGCGCAACACCGGCTCCCGCACCAGCCGCTCGATGCGCGCGGCCAGCGCGGCGGCGTCGCCCTTGGCATAGACCAGGCCCGAAACGCCGTCCTCGACGATCTCGACATTGCCGCCCGCATCGGAGGCGATCGTCGGGATGCCGGCGGCCAGCGCATGGATCAGCGTCAGCGAGAACGGTTCGTAAAGCGAGGGGAAGACATAGGCATCGTGCCCGGCGAAAAGGCCGGCAAGCGCCGTCTCGGCGACGGCCGGGCGCCGCTCGATGACCGCGGCGCCGCCGTAGCCGTGGATCAGCGCGCGCAGACGTTCGACATAGGCGACGTCCTGCTCGTCGCCGACTATGGTGAGCCGGACGCGAACGTCGGCGACGAGCGAGGCAGGAAGGTGGTCGAGTGCCGCCACGACCGTGTCGGCTCCCTTGAGATCGACCAGCCGCCCGGCGAACAGGATCCTGAACTCGCCCGGCACCGCCGGCTGCGAGCAGCTTCGCGAGGAGGGCGAGGCGTAATCCTTCTGCACGACGCCATTGTGGATGACCGTCTCCGTCGCGAAGCGCAGACCGGCGTGATGATAGAAGCGCCGCATGAAGTCCGAGCCGTAGACCGCCGCGACGTCGAGCCGGTGCGAGGGTGCGGGCGGCGACGCGCCGGGTGCCGGACGGAACAGGCGCGCGAACCATCCGGGCC
>CAXUBA010000160.1:2020-2340 GCA_964249205.1 uncultured Acetobacteraceae bacterium | reverse complement strand
GTCGGTCAGCATGACAGCCGCCGGCACGGGCAAGGACGCGAGTGCCTCGAGAAAGCCGCGGTCGAGAAAGAACAGGTTCCAGGAGTAGATCAGGTCCGGCTTGGCCGCCGCGAACGCGTGACGCAATCTCTCGACATTGGCCGCGTTGACCTGTTCGCGCGCCGCCTGGGTGTCCGCGAACGGCTGATAGATCGTCGGCCCGGTCAGCAGTCGCAGCGACCGGTCGATCACCTGGCCAGGGTGGTCCGCCGTCTCGCCGCTATGGGCGCTGGTCAACACCGACACCGCGTGGCCGCGCGCGGCAAGCGCCGACGCCACCT
>CAXUBA010000160.1:0-2010 GCA_964249205.1 uncultured Acetobacteraceae bacterium | reverse complement strand
GGCGCCCTGCAGGACCTTGTGCCGTTCGAGGACGGGCAGCAGCGCACCGAGACGATTCCAGGGCGACTCGCCCGGGTCTGCCGTTGCAAGTGCCGAGAGGTAGAAGCCCGCCGCCATCGCCCATTCCTGCCGAACGCGCCGATGATCCTCGTTGATCGTGTTGGCCGTGTGCATGCGGTAACGCAGCAACCTGTCATCGAGCCGGCCGATCCCGCCGCCACGGACCAGCACGCGCAGGGCGAACTCGAGGTCGTGCGCGTAACGCAATGGCGCGAACGGGCCGACCCGGTCGAGCACGTCGCGCCTGACCACGAAGTTCGAACTCGAGACCAGGATGTTGCCGTTGAGCAGCGTAGTGCCGAAATCGCCGCTGGCGGCACCAAAGGCGAGCGCCTCCTCGTGCCACTCGTTGCGCCGTTCGCGACCTTCGCCATCGACGAACGAGATGCCGGACGTCGCCAGCCAGAGTGCCGCGTCCCTGTCGAGCAGACCGCACAGCGCACTCAGCCGTCCGGGCTCGAAGGCATCGTCGGAATTGAGAATGGCGACGTGTCGCCCCGTGGCGCGAGCGATCCCGGCATTGAGCGCCGCGTGCGCTCCGCGGTTCGGCTGCGTCCAGACGACGATTCGCGGGTCAGCGCTCGCCCGCTCGCTCGCTGCCGCCAGCGACCGGTCGGTCGACCCGTCGTCGACGACGATCAGTTCGCGCAAACCAATCGGGTCGGCCAGAACGCTGTCGATCGCCTCGCCGACGTAGGCGGCATGGTTGTAGAGCGGGATCACGACCGAAACCGACGGTTCCGGCCGCTGTTCTTGCCGTGCGGAGGCAGCTGTCGCGCCGCCGAGAAACCGTCGAAGCATCCCGAAGGTTCTGCGGTCGCTTCGAACCGCCCGTCAAGCCCGGCTCCGGTCAAGCGCTCCGGGGCCAGTGCCCCGTCGGCGCCGGGGCGGAGCCAAGGCCCTGCGGCCCATCAACCCCGAAACAGCGATCCCAAATCCGCGTCCCGCATCTGTGCCTGCAGCGCCCGCCGGAAGGGCGGCAGATTGCCGATCCGCAGCGCCGCGTCCCGCAGCACCCGGGCCGGCCCGCTCTCGCCCGCCGAATAGAGGCGCATGATCGTCTCCGCCGCCGTGAAGAACAGCCGCGTCTCCCCGCGATGCCTCGCCTCGTATCGCGCGAGCATCCGCTCATCCCCGATCTCGCGTCCCGCAGCCAACCCTTCCCGCAGCGCGCCCGCCAGCCCGTCCTGTCCCAGCAGGCCGACGTTGAACCCATGCGCGGTCGTCGGATGCATCGCCACCGCCGCGTCGCCCAGCAGCGCGAACCGCCGCCCCACGAATCGCCGCGCATACGACGTCACCACCGGCACCGCATGTCGCGCGCCCACCGGCGTCATCGAACCCAGGCGGTTCCGATAGAGCCGCGTCAGCGCCGCTCCCAGCGCCGCGTCCTCGAGCGCCATCAACCGCCCCGCCTCGGCGTTGGGCAGCGTCAGCACCGCCGATGACTGCCCGCCATTGAGCGGCAGCGTCACCAGCGTCTGCCCGTACTCGAACCAGGCCGTGGCCGTCTGCTCGTGTGCCACCGGGTGGACCACTGGACAGACCATCATCGTCTGCCCGTAATCGTGCGTCGCCGCCCCGATCCCAAATTGCGCGCGCAGGCGTGACCGTCGCGTGTCGGCAGCCACCAGCAGCCGCGCCCGCAGCCGCCCGCCATCGTCGAGCGCCATCGACACACGGTCGCCCTCGACCGCAGCCCGCTCGACCCGCCGTCCCGCGAGAATCGTCACGTCCGGTTGCCTCGCCACCACCTCGAAGAGCGCCCGGCGCAACCATCGGTTGGGCGCGAAACGACCCAGCATCCCGTCGCTCGGCGCCCGTCCACCCGCGCCGAAATGCATCGCGTAGTGCGACGGCCCGTTCAGCACGCGCATCTGCCGCAACGGCGCCAACGCGCCGGCCGGGATCAGCTCCCACGCCCCGAGCGCACGCAGCATGGCGACCGAC
>CAXUBA010000159.1:0-6647 GCA_964249205.1 uncultured Acetobacteraceae bacterium | reverse complement strand
GCGTCGAACGCGCCGGGCGCGGACGTCCGACCGGCCCATGTGGCGATCATCATGGCCGGCAACGGGCGCTGGGCCGCCAAGCGCCGGCTGCCGCGCGCGGCCGGGCATCGGGCCGGGGCGCAGGCGGTGCGACGGTCGATCGAGGCGGCGATCCGGAACGAGGTCAGCTGGCTCACGCTGTTCGCCTTTTCGAGCGAGAACTGGCGCCGGCCGGCCGACGAGGTGCGGGAGCTGACGGGGCTGCTCCGGCAGTATCTCCGGAGCGAGATCTCGGAACTGCACCGCGAGGGCGTGCGCCTTCGGATCATCGGCGATCGCGCTCGGTTCGGCACCGACATCGTGGCCGAGCTCGAGCGCGCCGAGCGGCTCACCGCGACCAACACCCGGCTCAACCTGACGATCGCGCTGTCCTATGGCGCGCGCGCCGAGATCGCCGACGCCGCGCGACGCATCGCCGAGGCGGCGCGGGACGGCAAGCTCGATCCCGCGCATGTCGACGAGCGCGTGTTCGGCGGCTTCCTGTCGTCCGCCGACATCCCGGACCCAGACCTGCTGATCCGGACCAGCGGCGAGCGGCGATTGTCCAACTTCCTGCTCTGGCAGTCGGCCTACGCGGAGTTCGTGTTCCTCGATGGGCTCTGGCCGGATTTCGGTGACGCGGAGTTCGAGCTCGCGCTCGCCGAGTACGCGCGCCGGGAGCGGAGATACGGTGCGAGATCTGCCTGAGCGCGCCCTTCCGCACCGCGCGCTGGTCGATCCGGTGCCGCGCGCGCCCCCGACGTCCGGTCGTCAAGGGGATCTCGGCAAGCGTCTCGGGTCGGCGGCTCTGCTGGCGCCGCTCGGCCTGCTCGCCCTTCTCGAAGGGTCGTGGGCGTGGTCGGCTGCGATCATCCTCGGCATGGGCGGCTGCGCCTACGAATGGGCCAAGATGGCGAGGGCCCGCGCGGTCGGACCGGTGACCCTCGCGCTTGCCGTCGGCGTGCTGGTGGCGTCGGGTTTCAGCCGGGACGCGCTGACCCTCGCGCTGGTCGCGGTCACGATCTTCCTCGCCGCGGGACGGCCGCCCTTGGCGCTCGGCATCCCCTACGTCGCGCTGCCGGGTGCGGCGCTGCTTCTGCTCCGCGACCGGCCGGGCGGTCTCGCGCTGCTGCTGTTGCTGATGCTGGCGGTCTGGGCGAGCGACAGCGGCGCCTATGCCGCGGGTCGGCTTCTCGGCGGCCCGAAGCTCGCGCCGGCGATCTCGCCGGCCAAGACGTGGTCGGGCGCCGCCGGCGGGCTCCTGGCGGCGTCGCTGGTCGGACTCTGCTTCGGGCGCCCGCTGCTCGGCGCGGCACTCGCGGCCGCCGCGCAGCTCGGCGACCTGTTCGAGAGCGGCGCCAAGCGGCGCTTCGGCGTCAAGGATTCCGGTTCGCTGATCCCGGGACACGGCGGCCTGCTCGATCGGCTGGACGGGCTGATGGCGGCCGCCGTCCTTCTCTTCCTCCTGACCCGTGTCGGGCATCCGTGATGACCCCGGCGTGAACACGTTGCGGTAAACACCCGGCATGAAGACGGTTTCCATTCTCGGCTCCACCGGCTCCATCGGGCGGAGCACGATCGACCTCCTGCTGGAGGACGCCGGCCGCTACGCCGTCGAGGCGCTCGCGGGTGGCCGGAACGTGGCGCTGCTCGCCGATCAGGCCCGCCGCCTCGGCGCACGCTTCGCCGCGATCGCGGCGCCCGAGCTCGGCGCGGAACTCCGCGCCCGCCTCGCCGGCACGTCCTGCGAGACGGGCGCGGGGCCAGCGGCGGTTGTCGAAGCGGCCGGGCGCGCGGCCGACTGGACGATGGCGGCGATCACCGGCGCGGTCGGCCTCGAGCCGACCCTGGCGTAGGTCCGGCGCGGCGGAACCGTGGCCCTCGCCAACAAGGAGGCGCTGGTCTCGGCCGGCGACGTTATGCTGGACGCGGTCCGGCGGGACGGTGCCCTCCTGCTGCCGGTCGACAGCGAGCACAACGCGATCTTCCAGGCGCTGGGAGGCCGGATGACGTGCCGCGGCGACGGTGCGCGTGCGGTGCCCGACATGCATTCCGTCGACCGGATCACGCTCACGGCCTCGGGGGGACCGTTCCGCGAGGTGTCGCTGGCGGCGATGGAGGCGGCGACCCCGGCGTCGGCGCTCCGCCATCCGACCTGGTCGATGGGTGCCAAGATCTCGATCGACAGCGCGACGATGTTCAACAAGGGGCTCGAGATCATCGAGGCGGCCCGCCTGTTCGGCCTCCCCGGGGATCGGATCGACGTGCTGGTGCATCCGCAATCCCTGGTGCACGGAATGGTGCGGTTCACCGATGGATCGGTCGTGGCCCAGCTCGGGCCGGCCGACATGCGGGTGCCGATCGCGCACTGTCTCGGCTGGCCGGAGCGGCTGGCCACGACGGCCGCGACGCTCGACCTTGCGCGCGTCGGACGGCTCGACTTTGCCGAACCCGATCCCGCGCGCTTCCCGGCCTTGCGCCTCGCCCGCGAGGCCTTGCGGGCCGGACGGGGCGTTCCCACGATCCTGAACGCCGCTAACGAGGTCGCGGTGGCGGCCTTCCTTGTCGGACGGATCGGCTTCCTCGCAATCGCCCGCGTGGTCGAGACCGTGATGGAGCGGCTTGGCGCCCCGGAGGCCGCCTCGCTCGACGCGGTTTTCGCGCTCGACGCGGAGGCGCGGCGCCACGCGGACGCGATGATCGGAACCAGCGCGTTCGACCGGGTAGGCGTACTCCAGTCTTGAAGGGTGTTCCACGGTGATCTCCCTCCTCCACACGCTCGTCGCCTTCGCGGTCGTGATCGGCGTCCTCGTGTTCGTGCACGAGCTCGGCCACTACCTCGCCGCGCGCTGGCGTGGGGTGACGGTCGAGGTGTTCTCGATCGGCTTCGGGCGCGAACTGTTCGGCTGGACCGACCGGGCCGGCACGCGCTGGCGGGTCGCCGCGGTTCCGCTCGGCGGCTACGTGCGGATGGTCGGGCAGTCGGATTTCGGCGTCGCGCCGGAGGGCACGCGGGGCTTCGACGGAGGATCGGTCAGCCGCGGGCGCGGCCATAACTCGGGTGCGACCGGGTCTTTCGCCGACAAGAGCGTGTTGTCGCGGGCGATCGTCGTCGCCGCGGGGCCGGCCTTCAACGTGCTCTTCGCGATCCTGCTGTTGTCGGTCGTGTTCATGACGATCGGTCGGCCGACGGATCGTCCCGTGGTTGCCGGCGTGGTGGCGGGCAGCCCGGCTGCGGCCGCCGGGCTTCGGACCGGCGACGCGATCGTGTCGGTCGCCGGCGAGACGATGCGGCACGTGGCCGCGGTGCCCGGAGCCGTCGCGTCGCACGCCGGCGAGCGGATCACGGTCGGCGTCCGTCGTGGCGACGCGCTCCTGTCGATCCCGGTGACCCCTCGCGCGGTGCTTCACGACGGGCGTCGGGTCGGCCAGCTCGGAATCGAGGTGGGCGCAAGCCTCGCGTCGGTCCGACTGTCGCCGCCGGCCGCCATCGTGGAAGGGGTGCGCGACACGGCCACGATCGCCGGCGGGATCGGAGCCGGCCTTTGGCGGATCGCGACCGGCGGCGGCGGGACGGCTGATCTCGGTGGGCCACTCCGGATCGCGCAGGTGTCCGGCGAGGCGGCGCATCAGGGCGCAGGAAGCTTCCTGCTGCTGATCGCGATGATCTCGATCAACCTCGCGCTGGTGAACCTCCTGCCGGTGCCGGTGCTCGACGGCGGGTATCTCGTCTTCTTCCTGATCGAGGCGGTGCTCGGGCGGCCGCTGTCCCGGCGCCTGCAGCTTGCCGGCCTGCAGGCCGGGCTCGCGCTGATCGGGACCTTGTTCATCTTCGTGACGTTCAACGACCTCACGAGCTTCGGCCTGTTTCGTTGGGTCCGCGCCCTGGCGGGATGATTACCGGAGCACCTCCGGCCGATCCCGCTCCTCGTCCGGCTGGGTGCTTGCGGAAGCGAGGCCCTTTCGGCTAGCTCACGGGCGTCGCGAGCGGATCACGCGCGCGAGAGTGGGTCGCCCGGTGGCGCGCCCGTGTGCGGGGCGCATCGGCCAAAGGCCGAGGCGTGTGTCGGGGGGAAGCGGTCGTTGACTTCGAAGCGCGCGGCGCTGCTCGCCACTGTGTGCCTCATCGCGCTGACCGCACGGACCGAGGCACGCGCGGCCCGGTCCGATCGAACCGTGCATCACCGCGACGCGTCGGCCGGCGTCACCCCGGCGTCCGGCGGCGTGATCGAGGCGATCCGGGTCGAGGGGAACCGCCGCATCGAGCGGGGCACGATCGTGTCCTACATGCTGGTGTCGCCGGGCGAGCCGTTCGATCAGGGCGCCCTCGACCGCAGCCTCAAGACGCTTTACGCGACCGGGCTCTTCAAGGACGTCTCGCTGTCGCGTGACGGCCAGACGCTGGTCGTGCACGTCGTCGAGAACCCGATCGTCAACCGGATCGTCTTCGAGGGCAATCACGCGATCACCGACGACAAGCTCCGCGACGCGCTGACGCTCCGGCCGCGCGCGGTGTTCACCACCGACATGGCGGAGAACGACCGGGAGAAGATCCTCGAAGCCTATGCGGCGGGGGGCCGGTTCGCGGCGAGCGTGACGCCGCAGATCATCCAGCTCGGCGACAACCGGGTCGACGTCGTGTTCAACATCCACGAGGGCGCGCTGACGCTCATCCGGCGCATCACGTTCGTCGGCAATCACGCGTTCGGCGAAGCGAAGCTCCGGTCGGTGATCTCGTCGGCGCAGACGTCGATCTTCACGTTGTTCGGCAACAGCGACGAATACAATCCGCAGCGTCTCGACTTCGACAAGGAGCAGCTGCGCCGGTTCTATCTCCGGAACGGCTACATCGACTTTCACGTGCTCGACGCGACCGCCGAACTCGCGCCCGACCGCAAGTCGTTCTTCATCACCTTCACGGTCAGCGAGGGCGCACGTTACCGACTTTCGTCGGTTAAGGTGACTTCGACGGTGCGCGGCCTCGCGCCCGCGACGGTGCACGATCTCGTCCTGGTCAAGAAGGGCCAGTGGTACGACGGCGACGCCGTGCAGCGCACTGCGGACGACATGCAGGAGGTGCTGCAGGGGCGTGGTTTCCCGTTCGCCGAGATCAAGCCGCAGATCGCCAGGAACGCGGACGACACGGTCGACCTCGTGTTCCCGATCGACAACGGGCCGCGGATCTTCATCGAGCGGATCGAGATCAACGGAAACACGCGGACCGAAGACAAGGTGATCCGGCGCGAGTTCCCGTTTGCGGAGGGCGATCCGTACACCGACAACCAGTCGAGACGGTCGAAGCAGGCGCTCGAGGACCTCGGCTACTTCCAAACGGTCAGCGTCGATCGGACGCCCGGATCCGCCGCCGACCGGACGATCGTCAACGCGAACCTGTCGGAAAAGGCGACCGGCGAGCTGACGCTCGGCGGCGGCTACTCGACGGACGCGGGCGCGCTCGCCAATGTCGGGCTCCGGCAGAAGAACTTCATTGGCACCGGGATCGACGCCGGCATCAACGGCACGATCGCGCAATACGAGAACCAGGTCGATCTCTCGGTCACCGATCCTTACTTCCTCGACCGGAACCTGGTCGCGGGCGCCGATCTCTACCGCACCGCCAACGACTACGCGGCGCTCGGCTACGCCGACTACAATGAGACGCGCTACGGCGCGACGTTCCGGATCGGCTACGCGTTCAACAACTACCTTGCGCAGAGCTGGAACTACTCGATCGTTCATCGGAACGTGTCGGACGTGAACGGATCGTATTCGTCGATCTATGTCGTCGACGAGGCCGGAAACAGTCTGCTGTCGCAGATCGGCCAGACGCTGACCTTCGACACGCGGAACAGCCGCATCGATCCGCACACCGGCCTCGTGCTCCGGCTCGGCACCGATCTCGCGGGTCTCGGCGGCGACGAGAGCTACATCCGGGCCAAGCTCGACGGCGGCTACTACATCCCGCTCGACTATCTCACGGGCAACCGGCTTTGGACGATCGTCGAGCGGGCAGGCGTTGGCTACATCACCGACTACGGCGGCGGCCGGCAAAGTCTGATCGACAACTTCTATCTCGGCGGCGACACGTTGCGTGGATTTCTGGACGGCGGCGTCGGCCCGCATTCGGTGCCGGTGCAGGCCTATCCCGCCGCGGACAGTCTCGGCGGCCGTTTCATCTACACGGAAAGCACCGAGCTCCATTTCCCGCTGCCGCTGCCGCCCGATCTCGGTCTGTCCGGGCGGGCGTTCACCGACGTCGGCGGATTGTCGGGGATCCGGACGAATGCGCGCCAGCCGAACGTGCAGGAGATCCAGCCGATCGCCGGCGACGACCTGTCGCCTCGGATCGGCATCGGCGTCGGCGTTTCCTGGAAGAGTCCGTTCGGCCTGATCAACGTCGACGTGGCGGCCCCCGTGAAGAAGCAGACCTACGACCAGACGCAGGTGTTCCGCTTCGGCTTTGGAACGAATTTTTGAGGTGATCTCCATGTTCCGCTCCTCCGGCGCCGTCGCGGCGTGCGCCGTTCTCGCTCTCGTCGTCGGTTCGGCGTCCGGGTTCGCCCAGAGCAATCCCGGCTGGTTCGTCCCGAAAACGCAGGGCGCTCCCGGTGGCGGCACCGCACCGGCGC
>CAXUBA010000158.1:0-6651 GCA_964249205.1 uncultured Acetobacteraceae bacterium | reverse complement strand
GAGGTAGAGGTTCACGTTGCGCGCGATCATGCGCGTGATGAACCACAGCTCCAGTGGCATGTCCGGCGAGCCGAGCTGGACGGGGGTGAGGCCCACGTGGTGGTGGGCGTTGACGAAGCCCGGCACCAGGATATCCTGACCCGTCCCGATCACCGGCGCGTCCGGGTAGCGGCGGTGCAATGCCTCGTAGGTGCCGACGGCGGCGATGACGCCGTCCTCCTGCAGCACGGCGCCGTCGGCGACCTCCGGTGTCCGTGCGTTGACGATCGCGAGCAGGCTGTCGGGCGGGAACGCCGCCTGGTAGCGGATCTGGTTCGCGCGCCAGGGCAGGCTCCGCGGCATCAGCCGCTCGGTGTCGGTGCTGATCTGGAAGTGGCGGACCCCGTGGATCGCGGCGACCGTGCCGACGATCGCGAACAGGACCGCGACCGCGATCGCGTGGCGTGTCGAGACGTCGACGACGCGCTGAAGCGCGGCCTTGATCATACGTCGGAGGCTCCCGTCGGGCCCGCTCTGTCCGAGGGGCCCGTCTGTCCCGGGCCCAGCCTGTCTGAGCTCCGGTGCGGTTCGATCAGTATCGGATCTGGTTGGCTCAGACCCGGCGTTGTTCCCGTCCGGTAGGGTCGGGTCGCGGCGTTCATCGACTTTTTGCGGCGCGGTCGCAAATCGCGGTGACCCGGCAGGGCGCCGCGCCGGGCTCATTGACCGGTCGGAGCTCCGTCTTCATGTTCCGCCGCGATGATCCTGCTGATCGACAACTACGACAGCTTCACCTTCAACCTCGTCCATCTGCTGGGTGACGCGGGTGCGTCGTGCGAGGTTCGCCGGAACGACCGGATCTCGGTGGAGGAGGCGGTGGGCGCGGCGTGGGATGCGATCGTGATCTCGCCGGGACCCTGCTCGCCGCGCGAAGCCGGGATCTCGGTTCCTCTCGTGCGGGAGGCAGCCCGGTCCGGCGTGCCTCTGCTCGGCGTTTGTCTCGGCCACCAGGCGATCGGCGAGGCCTTCGGCGCGACGGTCGAGCGGGCGCCGAAGCCGATGCACGGCAAGGTCGATCTCGTGCGGCACGAGGACGGGAGCGACGGGCTGTTCGGCGCGATCCCCTCGCCTTTCGCGGCGACCCGCTACCACAGCCTGCACGTGCGCGCCGACACGCTCGGCGCCTCGCTCGAGGCGACGGCATGGACCGCGGACGGCGTCGTGATGGGCCTTCGGCATCGCGAGCGGCCGATCTTCGGCGTGCAGTTCCATCCGGAAAGCATCGCGTCGCCGGCCGGCGCCGCGATCATCGCGAACTTCCTCCGGATCGCCTCGGTCGCTTCGGAGCCGAGGGTGCGGACCGAACGCGACACGGCGGCGAGGGTCGCGGACGCTGCCTGACGTCGCCGCGACCGACCGGGCGGGGATGGCGGGCGCGGGAATCGCGGAGGCGATCCGCGTCCTCGCGGAAGAGGGCCCGATCGGCGAGCTTCTGGCGGACCGGGCCTTCGGCGAGGTGGTCGACGGGCGGGGCACCGATGCCGCGATCGGGGCGCTGCTGCTCGGGCTCCGCATCCGGGGGGAAACGGCGGCGGATCTGAGCGGCGCGGTGCGCGCGATCCGCGCACGGATGGCGGGCGTCGAGGCGCCGCCGGGCGCGGTCGACGTTTGCGGCACCGGCGGTGACGGCCGTTCCTCTCTCAACGTGTCGACCGCGGTCGCCTTCGTGCTGCGCGGCGCGGGGGTTCCGGTCGCCAAGCACGGCAACGTGGCGCTTTCTTCGCGGTCGGGCGCGGCCGACGTGCTGCGGGCGCTCGGGGTCGATCCGGATCCGCCGATCGACCGTCAGCGCGCGCTTCTGTCCGACCTTGGCCTCGCCTTCCTGTTCGCGCAGCGCCATCACGCCGCGCTCCGTCACGCCGCGCCGGCCCGTCGGGCGCTCGGCATCCGGACCCTGTTCAACCTCGTGGGCCCGCTCTGCAACCCGGCCTCGGTGCGACGGCAGCTGCTCGGCGTGTTCGACCGGCGCTGGCTGGTGCCGGTCGCCGACACGCTGGCGGTGCTCGGCGCCGAGCGCGCCTGGGTGGTGCACGGGGCCGGGCTCGACGAGATGACGCTCGACGGTGTGACCGAGGTCGCGATGCTCGAGGACGGGCGTGTCCGCCTCGGAACGGTGACGCCGGAAGATGCGGGTCTCGGGCGCGCGTCGATGGATGCGATCAGGGGTGGCGAACCCGCCGCGAACGCGGCAGCGCTCGAGGCGCTGCTCCGCGGCGAGCGCGGCGCTTATCGGGACGTCGTCCTGTTTAACGCGGCGGCGGCGCTGCTCGTCGCGGGCGTCGCGCCCGACCTCGTGGCGGGAGTCGCGCTTGCCGCCGCCGCGATCGACGACGGTCGCGCCTTCGGCTTTCTCGCGGCGTTGCGCCGCGAAATCCCGGCCACGCCGCCGGAGGCCGCGTGAACGCCGGCGGGACCGACGTGCTCGAGCGGATCTGCCGGGAAACCCGCGCGACCGTGGCACGGCGCCGGGCGGCGTGCTCGGTCGACGTGCTGCGCACCCGTCTCCGCGACGCTCCGCCGGTGCGCGGCTTCGCGCGCGCGCTGAAGCGGGCGAGCGGGGAGGGCATTCCCGGGCTGATCGCCGAGATCAAGCGGGCTTCGCCGTCGGCCGGCGTGATCCGGCAGGACTTCTCGCCAGCCGCGCTCGCGACGGCCTACGCGACCGCGGGCGCCACCTGCCTTTCGGTGCTGACCGAAGAGCCGAACTTCCACGGCAAGGCGAGCGACCTGGTCGCCGCGCGCGCGGCGACCGCGCTCCCGGTGCTGCGGAAGGACTTCATCCTCGATCCGTGGCAGGTCTACGAAACCCGCGCGATGGGCGCGGACTGCCTGCTTCTGATCATGGCGGCGCTGACCAGCGAGGCGGCGCTCGATCTCGCGCGGCTCGCGCACTCGATGGAGCTCGACGTGCTGGTGGAAGTGCATGACGAGCGCGACCTCGAGCGCGCGCTCGGGCTCGACACCGCGCTGATCGGGATCAACAACCGCGACCTCCGAACGCTGCGGACGGATCTCGCGGTGTCGCGTCGTCTGGCGCCGACCGTGCCGCCCGACCGGGTCGTGGTGAGCGAGAGCGGGATTCGGACCCACGAGGACATACGGGCGCTCACCGAGGCCGGCGTGTCATCCTTCCTGGTCGGCGAGAGCCTGCTCCGCGAACGCGACGTCGAGCGGGCGACCGCGCGGCTTCTCGGCCGGGAGGACGGCGGATGACCGGTCTGACGCATCTCGACGAGGCGGGACGCGTGCGGATGGTCGACGTCGGCGACAAGCCCGAGACGGCGCGCGCGGCGACGGCCCGTTGCCGGGTCGTGATGGCGCCGGCGACGCTCGGGCTGATCGTGGGCGGCGGGACGCCGAAGGGGGACGTGCTGACAACGGCGCGCCTCGCAGGCATCATGGCGGCCAAAAGGACGGCCGATCTCATTCCGCTCTGCCATCCGCTGCCGATCGGCTCGGTGTCGGTGACGCTGGAGGCGGAGGAGGCGGACGGGGTCGCCGCGATCGCGGTCGGCGCGACCGTCACGACGACCGGCAGGACGGGCGTCGAGATGGAGGCGTTGACGGCGGCGACGGTTGCGGCGCTCACCATCTACGACATGTGCAAGGCGGTGGACCGCGCCATGCGCGTGGACGGGCTCCGCGTGGTCGAGAAATCCGGAGGCCGGTCGGGCGCCTTCGCCCAGGACTGAGGGACGCCAGGACTTGAAGCCCAAGACTGTGGAGACGCGTGTGATGGCGGACGGTGGTGCCAACGTGGGCGGTGGCGGCAGGCGCGGCGCGGACCCCTCCGCGGCCACCGGGAACCCCGTGCCCGGAGGGTCGGCGATCAAGGTGCCGGGCTCTGGCGAACTCGGCGTCGACCGGTTGCGACGCGCCTGGGCGGACATGCTCCTGATCCGGCGTTTCGAGGAACAGGCCGGCGTGCTCTACGGCATGGGTCTGATCGGCGGCTTCTGCCACCTCTACATCGGCCAGGAAGCGGTGGTGGTCGGCATCCAGATGGCGCTCGAGCCGGGCGACCAGGTGGTGACGTCGTACCGGGATCACGGCCACATGCTGGCGACGGGCATGGATCCGAAGGGCGTGATGGCGGAGCTGACCGGCCGCGCGACGGGCTATTCGCGCGGCAAGGGCGGCTCGATGCACATGTTCTCGCGCGAGCAGAACTTCTTCGGCGGGCACGGGATCGTCGGTGCGCAGGTGCCGATCGGAGCGGGGCTCGCCTTCGCCAACAAGTATCGCGAGAAGCCGTTCGTTTCGGTGACCTACTTCGGCGAGGGCGCCTCGAACCAGGGGCAGGTCTACGAGACGTTCAACATCGCGGCCCTGATGAAGCTGCCGGCGTTGTTCGTGATCGAGAACAATCGCTACGGGATGGGAACGTCGGTCGAACGGTCGTCGGCGTCGCGCGACCTGTCGCAGAACGGTGCGCCCTGGGGGATCCCGGGGCGGAAGGTGGACGGGATGGACGTGCTCGCGGTGCACGCGGCGGCGGAGGACGCGCTCCGTCATTGCCGGAGCGGCGCCGGACCGTTCCTGATCGAAGCGGAAACATACCGCTTCCGCGGCCACTCGATGTCCGATCCGGCGAAATACCGGACCCGCGACGAGGTCGATCGGATGCGCGCCGAACACGATCCGATCGAAAGCGCGAAGCGGCGGCTCGTCGAGCTCGGCATCGCCGAGAGCGAACTCAAGGCGCAGGAGGGCGCGATCCGCAAGCGCGTCGCCGACGCGGTCGAGTTCAGCAAGACCAGTCCCGAACCCGACGCGTCCGAGCTCTGGACGGACGTCCTGCTGGAGGCGCGTTCCTGATGTCGCCTCCTCTTGCCGCAACCGAGGTGCTGATGCCGGCACTGTCGCCGACGATGACCGAAGGCCGGCTTTCGCGCTGGCTGAAGAAGGTCGGCGACGACGTGGCGCCGGGTGACGTCCTGGCCGAGATCGAGACCGACAAGGCGACGATGGAAGTGGAAGCCGTCGACGAGGGAACGCTGAGCCGGATCCTGGTCGCCGAAGGCACGGACGGCGTCGCGGTGAACACGCCGATCGCGGTTCTGAACGGGGACGCGTCGGGTGCTGCGACGTCGGGTGCTGCGACCTCGGCCGCCACGACGTCGGGCGGCGCCGGCAAGGCGAACGGCGCATCGGCGCCGGCCATGCCGCGCGTCGCCGCCGAAGGCGTGAAGGAGAACGCGGACCGGACGCGGGAAGCGCAGCAGGAGCGTTTCGCGCCGCCGGCCGGTGCCGCGGTGGCGCCGGAGCCCGAGGCTGGCGAGACGCGCGAGATCACCGTCCGCGAAGCGATCCGCGACGTGATGGCGTCCGAGATGCGTCGCGACGGGGCCGTGTTCCTCCTCGGCGAGGAGGTCGCGCAGTATCAGGGCGCCTACAAGGTGAGCCAGGGTCTGCTCGAGGAGTTCGGCGATCGTCGGGTGATCGACACGCCGATCACCGAGCACGGGTTCACCGGGATCGCCGTGGGCGCGGCGCTCGCCGGGCTGAAGCCGATCGTCGAGTTCATGACGTTCAACTTCGCGATGCAGGCGATCGACCAGATCATCAACTCGGCGGCCAAGACGCTCTACATGTCGGGCGGCCAGATGGGCTGCCCGATCGTGTTCCGTGGGCCAAACGGCGCCGCGTCGCGCGTCGCGGCGCAGCACAGCCAGGACTACGCGTCGTGGTACGCGCACGTGCCGGGGCTTAAGGTGGTGGCGCCCTTCTCGTCGGCGGATGCCGCGGGGCTGATGCGCGCCGCGATCCGCGATCCGAACCCGGTGATCGTGCTCGAGAACGAGATCCTCTACGGGCAGAGCTTCGCCGCCCCCGTGTCGGAGGACTACGTGGTGCCGATCGGGCGCGCCAAGGTCGAGCGCCGGGGCGATCGGGTCACGATCGTCGCCTACTCGATCATGGTGGGGGTCGCGCTGCGGGCGGCCGCGGCGCTGGCCGAGCAGGGGATCGAGGCCGAGGTGATCAATCTCCGGTCGCTGCGGCCGCTCGACATTCCGACGATCGTCGAGAGCGTCCGCAAGACCTCGCGGCTGGTCACGGTCGAGGAGGGTTGGCCCTATGCCGGGATCGGCGCCGAGATCGCGATGCGGGTGATCGAGGAGGCGTTCGACTGGCTCGACGCGCCGCCGGTTCGCGTGTGCGGGGCCGACGTGCCGCTGCCCTACGCCGCCAATCTCGAGAAGCTCGCGTTGCCGCAGCCCGACTGGGTGGTGGATGCCGTGAAGAGGATCGTTTGACGGTGGCGACCAACGTGCTGATGCCGGCGCTGTCGCCGACGATGACGGAAGGCCGCCTGTCCCGCTGGTTGAAGCGCGAAGGCGACGGAATAGCGCCGGGCGACGTGATCGCCGAGATCGAGACGGACAAGGCGACGATGGAGGTGGAAGCCGTCGACGAGGGGACGCTCGGGCGGATCCTGGTGGCCGAGGGCACCGACGGGGTCGCGGTGAACACGCCGATCGCGGTGCTGCTGGCCGACGGCGAAAGCGCGGATGCGGCCGCGGCGACGCCGGAGGCGCCGGCGCCGGTCGCGTCGGCCTCGCCGCAGGAAGCATCGGCTTCGCCGCAGGAAAAGGCGTCGGACGCGGTGCT
>CAXUBA010000157.1:0-6729 GCA_964249205.1 uncultured Acetobacteraceae bacterium | reverse complement strand
GCTCGCGAAGGTCGCCTTGCTCAGGCGCTTCTTCGAAACCGAGCCGGACCCCGACCGGGGATGGGGCCTCGCCGCCCTCACCGGCGAGCTCGCCTTCGATCTCGCCAAGCCCGGCATCATCCGTGCGGTCGCCGAACGCCGGCTCGATCCGGTCCTCTTCGGCTGGTCCTACGACTTCGTCGGCGACCTCGCCGAAACCGTGTCCCTGATGTGGGACACGCCGGCCGGTCCCGATCGCGGACAGGATCCGCCGAGCCTCGCCACCGTGGTGGAGGCGCTCTCGACGACGCCGAAGGGCGTGCTTCCTGATCTGGTCGAGCGATGGATGGACTGCTCCGATCCGCCGGTCCGCTACGCGATCCTGAAGCTGATCACCGGCGCGCTCCGCGTGGGCGCGTCGGCTCGCCTCGCGAAGACCGCGCTCGCCGAGCTTTCCGCGGCGGCGCTGGTGCCGGACGACATCGAGGAGGTCTGGCATGGCCTCGCGCCCCCTTACCCGTCGCTGTTCGCCTGGATCGAGGGCCGGGGCGAGCGCCCCGACCCTCGGGACGCGCCGGTGTTCCGGCCGCCGATGCTGGCGCATCCGGTCGAGGCCGGCGACCTCGCCGCACTCGATCCCGCTGCGTTCCGCGCCGAATGGAAGTGGGACGGGATCCGGGTCCAGCTGGTCTCGACGCCAAGCGGCGCGCGGCTCTATTCGCGGGGTGCCGACGAGATCGGCGGGACTTTTCCCGAGATCGTGGACGCCGTCCGCCCGTTCGACGTCGTGCTCGACGGCGAACTCCTCGTGATCCGGGACGGGATCGTCGCTCCCTTCGCCGACCTGCAGCAGCGCCTCGGCCGGAAGGAGCCGAGCGGGAGGATGATGGCGACCCATCCTGTCGCGGTCCGGCTCTACGACATCCTGTTCAGCGACGGCGACGATCTTCGTTCCTTGCCGTTCGACGACCGCCGGTCGCGACTCGAGGCGTGGATCGCCGAGCACCGGCCGACGCGGATGGCGCTTTCGGAGGAGATCCCGTTCGAGACGATCGCCGAACTGTCGGCGATTCGCGACGGGGCGCGCGCGGCCTCGATCGAGGGGCTCATGCTGAAGCGACGGGACAGCCCGTACGTTCCGGGACGTCCGAAGGGGCTGTGGTGGAAGTGGAAGCGCGATCCGCTGACGGTCGATGCGGTGATGATGTACGCGCAGCGCGGCAGCGGGCGACGGAGCTCGTTCTATTCCGACTACACGTTCGGCCTTTGGCGGGACGGCGCGGACGGGACGCGCGAGCTGGTGCCGATCGGCAAGGCCTACAGCGGCTACACGGACGAAGAGCTGGTCGGGATCGACCGCTGGATCCGGAATCACACGGTGTCACGCTTCGGCCCGGTCCGCGAGGTGGCGCCAGGCTTCGTGCTCGAGGTCGCGTTCGACGCCGCCCAGCGCTCGGCACGGCACAAGTCGGGCGTCGCCCTCCGGTTCCCGCGTATCGCCCGTCTCAGACCGGACAAGCCCGCGGCGGAGGCCGATGAGCTCGACACCCTACTTCGGCTGATTCCCTGACGCTCGATCGACGACCGTCAGTGCAGCGTCACGCGCTCGCCGGCTATCGCTATTTCGGGGGCGAAGGAGGGCCAGATGTCGGCGGCGAGCGCGTCGAGCGAGGGGGAGGGGAGCCCGAGCCGGGCCGCGTAGATCCAGAGATACGACAGCGCGCGATGGGTGAAGTCGCGCGTTTCGTCGTTCGGGATCCGCTCCATGACCAGGAGCGGGTCGCCCTCTTCCGGAAGGTTCCAGCCGGCGACCTTATTCGGCCCGGCATTGTAGGAGGCGAGCAGGCGGATCAGGTCGCCTTCGACGTGGCCGGAAGCGGCCAGGGTCTCGACGTAACGCTGCCCGATCTGGAGATTGACCGACGGGTTCTCGAGCCGAGCCGGCGACGCGGTGAACCGGTCCGGGCGGCCGACGACGTAGTCGGCGGTCACGGGCTCGATCTGCATCAGCCCGTGCGCGCCTTCGCCCGAAACGGCGTGCGGGTCGAAGTCGCTCTCGACGCGGGTGAGCGCGTAGACGAGAGCCGGATCGACGGTGAAGCCGCCGGCCGGTTTCAGGACCGGCAGCGGAAAGCGTGCGAGATCGCGCGGCCGGCCGTCCTCGACTTCCAGGATCGACGCGATCTCGGAACCGAGATCGGGCAGGTCGGCCGCCAGCGCGACCAGCATGATCGAGCGGCAGAGCGCGCGGTCGCCCGATACGGTCGGCCAGAGATGGCGGAGCGTCATTTCGGCGCGGGTCTTCTCGCCCACCTGCAGCAGCGCGAAGGCGCGGCGTCCGTCCGGCAGCGCCGCGAGCGCCTCGACGTCGGCCTCGCCCAGCACCTCGTCGCCGACGTCGTCGACAGTCGGGGTCCAGCCGCCGAGGCCGAGCCGGCGCGCGGCGAGCATGCCGTAGAAGGTCCGCTTGAACGCCGCGGCACGCACCATCCAGGGCCGGTAGCCGCCGAGATCGCCGAGCGCGAGATGGGCACGCGCGGCCCAGAACGCGGCGCCGGCGCGCTGGCTTTCGGCGATCAGACCCGCGCGCGTCGCATCCTCGAACAGGGACGCGGCTTCCGGGATGCGACCGAGTTGCCAGGCGCCAAGGCCGGCTACGAAGGAGGCCTCGCCCACCTTCCCGTTCGAACGGGGGGCGGCGTCGCGACCGGTCGCGAGCGCCTCGGCGGCCCGGCCCTCCGTGAAGAGCGCCCGCGCCACCGCGGCCCGAAGCACCGCGCCGTAGGTGGCCGGGATCGTGCGGTCGGCGCCGATCAGGCGGAGCGCGGCGTCCGCGTGGCCGCCTCCGGCAAGGAACGCGACGCGCGCGTCGAGGGCCGGGACGGGCGCGTATGTCGTCGTGGCCGGATCGGCCTCTTCGGGCGCGACGGTGCTCGCGAGCTCGTCGCCGAGCGCCGGCGCCGCGGGTGGCCGCAGCGAGGCGGCACGTTCGGGCGAGATGCGGCGAAGGGCCGTCCAGATGTCCGGTGCCTCGTATCGGTCCGGGTAGCGCTTCAGCCAGTCGCCGAGCGCCGACGCCGTCGGCCTGGCGGAGGGCGCGAGATAGCGTGCGGCGAGGATGTCGCCGAGCAGAGACCTGTCGTCGAGCTGGCCGATGAGCGTCTCGGCCTCGGCGACTACGGGTTTAGACGCGCCCGGCGCACCCTGGATCGAGAAGATCCGGCGGATGCGCGCGACGTCGGCTGGACTGAGCGTCTTTGGCAGGCCGACGCCGCCCCATCGGCCGCCCGGCGGCGACACGCGCGGTATGGCGAACGCCATCTCCTCGTTCGCCGCTTGGCTTTCGCCGCTCTGCGGTTCGGTCGGCGCCGGCGCACGGGCCCGCGCAAGCGGCGCGCCGAGCGAACCGAGAAGGGCGGCGCCCGCGAGGACGGCACCGACCGCGACGTGACGCCGGCGGCCAGGAGGATTGTGACGGAGCGGGTCCATGGGCGCGGCGCTCTACAATCCGCCGCCATCGTCTGGCAAGCACTGAATGTTATGACGAGCGATGCCGCAAGACGAGGCGTGTCAATCGTGTCGTTTCACCGCGCCGGCATCGTCGCGTTTCAGCGGAGCCTGGCGACCGTCCCTTCAACGACTTACCGTCCTTTGATGAACAAGCTGGTTTCCGCGCGAAGACATTGCTTTTGTTTGCGGCACGACTTCCTTGTCACGCGCTTGTGATACAGCCTTCCGTTTCGTCGTCGAGCTTGATCCGAAGCGCGAGCAAGGCTTCCCAGGTGACCTTCCGGAGCCGTGCTTCGGCGTGAAGCGCTCGGGGTGCGGGAAGAACGAGCGCCGGGATCGGGTCGTGCCCGTCGAGCGCGATCGTGCGGAACGTCCCTAGCAGGGCGCGGGCGCTGCCCTGGCCGCCGGTCAGCGCCCGTGTCGCGGCGCTTCCGGCGACGAGCGCAAGCGCGGGCCGGACCAGCCGGAGATGGGCGAGCAGGAACGGCAGGCAGCACGCGATCTCGGACGCGTTTGCAGGTCGGTCGCCGGGCGGCCGCCACGGCACCAGAGTCGCGATCCGGATCTCCTCGCGCCGCAGCCCGACCGAGGCGAGGACATCGCCGAAGAACCTGCCAAGCATGCCGTCGAGCGGGACACCCGTGGCGTCGTCCTCCGCGCTTGGCGCATCGATCACCAGGACGATCGAGGCGTCCGCGGGGCCGTCTCCGAAGGCGAGCCTGCCTGCGGTGTCGCGGAGCGCGCACAGGTCGAACGCGGCGACCGCGCGCTCGAGGGCGGGGTGCGTTCCGGCCTCGTTCGCCAGCGCCGCCGCGACGGCCGCGTTCGAGCGCGGGGCGGCGCGCCGGAGCGCCGGGGGCGGTAACGCCGGAGACGTTCCCGGGCGCGGCTCCGCCGGCACCGATCCCGGGCGCGGGGTCGCCGAGGACGTTGTCTGGCGCGGCGCCGCGCGCCGATCGACGGGCTCCCGTTCCAGCGCCTCGTCGGCGCCCCAAGCCAGGTGCAGCTTCAGCCAGTCCAGGTCGTCCGTGCCGCTCATCGCCGGTATTGTCGCATATCGGCGCGGTGCCGGCGCCTCGTTGGAGTTCGCGCCGCGGCCCTGATACGGTCGTTTGATGATGATGTTCCGTTGTGGCGGCGTTTCCAGGTTCGGGCGCGGCGCGTTCCGGTCCGGCGTGCTGGCCGCGATCCTCGCCGCAGGATCGCCGGTCGACCGCGCGGCGGCCGCGTCCGCCGACCAGCCTGCGTTCGGCGACTACCTCGCCGCGTCGATCGCCTTGCACGGCAACGACTTCTCCTACGCGGCCGAACATTTGCTCCGCGCGCTCGCCGCCGATCCCGGCAACCCGGGCGTCCGCAGCCAGGCCTTTCTCGCCGCGGCGCTCGCCGGACGACCCGAGGCGACGCGGCTCGCCTCGGGATTGACGGGGAACGCGGCCGCGTCGCTGCTCGACGGCAACGCGCTCGCGCTTCAGGGGCGCTGGAGCGAGGCTGCGCATGCCTTCGCGACGGCACCCGCCGACAATGGCCTCGTCGACATGTTGCGCCCGCTCCTGGTTGCCTGGTCCGAGTTCGGCGACGGGCACCCGGAGCTCGCCCTCGCGACGCTGGAGCCGCTCGAAAGCGCGTCGAAGCTGCCCGGGCTCTACGCGCTCCATGCAGCGACGATCGCAGATCTCGCCGGACGGGCGACGGAAGCGGCTGCCGACATCGGCCTGGTGAGGACCTCGTCGCCGCTTCCCGGACTGGACGCGGTCCGGCTCGTCGCGAGCTACGAGGCCCGGCACGGACGGCTCGAGGACGCCGAAGCGCTGATCCGCACGCTGGTGACCGAGGAGCCGTCGCTGGCCGTCGCCGAGCCGGACCTCGACGCCGCCCTGCTGATGCAGCCGATCGCCGACGCCCGGGACGGGCTCGCGGCCTCCTATCTCGCGGTCGCGGCGCTGATCGCGTCGGAAGCCGATGCGAGCACGAGCGCGCTGCTCCTGGTCCAGTACGCCCTTTCGCTCGATCCCGGTTCGACCGGCGCGCGGCTGCTGGCGAGCGATCTCGACCAGTCGCTCCACGTGCCCGACGCCGGGCTTGCGGTTCTCGCGCCGGTCGGACCCGGCGATCCCGAAGGCGCGCTCGTCGCGCTTCGCCGGGCGGAGCTCGAGGAGGTTCTCGGTCACGTGGATGCCGCGCGCGCCGGTTTCCTGGCGCTCGCCGGTTCGCGACCCGGTGTCGCCGAGCCGTGGCGTGAACTCGGCGAGCTGCTGAGCGATGCGGGTCGGAACGAGGAGGCGGTTGACGCCTTCGGACATGCGATCGCCGACACGCCCGCCGGCGCGGACGGGTCATGGCAGCTGGCGTTCGACCGCGCGGTCGCGCTTGATCGCCTGAACCGCTGGCCCGAGGCGAAGGCCGACCTCGCGGAGGCCCTTCGGCGGTCGCCCGATCAGCCGTACGTGCTGAACTACATCGGCTATTCGGACGCGGAGCGGGGCCAGGACCTGCCCGAGGCGCGCACGCTGGTCGAACGCGCGCTGACCGCAAAGCCGCGCGATCCGGCTTTTCTCGACAGTCTCGGCTGGATCATGCTGAAGCAGAACGACGTCGGCGACGGCGTGCGGACCCTCGAGCAGGCGGCGGAGATGACGCCGGACGATCCGACGGTGAACTATCATCTCGGGGTCGGCTACTGGCGGCAGAACCGTCGCAGCGAAGCGGAGCAGCAGTGGCAGAAGGCGCTGGTCCTGCATCCCGACGCCGCCGATCGGCCGCGGATCGAGGCGCGGCTTCGCGAGGCGGAAGCGGCGTCCGACCGGACCACCGCGTCCCCGTGAGCGAGGCGGTCGAGCGCGAGGCGGCGCCCGCGAAAATCAACCTCCACCTCCACGTCACCGGCCGCCGCTCGGACGGCTACCACACGCTCGACAGTCTCGTCGTGTTCGCGCCGGGTGCGGCGGACCTGATCGAGGCGCGTGACGCGGCGACGTTCTCGCTCGCGATCGACGGCCCGTTCGGCGCGGGATTGTCCGCCGGTGACGACAATCTCGTGCTGCGCGCGGCGCGCGCACTCGGGGGTGGTGCGGTCGCGCTCCGGCTCCGCAAGGCACTTCCGGTCGCGTCCGGGATCGGCGGCGGGTCGGCGGACGCGGCGGCGACGCTTCGCGCGATGATCCGGCTGCGTGCCCTCGATGCGGCGGCGGCCCGCGCGGTCGCCCCCGCGCTCGGCGCCGACGTCCCGGTGTGCCTCGC
>CAXUBA010000156.1:0-6813 GCA_964249205.1 uncultured Acetobacteraceae bacterium | reverse complement strand
GTCGAGTGGTGGTGCGCCAACACCCCGCTCGACCGCCTCCGTTCAGAGGCGGGAACAAACGTGGACGCGCTGCGACCGCAAGTCAACAGTTCGATGCGGGTCAACTCACTGAATCGGATCAGCTTTCTCGTTGCCCTGAGCTGACCCAGGCCGCGAGGACGGCATCGGTGCGCCGCTTTCGAATGAACGACATCGGCTCGCGAGCGGCTGTGCAGGCCGTTGCTGAACACGAGCTTGGCCCTCTGCGGAGTGTCTCTCGGCCGCTTCGGCGCAGGCGGAAACTTTTGTAAATGTGTTATTCGGGTAGGGTAAATGTGTTACCCGAAGACGCATTCGAAACTCGGATAATGTGTTTCCAAAGTATGGAGTAACGGGGGGACGAGATTTTTTCCCTCGTTCAGCCTCCCTCGCGAAGAGGGTCGTTCGTCCCGACTTCGTCCTGAAGGCACTCCAAAGTTCGGAGGCGTCCGGAAAGGCACCAGCGCATGCTCGTCGGAGCCCGTCCTAGCTGAGGCGATGAGTCCTGGAATGCGTGAGCGATGCCCGACGAGATGGCCTCGTGACACGACCCAAGGCGACAGGTTCCGGGCCTTCTGAGCGCCCTGCATCCTGAACGGTCGGCACGTCGAGCGCCGGTTACACGGCATAGGCCGGGAAGCTCGACGCTGCCGTTGATCACGTAAGGACGGGCGGTCGCCAGCACACACCAGCGAGGAGTAAGGCGATCGCCGAACGAGAGCGGCTAATGTCGAGGCGGAGGGTGCCGACGGGTTTGCGCCCGGAAGGAGCCAGCACCCCCGGAGAGGTGACCCGATCGACGAGCAGCGGATATCCCACCGAGGCGAACTCGCTCCGGATGGCGTCACTGATCAGACCCGGTCTGGCCGCGCTCGGGGTGTGCGTCCCGCTGCCCCGGCTACCGTAGTGCCGCGACACGGCCTGATCCGACGCCCGGCGGGACGTGATCGGGACCAGGGCCATCGGCATGTCGATTGCGACGAGGTCGGGACGCTGTCCGTTGGCGCGGGCGCAGGCGTCGATCAGCGAGGTCGCGTCCGGAACCGAACCTCGCGCTTGAAGGTCGGCCGGGCGTTCGGTCTCGTGGGCCACGAACTGTTCGTACGAGGCGGCACACACCACGAGACGCCAGCCTGTCTCGGTCTCGTCGACCAGCGCGCAGCCGCTCGGCTGTCCGGCCGTCCAGGCGGCGTCGATACCCAGGATGCTTCTCATGGCTTGCGGTCCGGTGCCGCTACCCACCTCCTACACAATCGTCGACCTGCGCCACGGCTACGTCCTGCTCCGGGCCACCCGGTTCAGCAAGCCGTTCTCCCCGGGGAGACGGTCGGCTGGGTGAAGGCGCAGGCGGTGCACGAGCTCGCGCTTCGGAACTGCACGTGACACCGACGGAAGAATCAGTCGGTCCAGCACGTCACGAGCAATCGAGCGTTAGACGTGGGTCAGCGCGATCTGTGCCGAAGGCGTCGACAGCGCCTCCTTGAAGATCGCGATCGCCGCTTTCGGATCGGCGCGGATCTCGGACTGCAGGTTGTCCGCGAACTGGCCGAAAGCGGTATTCGGAGTCGCGTCGATAGCGAAGTTCTGGAGCACGGCGGTCACGGACGTCGACGGCGCCGCGAGGTAGTCGACGACATCGCGGACGAGCTTGTCGAACGGCTTGGCCCCGAAAGCGGCGATCGCTTCCTTCGCCGCATCCACGATGAAGGCATCCGGGATGGCCAGGATGTCGGTGCCGGTGCCGACCTGGTCCGGGACTGCCAGGAACTGCATCGTGGAGCCCGTTCCGCCGGTTTCGATCTCCGCCTTCAAGGTGCCGTTCGCCGTCGTCAGTTCCAGGCCTCCGGGACCGACCTGCGCGCGATCCAGGTAGTCGTACCGCACCCCGGTCAGGTCGAACACGCTGCCGAGACCCTCGCCGAAGACGGGCGTCCCGAAGACCTGGACGCCCGTCGACGCGATCGCGGCGTTCGCCGGGTCGAGCTTCAGGACCTGGAGAATGCCTCCGGAGAACGGCTGCTCGTACCCAAGATCGCCTCCGCTGCCCTGCTGGAACTGGATCCCGTCGTCGTTGGTCGCTCCTTGCGACGCGAGCTCCACCGTTCCGGATGCGATGACGATGGTCCCGTAGAACTGGTTGTTCCCTTCCAGGACGACCGTCCCGGTCCCCGTCTGCAAGATACTGCCACCGACGAACTCGAGTTGCGCGGAGGCCCCGGTCGTCGGATCGGTTCCGTTCACCACCGTCGACGTGATGTTGCCCGCGTCCACGTACGTTCCGGCGCCGTCGTAGGTCATCAAGCCGCTCAGGTACGCTGCCCCGCCCTGACCCACGGACACATTGTCGGCCACGCCGCCGCGGTAGACCGCGAGGATGCCGCCGGTCACGTCGCTGTCGGTCAGCCTGCCTCCGTTCTCGACCGCGACCAGACCGCTGTCCTGCAAACCGGTGACGACGCCACCCGACGTGACGGCGAGTCCCGAGAACGCGTTCGAAGGCAGCGCCTCCTCGGAATCCGAGAAGCCCGGCTGCACGATCTCGCCAAGGCCGAACAGCCCCGTGATGTGATCGCTTGCCGAAGTCACGATCGACTCGCTCACCGTCCCGCCGACGTAGACGGCGGCCGAGTCGTCGGCCGACACCATCGTCGCGGTGCCGTCCACCGTCGAGATGCTCGCGCCCAGCCCGAGAAGACTCTGAAGCGTGGAACCGGCCTCGGCCGTGACCATCTGGCCGCCGTTGCTCGAGAACTCGAACGGATCGAACTGGCCCGAGGCGACGACGTATCGGGCGGTAGCTCCTGCCTGCAACGTCAAGGTGCCGAAACCGTCGAAGGTGCCATCATCCAGCAAGCCACCGTTCTCGACAATTGTGGTGGCGGAGAAGCCGCCGATGTCCATGGCTTGGTTGCCCTGGGCCATGACACCCTCGACGTCGCCTCCGATCGTGAGATCGCCGCCGTACATGGTCAGATCGTAAGCGGTCCCGTCGACGTTCACGAAGCCGCCCAGCACGGAGCCGGTGTCGAGCGTACCACCGGCGACGACATCGACGTGGACGCCCGTATACTGGATCGGGTCGTCAGAGCCGAAGGCCGTGCCGATCCCGAGGTTCGAGAGCGTGCCTCCGCTGTCGACGGTCAAGGACGACCCGGCCTGCGCGATGATGCCGGTGGCCGTGCTGCCATCGCGGACGACGAGCGTTCCGGTCGGCGGAGAAAACGGGCCAGTCGGTGGCAACGGAGGCCCGTTCTCGGAGTCGCCGGAGTTTCCGATCTCCGAGTTCGTCAGCGTCGTGTCGGACAGGATCAGCGTCCCGTCGACCTCGTAGCTGGTCAGGTGACCGTCCGTGACCTGGAAGGTCGTTCCGGTCGGGATCTCGTTCTCGTACTGAAAATCCATGGCGTCCGTTCCGGTGGACGAACGCCCTTTTCGCGTGGACAACGTCCAAGGGCAAGCTGGCTGGCCCTGCCCTGATGTCGAAAGCGAAAGCGCGAGAGGGTCGTCAGTCGGAACGAACAGCTGATGACCCGACGGCTGTCAGCGCGGCGCGTTCGCCACGGCCAGAACGCGCTGGAAGGTGCCGTCCTCCACGAGCTGGTAACGATCGGGCGGCACCCCGAGCGCCGCGGCGTAGAGGTGCCACCTGCGCTTCGCCGAGGCCGGATCCAGACCGGGCACGCCGGGCAGGTGGCGCACGTTCATCTCGGACACCTTCACGATCATGCCGCGGATGTCCAAGGCCCAGCATCCCGGGACGTCTCCCACTCCGCGCGACGCGTCGGCGCGCAGCGATCGAGGACGGCGGGAAGGTTGAAGAGGCCGATCTCAAAGAACCTGCGGTCGGCGGCGACGATCGCCTGCGTGGGCACGACCTGCCGGACATAGGGATTATCCGCCGCCCGGCCTGATGCGACTTCAGGGGACGTGGCGCCCGTTGGGGCAAGAAGGTTGGCGGGCGAGAGGCTGTAGCCGACACGTCCGTCCGGAAGGGTCACCTGCTGGCACCCGCCCAGGCCGCCGACGAGGACAACGATCGCCATCCTCGTCGTGGAGATCACAGCCCTCACAGCTTCGCCGCCGCGGCGGCCGCCTGCACAACGGGCTTCGGCCGAGGATCAGCGTACGGCTTCACGCTGACGTCCAATACGGTCTCGTGCGCGCCGCTCGCCGTGATCTCGCTATGCACGTCGGCAGTGATCTGGAGCGGCGACGCGTCGGGCCGCGCCGGATCACGTCCGAGCCAGACGAGGTCCGTCCCGTTGTTCCGGACGTAGACCGGAGCCCCGTATTTCGCCCTGAGCGCCTCGAGCAGCTTCGCGGGATCCGCTGCCCCGAGATATTGCCGCGAGACGAGCGTGTCCACCTTCCGGGTCGACTCCGGCGGCGCGGGACCGTCCAGCCGCACCCCGATGCAATCCTTGAACGGCGGCGGCGTGGCCGTTCCGGAAAACACCGCCATTGCGTCCGGTGAGCCGTACGCCAGACTCCCGCATCGCGCCCAGGTCGGCTTCGCGGGCTGGAGACCGTTGAAGAAGGCGATGACGTTCAGGCCGTCCGGCCCGAGCTTCGTCGTCCAACCGCGGCTGCCGAGCGACTCCGCTTCCGTCGCCGACATCCCGACGTGGAAGCCCTGGATGTCGGCCGTCTTGAGCACGGGAACGGCCGGAACACCGCCCGGCCCTCTTGCCGCGGTCGCTTCCGGCGAAGCGAGGCTGCCGAAGTCGTGGACGACGGTGCCGCTCTGGTTGACCAGGCGAGCGGCCAGGATGTCCGCCCGGACCGTGTCGTGCGATCCGTCCAGCGTGGGCGGCGCGTCCACCACGCGGAAGGCCAGCTGCAGGGTTGCCTCCCCCGCGAGCCTACCCTGCATGTCCAGGCCGTTCCTTTCGGCGAAAGCCCGCGCGGCGGCAGGATCGCCGACCGCCACGAAGTCCGCGGCGTCCGCGTTCCGGAACTCCAGCGCGTAGCCGTGGAAAGTGACCGGGTCGGTAAGGGTGACCATCGAGCTCGGGCCGAAGCCGAGCGGGTACCCCTGCCGCTGCGGATCGTACTGCTCGATCGGGACGCCGATCCGCATCGAGTAGGCGCGGTTCAGGTCGAACGTTCTGAAGGCCTCCGTCAGCCGGGCGATCTCCCGGTCCAGGACCGCAGGCCGGTCGAAGACCGTGGCGTTCAGGTAGCTGCCCGATCGCTCCGCGTAGGGCCGGAAGTCCGGGCTGGTCCCGTTCAGCCGGTTGAAGGCCATCATGACATCGAGTGCGGTCAGCTGAGGCTCCGCGTAGAGCTCGCGGATGCTCGGAGAGGATGTCGCCGATGTGGAACGCGCCGTCTGGGCGTGCAGGGCGGCGGGCACGGCCGTCGTCAGACCGACGACGAGCGAGACGATGGCCGTCTTGGATCCGCCGGTGAAGCGGCGCGAGGCATGCTTTCTCATGTCAAACCCGTTCGTGGACCGGCGTCGCGACGGCAGTGATCCGATGGGCTCGGGCGCAGGCCGAGCGGAAGGGATCACCGTCCCGGCGACACCGGCGGTGAGGAGATCAGAGGACGTGGAGCTGGGAGGCCGGAGGCCGCTCGCTCCGAGGCGGGCGGACGCGGCGGATCAGGAGGAGCGTATGCTTCCGTCCGGCAGTCGGAGGAGGCGCTTGGCGTCAGCCCGCCGAAGGACTCGCGGGCTTGAGCCCTCCGAACGTTCGGCCTCGACGCCGCGTCGATCGCCGCGCTGTACCCGGTCGGGCGAGCATCCCGTCCATTTTCGACCGCGTGAGGTGATGGTCTGGTGCATTGGAGACCGGATCGTTTGCCGTTCGAACGGATACCAGAAAAGCCGTAGCCGTCAAACAGCGATTAGAGCTTTTCGCGAGCGATGCCGTCCGGGGCAAACCCGAGGCATGGTGAAGGCGGGTTGGGGAGAGCGCATCAGGGCGCGGGCGCGCGAGCTGGGGCTGACGGACGCCGCCGTCGCCAGGGCTTTGGATCTCCCGCAGAGGCGGTACTCGGCTTACGTCAACGAGGCTCGCGAGCCTGACTTCGCGACGCTGCTGCGCGTGTGTCGGGTCCTGAGGACGACGCCGGACGCCGTCCTGGGGGTGGGTCCGCACGTTTCCTTGCCGCCGGGCGATGCCGTTGCCGCCAGGATGGAGGCCGTCGTGGCCGGGTTGGGCGAGGCGGATCGGAACAGGGCACTGGCGGTGCTGGAGGTTCTCGCCGCGCATTCGATCACGAAAATCCCTACGCCCGGACGCTGAAGCGGCGATTGTCGGACGTCGCGGGTCGGGATCAGAGCGGCTGTATGCGCGACCTCGGACCTCCCCCATGCCAGCGTAGTCGATGACCGCGATCGGGCAGATCGACGACCATGGGCGGCCGCTTCGCCTCGGCCCTGCCGCCAGAGCATATCCGCGAGATCCGCCGGACGCTCGGTCCTTCGCGGAGGACGGGAGGGGCGGCCGCGAAGCCGATCAACGCGCGCGCCGAGGCTATCGCGAGCGCGGCCATGTCAGGCCCGCCTCAGAGGCCCAACGCTGCTTCGTCTTCAGAGACGCGTTCTACGACTACTAGACTACGCCTACCGGCAAGCAGTCCTGGGCGTTCGCGCGCTGACGGATCGCCGCTCCCCACTGGGGTTTGTGGAGGGCTGGCAAGATCCCGTTGGCGGGGTTCGGCGGACCTTCACGATCGTCACGACATCGGCCAACAGGTACCTGGGCCAGATCCACGGTCGAGTTCCGGTTGTCCTGGAACAGGATACGTGGCCGACCTGGCTCGGCGAGGTGCCTGGCAACTCGGCCC
>CAXUBA010000155.1:0-6877 GCA_964249205.1 uncultured Acetobacteraceae bacterium | reverse complement strand
GGCGCCGGCACGCGCTTCGGGGCCGCGTCGCCCGGCACGACGCTTGCCACCGCGGGAGGGCCGGCCGCGGGGTCGGGCACGGCACGGAGACAAGCCCATGCGGACGGAACGCCATCTGTTTGCGGTTCTCGCGATCGTTCTGGCGGGAAGCGCCAGCCCGGCGCGCGCGGCGTCGCGCGACTTCGCGGCCGACGGACAGACCCTTTCCGTCTCGTCGCCCTGCGCGGCGCGCGTCGCGATCGATCCGGACCCGTCGCTCCAAGGTTCGATCCGGGTGGCGGCGACCGCGTCGAACCCGGAGGAGATCGCCCAGCTCGCGGTCGAAGCCGGCGGCACGGCCGCCGTCGTCCGTCGAGCGGAACCCGAACGGCAATGCTGGAAGCCCGCCGGCGCGTCCGCGTGGTCACCGACGCTCATGCTGCGGATCGGGGTTCCGGCCCGCATGCCGGTCTCGATCGACGAGACGGGCGCCGCGGACGACGCGATCGGTGCCGTAGGCGGACCGTTGTCGGCGGACCTGTCGGGCGCGGTGACGCTGCGGGCGGCCTCCGTGGCGTCGCTCAGGCTGGACGTGTCCGGTGCAGCCCGGATCGCGATCGGGACGCTGCAGGGTCCGGCGACGGTGCGGAGCGCGGGACACGCGACGGTGCGGATCGGGAACGCGACGTCGCCGACGCTTCGGGTGCTGATGTCGGGCAGCGGCAATCTCGTGGTCGCGGACGGCACCGTCGGGTCGCTGCTGATCGAGAACAGCGGGGCGGCCGACGTCTCCGTCGGCGGCACCACCGGGAACGCGACGCTGTCGCTTTCGGGCATCGGCGGCGTCCGCATCGCGCGCCTGACGGGCGCGCTCCGGAAGACGGTGAGCGGCGTCGCGACGGTCAGCATCGGCGGGTGAGCGCCGTCGGCCCGGGCCACCACCGGGGGGCGCTTCGGAAATCCTCGCCGGCGCATCGATCCCGGCGGGATCCAGGACGTTGCCCGGACGGTGAACGGGCCGCCGACCGGTCCGCGCACCGCAGGAGAAGCGACTTGGACGCTGCGGCGGCCGTTCCATCCCTCGAAAGCTACGTCGACGCGCTCGGCGAAGGCGTCTACGGCGTCGATCCCGACGGACTGTGCACCTTCGTCAACGCGGCGGCGCTCCGGATCCTCCGCTACGACCGGCCGGACGAGCTGATCGGCCTCAACATGCACGAGGCCATCCACCACACGCGGCCCGACGGAAGCCCGTTCCCGCAGGCCAGCTGTCCGCTCCTGCACACGAGCCGCAGCGGCCGCGCCATCCGGCTCGACAATGAGCTGCTCTGGCGACGCGACGCGACCTCCTTCTTCGCGGAATACTCGTCTTTTCCGGTGTTCCAGGACGGTTGCGTCGCCGGCAGCGTCATCACGTTCAGCGAGAACAAGGTCCGGCACGACGCTCGGATCAGGCTTGCCGTCCAGCACGCCGTCCACCAGGCGCTCGCCGCCAACAACGATCCGGCCCGGATGATGGCGCACGTCCTCCGGACGATCGGCAGCGGGTTCGGCTGGGACGTCGGCTTCTTCTGGCAACCGAGCCATCCGGGCAGCCCGGAGCTGTGCGTCAGCGAGCACTGGCGTGGCTCGGACGCGATGGACGACTTCGTGCGCGAAACGGTCGCCGAAGCGGCGCCCTCAGACCTGGCGCGGCGCGCCTCGACCGCCGGCCAGCCCGTCCACCTGCCGGAGCCGGACTCCGGGACCGCCGCCGACCGGATCCGCGCGGCGGATCGCCACGGCCTCCGCGGCGGCTTCGCCTTCCCCGTGCTGGCGGGCGCCGTCCCCGTCGGCGCGATCGAGTTCTTCGACCGCGACCCGATCCGCGTCGACGACGGTCTCTTCGAAACGGTCGCCGTGATGGGACAGGGGATCGGCCGCGCGCTCGAGCGTCACCGCATGGTCAACGACCTCCGCAAGAGCGAGGCGCGGTTCCGGACCATCAGCAACGGCATCCCCCAGCTGTCGTGGATGACCGGGCCGGATGGCGCGATCACCTGGCTCAACGATCGCTGGTACGGCTTCTCCGGCGTGACGCGCGACGAAATCCTGCTGTCCGGCTGGCGCGCCGTCCTGCACCCGGACCACCTCGAGCGGGTGGAGGAGGGGCTCCGCCGGTGTGTCGCCCACCGCTCGGCTTGGGAAGACACGTTCCCGATGCGGGCCGCCGACGGGACCTTCAGCTGGTTCCTGGCGCGCGCCCTGCCGATCCCGGCCGATCCCGACGACGACGCGCCCGACGCGCCCGTGGTCGGCTGGTTCGGGACCAACACCGACATCACCGCCATCCGGGACGCCGAGCAGAGGCTGACCGACGCGCTGCGCGACGCCGAAGCGGCGAACGAGGCCAAGAGCGAGTTCCTGGCCAACATGAGCCACGAACTCCGGACGCCGCTCTCGGCCATCATCGGCTACGCCGAGATGGTGGCCGAAGAGGTCGAGGAGGGCGCGGGACCCCGGGAGGTCGTGCGCGACATCGCCAAGATCGAGACCAACGCCCGGCACCTGCTCGGGCTGATCAACGACGTGCTCGACCTGTCGAAGGTCGAGAGCGGCAAGATGGAGGCGTTCGCGGAAACCTTCGACGTCGCCGCCGCCGTCCGCGACGTGGCGTCGACGGTCGCGACGCTGGTCGAGCGGAACGGGAACGCGCTCGTGGTGAAGGTCGCGGCGGACGTCGGCCGGATGCACTCCGACGTCACGCGCGTCCGCCAGGTCCTGCTCAACCTGGCGGGCAACGCCGCGAAGTTCACCGACGGGGGCACGATCACGCTGTCGGCCGCCCGCGCGCCCGGTCCGGACGGCGCCGACTGGATCCGCTTCGAAGTGTCCGACACCGGCCTCGGGATGACGGAGGAGCAGGTCGAGCAGCTGTTCCAGCGCTTCCATCAGGCCGACGCCTCGACCACGCGCCGGTTCGGCGGCACCGGCCTCGGCCTCGCGCTCGCGAAGGCGTTCGCGACGCTTCTGGGCGGCGACATCGAGGTCCGGAGCAGCCCGGGCCACGGCAGCACCTTCGCGCTGCATGTCCCGGCCATGCTGCCGGAACCGCGGACCGAGGACATGGACGCCTCGGAAGCGGCCGATCCGACGCGCCAGACCGTGCTGGTCATCGACGACGACGGCACGCAGCGCGAACTCATGCGACGCTTCCTGGAACGCTCCGGCTACGCCGCCCGCGACGCCTCGGACGGCGCGAGCGGGCTCCGCCTCGCACGGGAGCTCCGACCGTTCGCGATCCTTCTCGACGTGACCATGCCCGGCATGGACGGCTGGTCGGTCCTGACCTCGCTCAAGGCCGACCCGGAGCTATCGGCGATCCCGGTCGTGATGGTGACGTTCCTCGACCAGCGCGCGCTCGCGTCCGCGCTCGGCGCGGCCGACTACATGACGAAGCCGGTCGACTGGAGCCGGCTCGGCGTCGTGCTCGACCGCTTCCGCGAAAAGGAAGGCCGCATCCTTCTCGTCGAGCGGGAGGCGGCGGCGCGGCAGCAGCTCCGGCGCGGTCTCGAGGCAAAGGGATGGCAGGTGGTCGAGGCGACGGACGGCGCCGACGCGCTGCTCAGCGCGACGCGCGACGTGCCGCAGCTGGTCCTGCTCGATCTCACGATGCCGTTCGGCGACGGGTTCGAGTTCCTCCGACGTCTCCGCGAACGGCCGGAATGCGGGGCGGTGCCGGTCGTCGTGCTCACGGACCGCGAACTGTCTGCCGAGGACAGGCGCCACCTGCGGGGCGCGACCCAGATCCTGAACAAGGGAAGCGGCGACCTCGGGAACCTGATCGACCGCCTGAAGGCGATCGACGTCCCCGCGGACTGAGGCGAGACGGGCGGTCCGATCGCGCGTGACGCCGCCGGTCGCGCGCCCGGGCGAGCGGGAGAGAACGGTGGCGAACGACTGGTCGGCACGTCGATACGAGATCTTCCGAGACGAGCGGACGCGGCCCGTGCACGACCTCCTGGCGGTCGTGCCGGACCGCGGCGTCCGAACCGCGGTCGATCTCGGCTGCGGGCCCGGCAACTCGACGGAAGTCCTCGTCGGCCGCTTCGGCGACGCGTCGGTCGTCGGGATCGACAGCGCGCCCGACATGATCGCGACCGCATCGCGGCGTTGTCCGGGCGCGCGGTTCACCCTCGGCACGATCGAGGCCTGGGCGGCCGCGCCCGGCCCGGCGGCCGACCTCGTCCTGTCGAACGCGGCGCTGCAATGGGTGCCGGATCACGCGTCGCTGCTGCCGCGTCTCGCCGATCGAGTCGTGCCCGGCGGCCATCTCGCCCTGCAGATCCCGGACAATCTCGACGAGCCGGCGCAGGTCGCCATGCGGACGGTCGCCGAAGCGGGGCCCTGGGCGTCGCGCCTCAGGGACGCGGAGACGGCGCGGACGCCGATCGGCACGGCGGACTGGCACTACGGCCTGCTCCGGCCGCTCTCGTCGTCGGTGGAGATCTGGCGGACCACCTACCTCCACCGTCTCGCCGGCGTCGCGGGCGTGGTGGAATGGTTCAGCGGCACCGGGCTGCTGCCGTTCCTGTCGCCGCTCGACGCGCGGGAGCGCGCCGAATTCCTCGCGCGCTACCGCGACGCAATCGTGCCGTCGCTGCCGGTCCATGCGGACGATACGGTGCTGCTCGCGATGCCGAGGCTCTTCATCGTGGCGCGCCGCTGAGCGGCGGGCGCCCGTCGCCTGTCACCCCAGGAGCCATCGCAGCGACCGTCTCAGCGCCGCCGGCGCGTGTTCGGTCACGACCCTGCCGTGCGCGAACACCACGCGCTCCGGCGACAGCGCCGCGACGCGGGCGCCGGCATGGCGCGCGTCCTCGCCGCCGGCGCGCACCACGAAGCGGAGGTGCGGCGGCGGCATCCGGTCCGGCGCGGTCATTCCGGCCGCCAGCACCAGCGGCCGCAGCGGCAGAGGCAGCGATCCCGGCGCGAGATCCATCATCAGGTCGGTCAGCACGAGCGTCGCCGTCGGCTTGTGCATGAAGGCGACCTCGCGGAAGCCGAGTGCCCCCGGCACCGTCACGAGATCGATCGCGCCGCCCCAGTCGATCGGCGTTCCTTCGAACAGGATCCGGTCGAGGCGGACGCCGCTGCGCCGGACCTGCCGGCGCTTGCCGAGATTGGGCGCGCCCCAGGTCACCGCGTCCGGACAGGCGCGCTGCCAATCCTTGAGGAAGATCCAGTGCGCGACGTTCGGCGCCGCGAGGTGCCGGATCGGGCCTTCGCGCTCGAGCGCCTCCTTGAGCGCGGGCGTGCAGCGGGTCGGCGAATGGAGCAGGAGCCCGCCGTCCGGCAGCCGGAACACGGTCATGCGCGCCGGGAACACGCGCCCGACCAGGCCGGGCAGCCGGCTGTCAACGGTCCAGACGCCGTCCACGAGCGGCGTCGGCAGGTCCGGCGTCGCCTCGTCCTCCGCGCCTTCGCCGCGGCCGAGCCCGCCGCCGTTCAGCAGGGCGGAACCGGCGAGCGCCAGGACGCCGAGCGACAAGCCCCATCGCGACGAGCGCCGCCGACCCCATCGTTCCCCACCGGCCATGTCCCGCATCTCCCTTGAAGCACGCGATCTCAACGCGTGTTGAACGCCGATCGCTCCCGCCGTTGCGTTGCGTCGCCGATCCTGGCGATCGAGGAGGCCCGACATGGCACACGAGACCACACGGAAGACCGGCGACGAACCGGCCGGCGGCACCGATCCGGGCGGCACGCGGCCGGCGCCGAAGACGGACACCACGACGCCGCACGTCGAAAGCGGCGACCGCAACAGCATGACGACCGAGAACCCGGCGACCGAGAAGAAGGATTAGCCCGGCAGGGCTTTCCGCCCGCTCCCGGGAACGTGTTACGGTCAGGACCATGTCGCCGCGCCGAACCCTGATCTGCCCGTCCATCCTGGCGGCCGACTTCTCGCGTCTCGCCGAGGAGGTCGCCGCGATCGAGCGGGCCGGCGCGGACTGGCTCCATCTCGACGTGATGGACGGCCACTTCGTGCCGAACATCTCGTTCGGCGCGCCGGTGATCGCGTCGCTCCGGCGCCTCACCCGGCTGCCGTTCGACGTCCACTTGATGATCGCGCCGGCCGATCCCTACCTCGCCGACTTCAAGCAGGCCGGCGCCGACCACATCCTCGTCCACGTCGAGGCCGGGCCGCATCTCCACCGCTCGCTGCAGGCGGTCCGCGCCCTCGGCTGCACGCCCGGCGTGGTGATCTGCCCCGCGACGCCGGTGGAGCACGTGGCGACCGTGCTCGATCTCGTCGACATCGTGCTGGTGATGACGGTCAATCCGGGCTTCGGCGGCCAGGCTTTCCTCGAAAGCGCGCTGCCGCGCATCGCCGCGGTCCGCCGCATGATCGACGCGAGCGGGCGCGACATCCGGCTGCAGGTCGACGGCGGCATCGACTCCGAGACCTCGCGCCGCGCCCGCGAAGCCGGCGCCGACGCGCTGGTCGCCGGCAGCGCGATCTTCGGCGCGCCGGACTACGCGTCCGTGATCGAGGTGCTCCGTGCCTGAGAGGACGGCCGCACGACGGTCCGGAGCGTCGGGCGCGTGACGAAACGGGAGGCATGACGGGACGGTGGTGAAGGGTTGGGGGCGTCAGGCCCGGCAGCAGTTCGCGCTCCTGCCGGGGCTCGGACAGTCGCTCGGCCTTTCCCGGGTGCCGGACGCGCCGCAGGTCGCGACCCGCGACCCGTGGCCGGGGTCGCCGGCCCGCGGCGCGCGGCTGATGCGTGGCGAGCTCGAGCTCGGATCGTCGTCCGTCCGCTTCGCGCCCGGCTGCTGGCCCGGGCTCGCCGGCGCGCTCGGGGATCCGGTTCTCCGCGCCCCCGTGCACGGGTTCGGCTGGCTCCGCGCCCTG
>CAXUBA010000154.1:0-6990 GCA_964249205.1 uncultured Acetobacteraceae bacterium | reverse complement strand
GTCCCGCCTCGCGCGGGCGGCGCCGCCGGCGCGCGGCGCGGCCTGCGCGCGGCCGATCATCGCCGAAACGAGCTCGGCGCGGGGAAGGTCGGCGGTCGCGGCCGTGCGGATGCTCCGCCCGTCGCGCAGCACCGTCAGCCGGTCGCAGAGCGCGTAGCATTCGCTCAGCCGGTGGCTGACGAAGACGAGGCCGATCCCCTCCGCCCGGAGGCGGCGCACCGCCCCGAACAGGATCTCGACCTCGCCGGCGGTCAGCGCCGAGGTCGGCTCGTCCAGGATCACCACGCGCGCGCCGAGCGACACGGTGCGGGCGATCGAGACCATCTGCTGCAGGCCGAGACCGAGCGTTCGCACCCGCGCGCGCGGATCGATCGGCAGGCCGTAGCGCTCGAGGATCGCGCCCGCGTCCCGCGTCATCCGCCGGCGGTCGAGGAAGACGCCGCCGCGCCGCGGCTCGCGGCCGAGAAACATGTTCTCGCTGACGCTCCGCTCGGGGATCAGGTTGATCTCCTGATAGACCGCGGCGATCCCGCCGGCGCGCGCCTCCCGCGGCGACGCGAAGCGGACCGGCTCGCCCGCGACGAGGATCTCGCCGTCGTCGGGCGCGTGGAAGCCGGTCAGGATCTTGATCAGCGTCGACTTGCCCGCGCCGTTCTCGCCGAGCAGCCCGTGCACCTCGCCCGCCGCGACGGAAAACGAGACGCCCTTCAGGGCCTGCACGACGCCGAACGACTTGGTGATCCCGCGCGCGTCGAGAACCGGCTCGCCCGGCATCGTGCCGACCCTGGCGACGCTCAGTAGGGCGCGCCGCTCTTCAGCGCCGCGGCGGCGTTCGCCTTCGTGTAGAGCGCGTCCTGCATGATGATCTTCTGCGGCACCGCGGTTCCCGCGAACCACGACTTCAGCGCCGAGAAGGCCTGCGGGCCGAAGCGCGGGTTGGTCTCGACGTCGGCGTTGGCGGTGCCGTCCGCGATGTCCTGCACGAGCGCCTTGGTGCCGTCGATCGAGACGATCACGACGTTCTTGCCGGGATGCTTGCCGCCCTGGCGGAGTGCCGTCATCGCGCCGAGCGCCATCACGTCGGCATGCGCGTAGACGGCGGTGACGTTGTGGTGCGCGAGCAGGAGTTGCTCGGTCACGCGCTGCGCGTCCGTCGTCGACCAGTTGCCGGTCTGCGCCGCAAGCAGCGTCATGCCGGGGTGCTTCGCGATCGCCTGCGCGAAGCCGTCGGTGCGCTCGCTCTCGACCAGGTTGCCGTAGGCGCCCTGGATCTCGATGATCTTCGCGTGCCCGCCGGTGATCTGCGCCAGCACGTCGCCGGCGCGCTGGCCCTGGACCAGGAAGTTCGAGCCCATGTTCGTGATGATGGGCGCGCACGCGGTCCCGGCGGTGACGCGATCGATCGTGACCACCGGGATGTGCTTCGCGGCGGCCTGCTCCAGCGCCGGCTGCAGGCCGGTCGCGTTCAGCGGCGCGATCACCAGCGCCTGCGCGCCCTGGCTGATCATGCTCTCGACGTCGGCGACCTGCTTGGCCTGGTTGTCGTTCGCGTTGGTATAAAGGAGCTTGGCGCCTGCGGCGGACGCGGCGTCCTTCACCGACTGGGTTTCGGCGGCGCGGAACGGGTTCTGCTCGTTCTCGCTCTGCGAGAAGCCGACCACCATGCCCGAAAGCGAGGCGTGGGTCGGGCTCGGGTCGGTGCAGGTCGCCGACGACGTTTCGGCGACCTTCTGCTCGGCGCCCGCGCCCTGGGCGCGGGCGGTTCCGAACGAAAGCGCCAGGCAGAGCGCCGAAGACGCGGCACACCAACGCCACGGGGCAGATCTCATCGTTCCTCCTCCCGACCATCGGCGGAACTGCCGGCGTGGCCGGCGCGACCGTGGTCGTTGCTGTTCTTGTCCCGATCGGTTCTTGCCCGGCCGGGATCGGAGCCGGGCGACGGGAGCTTAGGCGTTCGCCCTGCGGCCGGGAAGGGCCCGCGCCCCGGCGCGCCTCGAGTCCGACGTCGTCACTCGGTTCCCATAACCAGACCTTCGATGTCGTGCTTCTGCGTGATCGGCACGAGCGCCTCCACCACCCGGCAGACGAGGTGGTCCCGAACCGAAGGCGGGAGCGCGTCGTGGAACGGGCGCGTCACCATCATGTCGTGCAGGGCGGCATGGCCGGCGCCAGGCGCGTCCACGCCGAGCACGAGCACGGGGCGTGCGATCGGCGACGGGTGCGCGGTCCCTCGATGCACCGTGAGCGCCGAGCGGCAGGAAATGTCTCCCTGCTTCGGGAACTTGCGGACGGCGCGCGACGTGAAGCGGTCCCATCCGGCACGGTCCGGGAACATCTCGTGCGGCCAGTCACGCCCGTCGTCCCACTGCGTGCCGGGCGCGACCTCGAACGGCCCCATGTCCTCGGTCACGTCGACGCCGGTGATGTTGAACGCGAGCGAGGTGATACGCCGGTCCTCGAACGTTTCGGGTGGCGAAGGGAAGTCGCGGTGCCAGGGCTGGTTGCGCGCGCCCTGGAACGGCGTGTCGAAACCGATCTCGACGATCTCGTAGCGCGGGCCGAGCACGCGCTCGCACATCGCGGTGACCCAGGGATGGGTCGCGATCTCGACGAAGCCGGAGATCGCTTCCGGGTGCAGCTCGACGTACCAGCGCCGCGGCCCGCGTCCGACCGCGCCGCGGGGGCGCTGGATCGCCTCCCAGAACGCCGTCATCATGTCGTCGCGCAGCCGATCGACGAAATCGCGCGTGAACGCGCCGCGACGACCGACGACGCCATCCCGCTGGAGCATCTCGACGTCCACCCCGATCGTGTCGGTCGCGGTTCCTGTCAGCGTTTCCGCCATGGCCGTCTCCCTTGCGCGCGGGCCGACATTAGCGCCTCGCGCGGCCCGACGCACGATCCGGTCGTGCCCCGACCCGGCGCCGTGCGGCGCCGCCGGATGCACGCTACGCCGCCAAACGCGGCAGCAGCGCGTCGAGCAGCAGCCGGCCGGACGCCGTCGGCACGAGCCGTCCGCCGCCGTGGACGAGATAGCCCTCCTCGATCGCAGCCTCGAGGATCGCCGGATCGGTCGCGTCCTCGATCGTGCGGCCGGCGCGAAGCCGGAAGCGTGCGGTGTCGATGCCGTCGCTGAGACGGAGGCCCATCAGCAGCATTTCGCGGCCACGATCGACCGGCGCGACCGGTGTCCGCTCCGCGAGACCGTGTCCCGTGCGTTCGACGGCGTCGATCCAGGCTTCCGGGCTGCGATGCCGGCGCGTCGCCTCGATCGATCCCCCGACGGTCGTCCGGCCATGCGCCCCGGGCCCAATCCCGGCGTAGTCGCCGTAGCGCCAGTAGGCCAGGTTGTGGCGGCTCTCGGCGCCGGGGCGCGCGTAGTTCGACACCTCGTAGGGCCGAAGCCCGAACCGCGCCGCCTCTTGGCCGGTCGCCTCGTAGAGCCGGAGCGCCGTGTCCGGATCGGGGAGCGCGATCTCGCCGCGCCGGTGGGCGCCCGCGAAGGCGGTGCCGGGCTCGATCGTCAGCTGGTAGAGCGAGAGATGGTCGGCGGCGAGCCCGAGCGCCTGCCGGAGTTCGGCGCGCCAGGTCGGCTCGTCCTGACCGGGCCTGGCGTAGATCAGGTCGAACGAGATGCGCGGGAACACGTCGCGCGCGTGGCGCAGCGCCGCGACCGCCTCGGCCGCCGAATGGTGCCGCCCGAGCATCCGCAGGGCCTGGTCGTCGAGCGCCTGGATGCCGAGCGAGCACCGGTTGACGCCCGCCTCGCGGAACAGCGCGAGCCGCCCGCGCTCGACGCTGGTCGGGTTCGCCTCGAGCGTGATCTCGCAGTCCGGCAAGGGCGGAAACAGCACCTTGGCGCGTTCCACGAGAGCCGCGACGAGGGCAGGCGGCATCAGGCTCGGCGTTCCGCCGCCGAAGAAGATCGAGGCGAGCGGGCGCGGCCCGATCCGGTCGGCCTCGTGCGCGAGCTCGGCGAGCAGCGCGCGCCCGAAGCGCCCGGCCGGGATGCGCTCGCGCACGTGCGAGTTGAAGTCGCAGTAGGGACACTTGCTGAGACAGAACGGCCAGTGGACGTAGAGGGCGAGACCGTCCACGGCGGCGCCGGTCAGATCGCGATCCGGACGCCGAGCTCGACCACCCGGTCGCTCGGGATCCGGAAGAACTCGGTGGTCGGCGTCGCGTTCCGGGCCATCAGCAGATACAGGTAGAGGCGCCACACCGGCAGCTTCGGCACGGTCGAGCGCACCACCACCTCGCGGCCGAGGAAGTAGCTCACCTGCATCGGCTCGTAGGACACGCCGTGATCCCCGAGCGCCTCGAGCGCGCGCGGCAGGTTCGGACTCTCCATGAAGCCGTAGCTGAGGCAGACGCGATGGATGCCGGTGGCAAGTTCCTCGACCGTCGCGCGCTCGTCCGGCGCCGCTTCCGGCTTGTCGACGTTCTGGATCGTCACGAACAGCACGCGCTCGTGCAGCACCTTGTTGTGCTTGAGGTTGTGCAGCAGTGCACCGGGAACGAAGTCGGGCGTGCCGGTGAGAAACACCGCGGTGCCGGGCACCCGGATCGTCCGCGAGCGCGGCAGGCGATTGAGGAACGACGACAGCGGCAGGCTTTCCTGCCGCCATCGGGCGACCAGCAGGTCGCGGCCCCGCTTCCAGGTCGTCATCAGCACCATGAGCACGATGCCGAGCAGCAGCGGCACCCAGCCGCCCTGCGGGATCTTGAGCGCGTTGGCGGCGAAGAACGTCCCGTCGACCGCCGCGAAGAAGCCGAACACGCCGTAGGCGGCGAACGCCGGCCAGCCGAACTGGCGGCGGAATACGACGGCGGCGAGCACGCAGGTGCAGACGAACGTCCCGGTCACCGCGATCCCGTAGGCGGCGCCGAGCGCGTCCGAGCTCCGGAACGAAAGCACCAGCACCAGCACGCCGACCGCGAGCGCCGCGTTCACCTGCGGCACGTAGATCTGCCCTTCCTCGTGCATCGAGGTGTGCGCGACCTTCATCCGCGGCAGGAAACCGAGCTGGACGCAGGCGCGCGCGAGCGAATAGGCGCCCGAGATCACCGCCTGGCTCGCGATCACCGTCGCCATGGTCGCGAGCAGCACGAGCGGCAGGCGCAGCCAGTGCGGCCCGAGCAGGAAGAACGGGTTGGCGATCGCCGCCGGGTGGCGGATCACCAGCGCGCCCTGGCCCAGATAGTTGAGCGCGAGCGAGGGCAGCACGAAGAACAGCCACGCGAGGCGGATCGGCTTCGCGCCGAAATGACCCATGTCGGCGTAGAGCGCCTCGGCGCCGGTGACCGCGAGCACCACCGCGCCGAGCTCGACGAAGGCGAGCCAGCCGTGACGGAGGCAGAAGGAGATCGCGTAGGTCGGCAGCACCGCCGCGAGGACGAACGGCGCGCGCGCGACCTCGATCGCGCCGAGAAGTCCGATCAGGGCGAACCAGAGCGCCATGATCGGGCCGAACACCCGGCCGACGCTGCCCGTGCCGCGCGACTGCACCGCGAACAGGGCCACGATCACCATGACGGCGAGCGGCAGCACGATCGCATGCGCGCCGGGCACGCTGACCTCGAGACCCTCGACCGCGGACAGCACCGAGATCGCCGGCGTGATCAGCCCATCGCCGAAGAACAGGCAGGCGCCCCCGACCCCGACCAGCGCCAGGAACTGGCGGGTGCGGGCGCCCCCCGCGACGCGCTGCGCCAGCGCCATCAGCGCCAGGATGCCGCCTTCGCCGCCGTTGTCGGCGCGCATCACCAGGATGACGTATTTCACCGTGACGATCAGGATGAGCGACCAGATGATCAGCGACAGGCAGCCGAGCACGTCGGCCGCCGAGATCATGTGGTCGCCGAGCACCTCGATGCAGGATTTCAGCGCGTAGAGCGGGCTCGTTCCGATGTCGCCGTAGACGACGCCGAGCACGCCGACCAGCGGCACCATCAGGCCGGACACGCCGTGTCCGGGTTCGCGGCTCTGGGCGCGCTCGGACCGGGCGACATCGGCGCCGACGGAGGTTTCGAGACCGCTCACCGTCCGGTGGCGTCCGGGCACGTGCCCACGGCAGACGACGACGCCGCGCCCGGAACGGCGGCCACGCGCGTCATCAGGACGCGCCGGCTGGCACGGCGTCGGGGCGGTGCCCGAAGATGGCGGTGCCGACGCGGATCGCCGTCGCGCCGGCGGCGATCGCCGCCTCGAAATCGCCCGACATGCCCATCGAGAGCGTGCGGAGTCCGTGCCGACGCGCCATCGCGGCGAGCGCCGCGAAATGCGGCGCGGGATCGTCGCGCTCGGGCGGAATGCACATGAGCCCCTGCACCGCGCCGCCGAAGCGCGCGAGCGAGGCTTCGATGAAGCGGTCGGCGGTCGCGGTCGGCACGCCCGCCTTCTGCTCTTCGTCCCCGATGTTCACCTGGACGAGAAGTTCGGGCAGCCGGCCTTCGCGCTCGGCGGCGTCGGCGATCGCGTCCGCGAGGCGCGGCCGGTCGAGAACCTCGATGACGTCGGCGATCCGGACGGCGTCGCGCGCCTTGTTGGTCTGCAACGCGCCGATGAGGTGGAGGCGCGCGCCAGAGCGGCGCGTCGCGGCCGGCCCGAACTTCGCCGCCGCCTCCGCCACGCGATTTTCGCCGAAGCGGCGTTGGCCGGCCGCGAGCGCCGCGTCGATCGCGGCGGCGGGATGGAACTTCGAAACCGCGACTAGCGCGATCGCCGCCGGATCGCGCCCCGCGAGGCGCGCGGCGGCGGCGATGCGGGACCGGATGGCCGCGATGGCATCCGCGATCGGCTCGTGCGAAGAGCCGGAGGCGTTCTCGGGATCGTTTCTGATCAAGGTGTCGGACGCGGGAGGGCCCATGGACCGCAAGCTCGTGGCTTGGGGGCGCGCGGTCAAGGCGCGCCGCCGCGCACGGTCCGGCGACCGGGGGCGTCGTCGCTCCGGTCCGGTCCTCTTCCTGTTCCTCGTCGATCGACTGCCC
>CAXUBA010000153.1:0-6991 GCA_964249205.1 uncultured Acetobacteraceae bacterium | reverse complement strand
GCCGCGCGACGCCGCGGTGTCAGGCGGTCACCGCGCGCGCCGCGACCGACAGCTCGTGCCGGAGATCGGCGAGCGTGTCGGCGAGATGCACGCGAACCAGGGCCTGGACGCGCCCGGCATCCGCCGCGACCCAGGCGCGGAAGATGGCCCGGTGCTCGACATTGGCCCGCTCGTCGCGTCCGGACCGGTCGAGATGGAGCCGCACGTAACGGTCGGCGACCGTGTGCAGCCGCTCGACGATCGAGCACGTGAGCCGTCCCGCGCCCGGCCGCACCAGCGACAGGTGGAAGAGCCGGTTCGCGAGCCCGGCGTCCGGGGTGCCGGACCGGATCGCCGCTTCGAGGACCCGGAGCCGGGCGTCCGTCGCCTCGTGGTCCGCCTCCGTTGCCCGACGGCTCGCCGCGGCGACGGCCTCGGGCTCGATCAGCAGGCGGAGCGCGAACACCTCCTCCGCCTCCGCCGTCGTCAGCGACGAGACCGAGAAGCCGCGGTTCGGCGCCAACACCACCAGCCCGTCGCGTTCGAGCCGCGTCAACGCCTCGCGGAGCGGGATCTTGCTGACCCCGAAGGCGGATGCCAGCGCGTCCTGCCGGATCGCCTCGCCCGCGGGCAGATCGCCGGACAGGATCCGCTCGCGGAGCCTGTCATGCACGAGATCGACGAGCGAGCGCATGGCGAGCGGCTCCGGACGGCGCGCCGCCGGTCGAGGGCGGAGAACGCTCAAACGACCTGGAACCCCTGCCAGAAGACATCCGCCGCCCGATCGATCCAGATCGTGTTGAACCCGGTTGCGACCGCGCTGCCCTCGATCACCGGCACGATCGCCGGAAGGCCGCCGACCGTCGTCTCGTCGGCGACGGTGCCGGTGAAATGGCTCCGGATGATGCTCTGGTGGTGGAGCCGGTCGCCGACCCGGAGGCGTTCCGTCGCCCAGAGATGCGCGAGCCGCGCCGAGGTCCCGGTGCCGCACGGGCTGCGGTCGATCGCCTTGTCGCCGTAGAACACCGCGTTGCGGCCGCGGCCGGGCCGGTCGTCCGCATCGGTCCACAGCACATGGCTCACGCCGCGGATCGTGGGATCGAGCGGATGCACCGGCTCCACCGCCTCGCGCACCAGACGACGCACGACCGGGCTCAGCGACAGGATCGCCGCCGCGCCGAGCGCGTCCACCCCGCGGTAGCCGCCCTGCGGCTCCACGATCGCGTAGTAGTTGCCGCCGTAGGCGACGTCGATCAGGAGCGGGCCGAGCCCGGGCACGTCGATCGGAATCCCGCGCGCGGCGACGAACGAGGCGACGTTCCGGATCGCGACCGACACGACCCGGCCGCCCTCCTCGCGATAGGTGACGTCGACGATCCCTGCCGGCACCTCGAGCCGGAGACGTCCCGCCTCGCGCGGCTGCAGCAAGCCGTGCTCGAGCGCGAACGTCACCATCCCGATCGTGCCGTGTCCGCACATCGGCAGGCAGCCGCTCGTCTCGATGAAAAGGATGCCCGCGTCCGTGTCGGGTCGCGTCGGCGGCAGGAGGAAGCCGCCCGACATCATGTCGTGGCCGCGCGGCTCGAAGCAGAGACCGGTGCGGATCCAGTCGAAGCGCGCGACGAAATCCGCTCGACGCTCGCTCATCGACAGCCCGCGCAGCAGCGGCGCTCCGCCCGCGACGAGCCGCACCGGGTTTCCTGCGGTGTGGCCGTCGATGCAGAAGAACGTGTTGCGCACGGCGTTGCCGGAATCGTGCGGCGTCAGGCGCGAGGCAGCGCCGGACGTGTCCGGGCGGCCAGCTCGACCGCCGCCGTCACCTCGGCGCGACGCTCGCCCTCGAGTGGAAGGCGCGGCAGGCGCACCCGTTCGCTGCCCCGGCCCATGATCGCCTCGGCGAGCTTGATCGACTGGACGAGGTCGTGCTCGGCGTCGAGGTGCAGCAGCGGCATGAACCAGCGATAGATCGCGCGCGCCACCCCGTAGTCGCCGCGCCGCGCCGCCTCGACAAGCGCCACCGACTCGCGCGGGAACGCGCTGGTGAGCCCGGACACCCAGCCGACCGCGCCGAGCATCAGCCCTTCGAGCGCCACGTCGTCGAGCCCCGCCATCAGCACGAAGCGATCGCCGAACGCATTCCGGAGATCGGTGAAGCGACGGGTATCGGGCGCGCTTTCCTTGACGGCGACGATGTTCGGAACTGCGGCGAGACGCGCGAGCACGTCGACCCCGATGTTCACCCGATACGCCGGCGGATTGTTGTACAGCATGATCGGGAGCCGCGTCGCCGCGGCCACGTGGCGGAAGTGCGCCTCGAGCTCGTGCGGCTTCGGCACGTAGACCATCGCGGGAAGCACCATGAGCGCGTCGGCCCCGAGCCGCTCCGCCTCGCGCGCGAACGCGGCGGCGCGCTGCGACGTCATCTCCGACACGCCGACTACGATCGGCACGCGCCGGGACACGATCTCGACGGCGGCCTCGAGGACGCGAAGCTTTTCGTCGGGCTCCAGCGAGTTGTTCTCGCCGCAGGTCCCCATCACGACCAGCCCGTGCACGCCGTCCCGGACCAGCGCGTCGAGGACGCCCTGCGTCGCGTCGAGATCGACCGACAGATCGTGCCGGAACTGCGTCGTCGCCGCCGGAAACACACCCGACCAGTCCATCCCGATCCCTCGCCGCAGCCGCGCGCATTTTCATATCGTATACGATCACGAACCCGCAAGCATCCTGCGGATGCGGCCGGCACGGGCGCGACGCGCGGACCAGCGGCTTCTTCAGCTTCCGGCTGCGCACGCCGCCGGGTCCGCTCACGCTCCGCCTCGCCTACCGGGGAGAGGAGCGGAACCGCGTGTTCCGGATCCTCGTCGACGGAACCGCGTTCGCCACCGTCTTGCGCGCGGATGCGCACCCCCGCGCGCGCTCTTCGACGCGGACGCCGCAATCCCGCCTTCCCTGACCGCCGGCCACGAAACGACCGCGATCCGGATCGAACTGGTCGGCGCAACACTCGGCCGGCCCGGTGTTCGGCGCCCTCCTGCTGGCGGGTGAGGGGACGACGCTCTGACCGCGCCACTCGAGCCACCGCTTCGGTCCGCGGCAAGGCCTCACGTGCCTCGATCGATCCGCGCTTCACTCCCGAGGGCGACGGAGTCCCCGTCCGACGATCAGCGCGAACGCTGCGCCCGCGATCGCGCGCCGCGCCGCGGCAGGCCCGCCGACCGGATCAGCCGAAATGCGAAGCGAGATCGTGCTCCGGCGTGTTGGTCAGATCCTTGCTCAGCGCCTTGCCGAGCTTGGCCGATGCCGCCTTGTCGAGCGCCTCGCGGATGTCGTGCAGGACGTGCGCAGGCGCGGCCAGGACGATCTCGTCGACGCGCCCCGTGCGGACGGCCTCGTTCAGCCGCAGCGCGATCTGCTTGGCGAAGCTCGCCTTCGACTGGTCATGCGGATCCGTCTTCGGCGCCTTCAGCTGGCTGCTGCCGGCGCTCGCATCGTCGCCGGTATCCCCGTGGCCGCTCGCGTCGAAGTGCTGGAGCGTCCGCAGCGCGTCGCCGTCGCCCGTCAGGATGCGGGCCTTGCCGCCGTCCGCCACCACATACCAAATGTTGCCCTTGCTCATCTCGACGCTCCCTTTTCGTGGGCGGAAAACGCGGCATTCCGACAACTGTTCGCCGGGGAGATCCGCACGACGCACGCCTGTCCGGGTCGAGGCTCCGCGTTGAGCGCCGCCAGGCGCGCCGCGCCTGGACCCGGGATCGTCGACGAGCGAGGTCCAGGGGCCGGACGTGCGCCCGTTCTCAGCGACCCGTCTCGCCGTAGCGCGGCAAGTCCGGCTCCGGTCGCCGCCCTCCGGACATCCTCCCGATGACCCTCTGCACGCCCCGACGGCTCAACGTCCGCAGCGACCCGTGAAGCAGACGCACGCCGACCCGGGTTCGCGGATGAAACAGGCGCGGAACCCATGTCGGAACGCGTTGGCCTCCCGCGACAAGCGGTCGCATGGTTCGCTCGTAGGCCGCGAAGGCCGCGCGGAACTCCGCGATGCCCGCCCGCGCGAGTTCGCCCGCGAGCACGTACGCGCCCACGATCGCGAGCGTCGTCCCACGCCCGCCGAGCGGCGTCACGCACCAGGCCGCATCGCCCGCCAGAACCACGCGCCCGTTCGACCACCGATCCATCCGCACCTGTCGGAGCACGTCGAAGTAGAAATCGTCCGTCTCGTCGAGCGACGCGAGCACGCGCGGCGTTTCCCACCCCGCATCCGCGAAGCGCGCGCGAAGCCACTGCTTCTGTCGCGGGACGTTCCAATCCTGCTCGCCCGCGGGCGGTCCCTGCGATGTCAGGAAAGCGCGCGTCGTGCCGTGCGCGTCCGGGCGCAGCGAGACGCCGCGACCCTTCCCCGCGTGGAACCAACGCCACATCCGATCGTCGCCCGACACACGCGGAATGGTCAGGAAGGCGCTCGTCAGGTTCATCCATCTCGGCTGGTTCTCGCCCGGAAACACGAGCCCGCGCGTGGCCGATCCCACGCCTTCGGCGATGACGACGATCGCGTAGCGCTCCACGCGCCCGCTCGCGAACGTCACCGTCGCGGCTTCGCTGTCCTCCGTGACCGCGGCGATGCTGTCGCCGAAGCGATATGCGGTCTCGTCCGGCACCGCCTCGTGCAGCAATCGCGCGAGGTCGCCGCGAAGGATCTCCATCTCCGCGGTCGGCCCACCTCCGTCGCCGACCCGGAAGGTGGCGACGGGCCGCCCGTGCCCGTCCACGAACACCGTGCCTTCCTCACCCGTGCCGAGATCGAGCGCCGCCTGCTCGAGACCCATCCGCCGGATCACGTCGCGCCCGATCCCGCGGACGTCGACGTTCTGGCCGCCTTCGCGAAACCGAGGCGCCCGTTCGACCACGGTGACCGCAAACCCGTGCCGCCCGAGCCACCAGGCCAGCGCGTTTCCGGCAATGCTCGCACCCGTCACCAGAACCCGGTCGCTCAACGCGCTTTCACCTTCGCCGCGGGCGCGACGCTCCTCGTGCAGCTCCATCGATCAATGGAGGAAAGTTGCCCGACACGCGAGCGGATGGGAGGTGCCCGATGATCGGGGTCGATTTCGGCACCACCAACAGCTGGTCGCAGGGCGCCCCGTCCGCTTCGTCGGCGAGCGGCGCCTCCTCGCCGCCTACGCGCTCGCCGGCTCCGAGCACGTCGAGACCGCGCTCGAACCCGAAGCCGCCGACTACCGCTTCGCCCGAACGCTCGACGCCGTGCTGATCGGCGATTTCGGCGGCGGCACGAGCGACTCTTCCGTCATGCGCTTCGAACCCGCGAGCGCGCGTCCCGCCACCCCGCTCGGCCACGGCGGCGCCGGGATCGCCGGCGACACGTTCGACGACCGGATCGTCGACCAGGTCGTCTCGCCCCTTCTCGGCAAGGGAAGCCAGTATGCGCCGTCCGGCCAGGCGCTCCCGATACCGCCCGAGTGGTACACCGCCCTCGCACGCTGGCATCAGCTGTCGCTGATCGGCGCGCCGCGCACGCTCCGCGACATCGAGGCGGTGATGCGCCACGCCGAGCATCCCGACCGCCTGACGGCGCTGCTCGGCGTGCTCCGGAGCGGCCTCGGCCACGAGCTCTACCGCGGGGTCTCGGCGGTCAAGACGGCGCTTTCGAGCGAGGCGGAAGCGGCGCTCCGCCTCGACCGTCCCGAGCTCCGCCTCGAGGAGACCGTCCGGCGCACCGATTTCGAGCACTGGATCGCGCCCGACCTCGCGCGTCTCGCGGCCGGCGTGGATGCCGGCCCTCGCCGACGCTTCGGTCACCGACCGCGAGATCGACCGCGTGTTCCTCACCGGCGAGACCTCGCTGGAGCCATCGGTCCGCGCCCTGTTCACCGCCCGCTTCGGGCCAAGCCGCGTCGCCGGCGGCGGCGAGTTCGTGTCCGTCGCCGAGGGTCTCGCGCTGCTGGGGCGCGAGCGGGCCGCGCGCCCCGATCAGGGCCGCGGGAACAGCCGCGCCGTCTTGCCCTCGAGCCGGTAGATCACCAGCCCGGCCCACTCGTGCACCGCGGCGTCGAGCAGCTCGAGCCGGCCCTCCAGCGACTGGTCCGCGATCACGCTCGCGGCCGTTGCGGTCTTGTAGCCGACCGGATCGGCGAGCACGTTCCAACCCGCCCGACGGAACGCCCCCACTGCGCGCGGCATGTGCATCGCCGACGTAACCAGGATCCAGCGCTCGTCCGGCTTCGGGTGCACGAGGCGGCCGAGCAGCACCGCGTTTTCCCACGTCGTGCGGCTCCGGTCCTCGTACACGATCGGCCGGCCCGCGAGACCGAGCCCGTTCCACAGCAACCGCGCGACATCGGCCTCCGACAAATCGCTTCGGAGCACGCGGCCGGAGCCGCCGCTGAACGCGAGCCGCCATTCGGGATGCAGGAGCGCCAGCCGGACGAACTCCGTCATCCGCTCCGCCGCGTCGTTCAGCGACGGGATTCCTCGCGCGGCCGTCATCTCCGGATCGACCGCGCCGCCGATCGCGATCTCCCCGGTGATGCCGGGCGGGACCGTCCGGAGCGTCGGAAACCGATCCTCGAGGGGTGCCAGCGCCCAGTCCGAGAACGGCACGACCGCAAGCACGAGCTCGAACGCGACCGGCAGAACGAGAAGCCCGAGCCCGAGCCGCCGCGCGCCCGCCACCAGCAGGACGATGCCGGCGATCCCGAGCAGCAACAGGAGCGATGTCGGTTCGGCCAGGCCGGACATGAGCTTCGAAACGTCGAAACCGAGTGGCGACATCAGCGCGTGACCCGGTTCGAGGAGCGTTGCCCCTCGGACCTCATCAAAGGCGTAGCCTTTGAAATCCAATCATTTGTTGCGTGCCCCGGCCTCACCGGGCCGCGAAACCGGCCGCGAGCGGCGCGCCGACGCGGCCGAGCAGGCTCCCCCCGTCGCCCGGCGCGAGCGTGTCCGTCGGCGCCGGCCGCGCCGCCTCGCGCGATCCCGGATGCTCCACCGCGCC
>CAXUBA010000152.1:0-7013 GCA_964249205.1 uncultured Acetobacteraceae bacterium | reverse complement strand
GTGCGGGGTGAGCGAGGGGGGAACCGTAAGGCCTTGCTCCCGGCATCGACCTAGGTGACGCAAGCTTGCGGTGTTGGAAACTGTCGAGTTCGAAACAGTTCGACCTTCGTCGGCTTGCATTGTTCAGGCTGCGGACGCAAGCACTCGTCGTGGACGAACGGCATTGCGTTCAGTCGCGGAGTCGATCTTGAAATCTGTCAGGCCGGCCAAGGGGCAGGCGTTTCAAGCTGTATCGAAATCTGAGCCTGGAAAGCTTGAACTTCGATCGCCGGTTCCTTTCTCGCGAACTGTCCTGTTCGTATTCCTTGCCTGGAGCCTCTCGCGCGCTGTTCTCTGTGTCGTTGGAGCTGTCGCCTTCGCCTCGCATGGGTCGTCCGTCCCATGGATGCGCATGTGGGTGGAATGGGATGCCAACATCTATCTCAGCATCGCCGACGGCGGTTACAGGGTGCCGCATGCGCTGACCGGCCTCGAGACCGGGCAGTCGAACCTGAACTTCTTTCCCGTGCTCCCGATCGCTGTTGTGCTCGTCAAGCGTGCGGGCCTGTCGACGATCGCTGCCGGCCTGATCGCGGCCAACCTTTTCCTGCTCGCCGCCGGTACCCTGTTGCACCGGATGTCGATTGCGCGGACAGGCCGTCGCGTCGCCGACTGGACGGTCGTCTGCCTGATGGTGCTCCCGGGTTCGTTCGTGCTCTCGGCACCGATGTCGGAGGCCCCGTTCCTTGCCTTCTCGATCGCGACCATGTTGATGGCGCAACGACAGCGATATGCTACGGCCTCCTTGACCTCCTCGATCCTCACCGTCACGCGATTGACGGGAATCGCGCTCGGTGCGGGGCTGGCTTTCGACTGGCTGATCGATCGCAGCCAGGGTCGTCCGAGAAGCTACCGTGACTTGTTCTTCTTCTCTTTTATCCCGTTGCCGATGCTCCTTCTGATGGCGTTCATGCTGAAGCTGACGGGAGACGCCCTGGCACCCCTTCATTCGCAGGCGACGTTCTGGGGTCAACATCCCGGTTGGCCGCTCCAGGATCTCGCGATGTTCGTCTGGGCGCGTCAGCCTCGACTGCGTCTCGACGGCGCGATCGCGGCGGTAATGGCGTTGGTCCTGATCAGACACTGGCGACTGTTCTCGCCCGGCGAGTGGCTCTTCATTGTCCTGTCCGTGCTCAGCTTCTCGTCCACCGACTCCGCGGCACCCTCGGTCGTCCGCTACATGGTCGGGCTCTACCCCGTTCATCTCGCCTTCGGGCAGGTGTGCGCCAATCGAAGGGCCGGACGGTTGCTCGTCGCGCTCCTGGCCGCGGTCAATCTCGGGCTGATGGTAGAGTGGTCCCATGGCGGCGATGTTCTCGTCTGATCTCCTGCGTCCTGGCCTGTCGGACAGGCGAGAAAGGATGTTCGCCGTCGCATGCCTCGCGGCCGGCGTCGCCGAGTTGCTCGCCGCGCTGCTGATGATCGCCCACAGCTCACGGTTTGACGTCGCGTTCCTCGCCGAGCGGGACGCGCGTCGGGTGCTCGTCGCGGTGGCTCATCCATTGCCTGTCGGAACCAGGGTCGATCTCGGATCGGCCGGTCACGCGCCATACGATCCCGCCCTGCTCGAAGGCTGGAGCACGCCAGAAAGCAACGGCGTCTGGACGGACGGGCGTGCGGCCCACCTCGTCCTGGGTCTGCCGTCCGCTCACGACACAAGGCTTTCCGTCCGACTTCACGGCTACGTCGTGGAACCAACCGGCGCGCTGCAGGATGTCACGGTCGAGGCGGGTGGTGCGAAGGTCGGCCGATGGCATTTGCCGACCGGACCCGCGACGTTGGTCGTGCCGCTCGCGGCCTCGCCAGGTCGCGAGGCCGCGTTGACCGTTCTCATCGGTCGGCCGGTACAACCATCCCGAGGAGGCGATCCCCGCGCGCTCGGCTTCTACCTTCAGACTTTGGAGGTCTCTCCCGATTGATGAAGGCAGGCTGCCTCACCGCCGTCGGAGAACAACGAAATCCTGCAGACCGGCAATGGCGTCCTCGATCCCGACGACGTCGAAATACCGACCCCACTCCCGGACGATGTAGGGGCGGGACTGCATCGCCGAGCGATAATATTCCTTGTCGTCGACGACATCCGCAAGCGCATCGTCCCGCTGGAGATCGATGTAGCCCTGACGCTGGATACGTCGATAGATGTCAGGGGGGAAGCGGTTGTAGGCGAACTGCGTCGGTCCCTGGATCGACAGGAGGAGAAGTGCTCCGGGTCGGGTGATGCGCTGGAGTTCCTCAAGCCATAGGAACTGATCGTTCTCCTGAAGATGGGTCATGACCGAAAGGCCGAAAACGAGGTCGAAGCGACCGTCCTCAAGATCGGTGCGAGGACGGAGCGGGACGGTCCGGAACGATCCGCCCGCGTAGGCCTGCCGACACCAAGCGACGTTGTCGGCATCGATGTCGACGCCGGTGACCTCGCAACCGGTCTCGCCCACCAGGTAACGGGTCAGCCGCCCCGCCCCGCAGCCCCAGTCGAGGATCTGCGGGAAATCAGACCACTCGTAACCCAGCTCACGCAGGTAGGCCTGCGCGTTGTGGAAGATCGTCGCGCCGCCCATTGCGAAACGTTCGACCGACGTGTCGCCGATCACCCGCCTGATGTTCGCGGTCGGCGGGAACGGGAAACGTTCGAATGCAGGGTTCATGTAGTGAAGGGCGCGGCGCCAGTCGTTCTCGTGGAAACGCCCCGTTCTCGATGCATCGAAGCGCCAGAAACGCTCGCGACGAAACGCGTCGAGATCGTCGCGGATCCGCGCCCGGAACACCAAACCCATGCCGGGAACGTCCGGGAAGCGCGACTTCAGCTCGGGATCCTCGATCGGATACTCGACATCGTCGATCTTCCGGCCGTTGACGAAGAAAGCCATCCGGTCGGTCAGGGCATCCGGCGCACCGCAATAGCCCGCCACGGTAAGACCCTCCTCGGACGGCTCGAAGACGCCAGGCAGGAAAGGAAGGTGTCTGAGAGCGGCCTCGCCCATCTCGCGTCGCGTCGCGCGATCGAGATCCCCGCGGGACGCGCCATCGGGAACATCCTCGCCGTCCGCCGGCACCGCTCGCGCCGCCTCGTCGGCGACAGGCGTCGCCCCGCCACCCTCGGCTCGGGCCTGCTGTTCCTGCAGCTTCCGAACCGCGCTGAGCACGAGACCCGTGAGCTCTCCGCGAAGGAGGCTGATCTGCTGTCCGGTCCTGCTCTGTTCCGCCTGGATGGCACCGACGGCTGCGATGAGGCCGTTCACCGACTCATACAACCGACGGATCGGCGGGATCACGGACGCGAGGCGCGCCGTGCTGACGGACTTCTTCATGGGGGACGTGCTCCGGGACAGTGCGGTGCGTCTTGGTGTCGCGATGATGATCGCGAAGTCGTTGCCGATCTCGCCGCGCGCTATCGCATCCGTTTCGAGATCGAACAGCGCTGCGAGGAAGCGCTCGTCCTCAGGAAGGCCCGGCTTGAAGTTCTGCACAATCCCGCCCAGCGCCAGATGGGCCAGGGTGCCGCCGAGCGGACGATACTCGAGAATGTCGAAACGTGGTGCGAGACACGCGATCAACTCCGACGAGCGAACCGACTCGCTGGGATCGGCGGCGATCATGTCTTCGACCGTGGGCCGTATCAGGTGGGGTTTCGGGTTGCCGCCGATGAGGCGTCGAAGACGTGGCGGAAGGCTGTCGAGGAACTGATTGGCGAGCGCGAGTTGCGCATCCGTCCACTGGAAGCGCGTCGGGCCGACGAATTCATGAAGGTGGAAGAGGCCGTCCGGGCGAAGCGCTCGTTCGACCGTGGCGTAGAGCGCCTCGAGCTGCTCCACATGGTGGACGGATGCGTGACCGAACACGACGTCGATCGAATTCTCCGGCAATTCGAAGTCGTCGAGGTTCGCCAGATGGTAACGGACCGAATCGAGCCCGAGGAGGCGTGCCTCGCGTTGGGCCTGGACCAACGCGCCCGCGGCGATATCGAAAGCGTCGATCTCGCGGGCGAGGCCCGCTTGGACAAGGTAGCGCTCAAGCGCGCCAAAGCCGCAGCCGATCGAGATCGATCGCGCGATCGGAAGCGTCCAGCCTCGCGCCTCCAGGAATCTCCCGAACCAGGCGTAGGGCTCCGTGTTCGGATCTCCTGTCGCCAGGAGGTTGGAGCGCGCACGCACGGTCGGATGAGCCATCCAATACTGCGCGGTCTCCGCGACGTGTTCGTCCGGATGCGTGGACCAGGCTTCGTCCACTCGCTGCGTCTCGCTTTTCCCGTCCACCCACGCGTCGGGATGTGCCGGCTCACGATTGGCGAACCAGGCGTTCGGTTCGAACGGAAGTCGTCCCTCAGACCAGCCGGCGGCGAGGTAATGCTGAAGACCGGTTTCGATCCAGGCATCTCCGATCGCCTGCGCCACATCGGGATAGGTTCGCCGATACCACGCTTCGTCGAAGCCTGGACTTGTCAAGGCATCGGCCGCCGCCTGATCGTTGGCCGATGCCGGTCTCTCGATCCCGGGAACGTCGAAACATCCCGTCGGCGCTCCGACCCGACGAAGCACGATGACGTCTTGGTGTCGATCCCAGCCTCTCGGCTGATACCCTTCCAAGCGCAATGGACTGCCGTCGAACAGCGCTTCGAACCAGCGCCGGTCCGTGACGGCGACACCGTAGAACGGATTGCCGCCGTAGCCGCGGTAACCGTAACCCGTCCGAAGATAATCGCCGGCGAGGCCCTGCGACGCCGCGGATCCGAGGCCGTAATGGTCTGATCGCAGACGGTCGATGGCCGATACGCCATGTGACGTCATCACGAGACGTGACGTCGTTCCCATGTGGCGCAGCGCGAAATCGAGAAACTGTCTGGTCGAGATTTCCGGGAGATGCGTGAGGAGCGATCCGACCCAGATGAGGTCGAACTCTCGTCCGAGATCGAGATCGCGAAAGTCAGGCTTCGAGACAACGCCGCGGGCGTCGAAGGTCTTTGCGCAGAAATCCACCCCGAAGTGGTCGAGATCGCAGACCGTGATCTCTGCATCCGGATAGCGGGCGCGCAGGATCCGCGTGACGCGACCATGGCCACACGGAAGGTCGAGGATCGTCGCGGGCGGCGGCGCATCGATCAGTGCGGCCTCGATGGCGTCGAGCGCGGACAAGCCAACCGCTAGGTAGCGCTCGGACGTTCCGTCGAACATGGTGTCTGCCGGCGAAAGTTCCGTCGGCATGGCGGGAAGCGGGAAGCGATCGGGAAGGGTCAGGTTCGACAAGGTCTGCGCCTCTCACTTGGCGCGCGGGTAACACGCGGAGGCGCTTCCCGCCAGCCCTTCCGGCCGAACGCCTTGTGTCGTCGAGACCGTCGCCCTCAGGCGATCTTCCGGTCGCGGTCGACCCGGAAAAGGAGGCCGGGCGAGACGCGTGGGCTGAAGGGCGGCTGCGTACCGCGCGGGTTCGGGCCGGGATGATCGGTCAAGCGGACGCGATGATCGCGGAAGAACGCGGCGAGCGCGGCCGGATCGGCGATCCGCACCAGATGGCCGATATCGAGATGCAGCGCCGGATCGCCGATCTTGGCCCAGTCGAACCCGGCCTTCTCGCAGACATGGAAGAAGAGCCGTTCCAGACCGTGCGTGACGGTGCCTTCCTTCTGGTTCGCCTCCTCGGGGAAGTCCTCGAAGCGGAGGTCGAGATCGAGCAGAGGGCGAAGAGCCGCGCTCCTCGCCCAGAACATGGAACCCGACGGAAAGTCGAGCCCGGTCCGCTCGTCGAGATCAAGACCCATCCGCGCGGCGATCGGTCGGGCATCTGGGAAGTTGCCGTTCCAACTCAGCCATGTCCGGATCGGCTCGAAATGCTGCGGCGCGATCATCCCGAGGCGGGGCTGCTGCCTGAAGGCTTCGAGCACGCTTCGGACGACTTCGGGCGAACCGGCCAGCGTCTCGAAGAGAAATGTCCGCCAGGGCGTGAGAAAGCTTGCGTGCAGGCTCCTCTTCGAATGCAGCTGGAGCGTCAACTCGTAGCGCTCGAGGACGTCGCGGAAGCCGACGATCCGCGGGGCGATGTCCCTTCCGCGGTTCGGTACCACGCGGATCTCGACGCTGCCGTTCGGCCACGAGCCGAACGTCGGTGCGATCCGGTTCCGCTTCTCCTCCGTGTCGGTCGAAAGGAAGACGTCGAGCCGGCCGGGAACGTTCGCGAGCGTGGCCGCGATCTCTCCGGCGAGATCCGGATAGAAGACGTGGACGAGCGCCGCGATCGGCGGCCTCGCATCATCGGTCGGCGGCGCGTAGGCGAACGGCACCGCGATCGCGTAGTCCTCGTCCTCGCGCCGGCCGACGAAGAACTCCGCGGCATCCGGCGATGGCGACGGCACGTTCACGGTATACTTCGCGACGGGGCGCGGCGGCTCGGCGCGTGCACCCGACAGCACCGAGCGGAGCGTCTCGCGGAAGCGCGCAGGCGAGCACTCGGACGTGACGCGCGACAACGCCGCTTCGCGCATCGTCGTCCAGAGACGCTCGTCCGCGTGCAACCTGGCGCAGGCTTCGGCGAAGGCGGTGGGATCGCTGTCGGCGAGGAGTTCCGTACCCGCCGTCCAGCCGAGCTGTTCGCGGATCAGATCGGTCGCGACAACCGGCGTTCCGAGCGAGGCCGCGAGATGGACCTTGTGCGGGATGCCGGCGGCGAAACGCGTCGGGGCCACGAACACGCGTGCGCGGGCGAGTTCCGCGGCCGGATCCGGCACCGTGCCCACGAGGTCGACGTCGATCCCGTCGAGCGCCGCAACGGTGTCGGCGCGGTTCAGCCCGACCACGCGAAGCCGGAGATCGGGACGGCCAAGCGCGCGTCGGAGCTCCGGAAGCACAACGCCGGCGAACCAGCGGACGGCGTCCGCATTGGGCGCGTTGTCGTCGTGGATGGCCCCGAGGAAGACGAAGCCATCGCGTTCGGCGAACGGCGTCGGCTGCGGCGCAGGGACGAGCGCGTGACCGAGGAGGCGGACG
>CAXUBA010000151.1:0-7017 GCA_964249205.1 uncultured Acetobacteraceae bacterium | reverse complement strand
CCCGACGAGCTGCCCGCCGCTGAGAAAGGCCTGCAGCATCCCGATCAGCGCGTCCCAGCGCCCTTCCGGCTCGACCTCCACGATGAACATGGTGGCAACCGTGCTGGCGCTCGACACGCCGAGCCCGATCAGCGAGGCGGTCAGCATGTGCTGGACGAGGCCGCCCGGCAGCGCGTGGGCGAGCGACGCGACCGACGCGAGCGCGAGCCCGGCGACCAGCGTCCGCCGATGCCGGCGCCGGCGGTCGCTCCAGGATCCGATGAAGGGCGCCGCGACGCCGGACGCCGCGAACGCCGCGTAGGTGAAGCCGGCCGTGACACCCGGCGCGGCGGCCAACGGCAGCACGATCGGGATCATCCCGCTCTGCACGAGGCCGAGCAGCGCGTAGGCGACGAGCCAGCGCGGGAACGCAGTCAACCGGGCGCCGTGCGGTCGGCGAGATCGATGATGGCCTCCGCGAACGCCGCGGGCTGCTCGCGCGGCACGAAATGGCCGGTGCGTTCGATCCAGCGGCGCTCGTAACGGTCGCCGAACCGCGACCGTCCCGTGTCCTCGCGCGGGCGTGGCTGGACGCCGTCCTCGCCGGGGTCGAGCACGATCGTGGGCACTTCGATCCGCGGCTGCCCGAGCAGCGCCCGCTCGATGGGCGCGAGCGCCGGGTCGCCTTCGGCCTCGCCGTGGCGATGGCGGTAGGAGTGCGCCACGACGGCGGCGTGATCCGGATTGCGCCACGAGGCTTCCGTGCGTCCGAACGCGGTCTCGTCGATCGTGAGGCGCGGCGACCAGAGCCGCCAGCACGCGCGGGCCACTGCGCCGGGATCGGTTTCGAGCGCGCGCAGGCCGCGGCGGGTCGCGAAATACCACTGGTACCAGTGCCGGACCGCCTGCGCGGCCTCCTCGGGTTCGCCGATCCGGGACAGGTCCTGGATGTTGTAGCCGCCGCAGGTGACGAGGCCGCGCACGCGGTCGGGCCACAGCGCCGCGACGATGCAGGCCGCCCGCCCGCCCCAGTCCATGCCGGCGAGGATCGCGCCGCGGAGGTCGAGTGCGTCCAGGAGGTCGCGGAGATCGGTCCCGAGCGCCGCCTGCTGGCCGGAGCGGATCGTCGCCGCGTCACGGAACCGGGTCGGCCCGTAGCCGCGGAGATAGGGCACCACGATCCGGAACCGGCCGAGCGGAGCGAGACGCGCGACCGCCGCGTCGTAGCAGCGGGCGTCGTCCGGGTAGCCGTGCAGCAGAACGAGCGGAACGCCGGTCTCCGGCCCGAGCATCTCGCAGGCGATCTCGAGCGTCGCCGTCCGGACGGTCCTCATCGCGCCGCTCCGTTCACGTGGCGCCAAACGTCGCCGCCGCCGTCCCAGATCATTCGGAGGGCGACGATAAGCACGATCGCGATGCCGACGAAGGCGATCCAGCGGTAGCGCTGCAGGAGACGCGCGACCAGCGTCGCGGCCGCCCCCATCAGCAGCACCGAGAACAGCAGCCCGGTGACCAGCGCGACGCGATCGGAACGCGCGGCGCCGGCGACCGCGAGCACGTTGTCGAGGCTCATTGAAATGTCCGCGACGACGATCCGCGCCATCGCGCCCGTGAAGGAGGACGGCGAAGGCACGTGGGCACCGTCGGGCCGCTGCCGGAGCTCCCGGAAGCTCCGCCAGGCGACCCAGAGCAGGAGCAGGCCGCCGGCGAGTGTCAGCCCGATCACCGCGAGAAGCCGGACGGCGACGAGCGCGAGGCCGATCCGGATGACCGTCGCCGCGACGACGCCGATCACGATGGCACGCGTCCGGAGCCGCGGCGGAAGCCCGATCACCGCGAGGCCGACGATCACGGCGTTGTCGCCCGCGAGCGTCAGGTCGATCAGCAGGACCTGAACGAGCGCGCCGAGGCGGGACAGACCGATCACCGCAAAGGCTTTGCCGTGGCCCCGGCTTGCCCGCAAGCCCGAAGCCGGGCCATGCAGCGGCGTCCGAACGGTCGGAAACGCAAGGAGAGCGCGCGATGGTTCCCCGCTACACGAGAGCGGCGATGGCGGCGATCTGGTCGCCGATCGCGCGCTACCGCCACTGGTTCGCAATCGAGGCGCTCGCGACGGAAGCGATGAGCCGACACGGCGACGTGCCGGCCGACGCCGCGCGCACGATCCGCGAGCGGGGCGACGCGGCGCTCGCGGCGATGACGGAAGCGGACGTGGATGCGATCGACGCGATCGAGCGCGAAACCCGGCACGACGTCATCGCCTTCCTGACCTGGCTCGCGGGCAAGATCGGCCCGGACAGCCGCTTCGTCCATCTCGGCATGACGTCGAGCGACATTCTCGACACCGCGTTCGCGCTGCAGCTCCGCGACAGCGCCGACCTGCTGCTCGCCGATCTCGACCGGGTCTGCGACGCGCTCCGCCGACGCGCCTTCGAGCACAAGGCGACGGTGACCATCGGACGCTCGCACGGGATCCACGCCGAGCCGACCTCGTTCGGCCTCAAGCTCGCCGGCCACTACGCCGAGTTCGACCGCAACCGCGCGCGGCTGCGTGCGGCGCGGGACGAGATCGCGACCTGCGCGATCTCGGGCGCGGTCGGCACCTTCGCCCATCTCGCGCCAGCGATCGAGGAGGAGGTCGCCGAGCGACTCGCGCTCCGCTTCGAACCCGTGTCGACGCAGGTGATCCCGCGCGACCGCCACGCCAGCTTCTTCTGCACGCTCGCGGTGATCGCGGCCGGGGTCGAGCGCCTCGCGACCGAGGTGCGACACCTGCAGCGGAGCGAGGTGCGCGAAGCGGAGGAGTTCTTCCACGCCGGCCAGAAGGGCTCGTCGGCGATGCCGCACAAGCGCAACCCGGTGCTGAGCGAGAACCTGACCGGCCTCGCCCGCCTGGTGCGCGGCTACGCGGTGCCGGCGCTCGAGAACGTGGCGCTCTGGCACGAGCGAGACATCTCACACTCCTCGGTCGAGCGCGTGATCGCCCCGGACGCGACGATCGCGCTCGACTTCGCGCTCGACCGCCTCGCCGGGCTGATCGACCGGCTCGTGGTCCATCCCGAGCGGATGCTGGCCAACGTGGAAAGCCTCGGCGGCGTCGTCCATTCCGGCGAAGTGCTGCTCGTGCTGGCGCGCGCCGGTCTGTCGCGCGAGGACGCCTACGCGATCGTTCAGCGGAACGCGATGGCGACCTGGACGCGGCTCGATCATCCGGACGGCAGGAGCTTCCGGGACAACCTGCTCGCCGATCCCGAGATCGGCGGGCGCGTCGCGCCGGACGCGATCGACGCGGCGCTCGATCCGGCGCGCCATCTCGCGGCCGTCGACCACGTGTTCGCCCGCGTGTTCGGAACCGCGACGGCCTGAAGGCGCCCGCGCGGTCCGGACGCGGCGTCGCCGCTCTCGCGCAATCGTGCATCGGCCCGATGGCGACCCGGCGCCTCGGCCGCGTTGCGACCCGGCTGGAACGGAGGCCGGGCATGGACGGTGGTGACGGGACGATCGTCTGCGAAGCGCTCGGGCTCGCGGGGGTCGCCAAATCGATCGGTCCCGAAGGCGCGATCCTGCTCGCGCACAGCGAGGCGCAGGCCGTGCGGCTCGCCGGCGCCGCACGCGCCCTCGCGGGCGCGCTCGATCCGGTCCACCTTCCGGCCTGGGATTGCGTCCCGTTCGACCGCGCGAGCCCGTCGCACGCCGTCATGGGCCGCCGGATGGCGGCGCTCCGCCGGATCCTGGCGGGATCCGCCCGCCTGGTGATCGCCTCGGCCGAGGCCGCGACCGAGCGCCTGCCGCGGCATCGGACGGTCGAGACCCTTTCGCTCCGCCCGGGCGACACGATGCCGCACGACGCGATCGCCGCGAAGCTCGCGAGACTGGGCTTCGTGCCGGCCGACGAGGCCGAGGCGCCGGGCGAAGTCGCGCTTCATCCGACGGTGATCGACGTGTTCCCGGCCGATGGCGGCGCCCCGCTCAGGATCCGTCTCGACGGCGACCGCATCGCCGGGCTCGAGCGGATCGACGCCGCGACGCGGCGCGGGCGCGGATCCCTCGCGACCGTCGAGGTCGGACCCGCGACCGAACGCCTCCCCTCGGACGGGGAAGGCGACGCCACGGGGCTCGCGGGCGGCGAGGAAGCGTTCGACGCACGCGGCCGCCCGCTCGCGAGCCTATTCGATCTCATGCCGGACGCGACGCTGCTCCTCGACGAAGACGCGGACGACGCGCTCCGGACGCATCTCGCCGCTGTACGCGACGCACGAGAAGCCCGTGTCGCGCTCGCGCGCGCCGGACGCGGCACGATGCCGCCCGACGGGCTGACGCTCGACCTCCCGGAATGGGAACGGCTGCGCGGAACCCGGTCCTGCACGCCGGTGGTCTGGCCGCGAGCGAAGCCGGCGCCGCGATTCCCCGGCGAGATTTCCCACGTGTCACGCCTGGTCGCCGACGCCGCCCGCGACGGTCGACGCGTGGCGCTGTCCGGCCGCCGCCTCGCCGACGCGCTCGAGCTCGACGCGACCCCGCGTCCGGCCGACGACTACGCGATGGTCACCGCCATGCCGCGCGGGACGATCGCGCTCCTTCCGGGCGGGCTGCCGACCGGCTTCGACGGCGACGAGTGCCTCGTGCTCGCGGCCGACGACGTGCTCCCGCCCGCCGCCGCGCACCGCGATCCCGCGTCGCTGTTCACGCTTCCGCTCGCGCCGGGCGACACGGTGATCCATCTGGATCACGGGCTCGCGCGCTTCGCCGGACTGGAAACGGTGCCGACCGAGAACGGCCCGGTCGACTGCCTCGCGCTTCTCTTCGCCGCCGACAGTCGGAAGCTCGTGCCCTGCTCGGAAATGGACCGCATCTGGCGCCATGGCGGCCCGGACGGAACCGTGACGCTCGACCGGGCGGACGGTTCAAGCTGGGCCATGCGCTGCGGCGGCGTGGTGCGCGACATCGAGGCGACCGCCGAGCGGATGGTCGCCGAAACAGCGGCGCGTCGTGCGGAACGGGCCGCCGTCATCCGTCCCGATCCCCGGCGCATGACGCGCTTCGCCGCCGGCTTCCCGTTCGCGCCCACGCGCGACCAGCTGGCCGCGTTCGACGCGATCAGCGACGATCTCGCCGCCGGCACGCCGATGCACCGGCTGCTCTGCGGCGAGGCCGGGTTCGGCAAGACCGAGGCCGCGCTCCGGGCGGCCGCGGCGGCGGCGCTCGCCGGCCATCAGGTCGCCGTTCTCGCGCCGACCACCGTGCTCGTGCGGCAGCACGCCGAAACCTTCCGGCGCCGCTTCGCGACACTCGGGATCGAGATCGCGGCGCTGTCCCGCCTCACGCCCCGGAGCGAGGCCGTGCGGATCCGGAAACGGCTCGCCGACGGGTCGCTCCCCGTGGTGATCGGGACGCAGGCGCTGGCCGCCGACGACATCCGGTTCCGCGATCTCGCCCTTGTCGTGGTCGACGAGGAGCAGCGCTTCGGCACGGAGGACAAGCAGGCGCTCGCGCGCCTCAGCGCCGGCGTCCACACGCTGGTCATGACCGCGACGCCGATCCCGCGCACGCTCGAACGCGCGCTTGCCGGCCTCGAAGCGATCTCGATTCTGGCCACGCCGCCGGCCCGACGGCTGGCGGTCCGCACCGTGGTGCTCGACCGCGACGAGGCGCTGATCGCGACCGCGCTCCGGCGCGAGCACGGGCATGGCGGCCAAAGCTTCGCGATCTGTCCGCGGATCAAGGACCTCGACGAGGTAGCGAGCCTTCTCGCTTCGCTCGTGCCGGAGCTTTCGGTGGTGACGCTGCACGGCCGGATGAAGCCGGATGCGCTCGACGCGGCGCTCGTCGGCTTCGCCGAAGGTCACGGCGACGTCCTGCTCGCCACCAACATCGTCGAGGCCGGGCTCGACATGCCGCGCGCCAACACGCTGCTCGCCTTTGACGCGGACCGGTTCGGCCTCGCGCAGCTGCACCAGATCCGCGGGCGCGTCGGGCGCGGCCGGCGTCGCGGCCACGCCTACCTGTTCCGGAGCGCCGGTCGGCCGACGGGACGCGCCGCCGCGTCGCGCCTCGAGGCGCTCGCGAAACATGACGGTCTCGGCGCCGGCTTCGCGATCTCCGGGCAGGACCTCGACCAGCGCGGCGGCGGCGACCTGCTCGGCGACGAGCAGGCCGGACATGCGAGGCTGCTCGGGCTCGAACTCGCGCGACACCTCACCGCGCGCGCGATCCGGCAGGCGCGCGGCGAAAGCGTCATCGACGACTGGCGTCCCGAAACGAGCCTGTCCGTGCCGTTCAGCATTCCCGCGGATTACGTCGGCGACGAGGCGGCTCGGATCGCGCTTCACGTGCGGCTCGGCCGTCCGCACCGCGTGCGCGAGCTCGCGGAGGAACTCGAGGACCGCTTCGGTCCGATCCCCGACACGATGCGCCTCACCCTCGCCGCGTCCGAAATCCATCACGCCTGCCGCCGCTTCGGCGTCGCGCGCCTCGAGGTCGGTCCGGTGTCCGCCGCGGCCGAGCTCCACGGGAGCGACCACGCCGCGATCGACGGTCTCGAACGCAAAGGCCGCCGCCTGCTGATCCGTCGCCCGACCGCCGACGCAGCCGAGCGCGTCGCCGCCGCGCGGCACCTCCTCCGGCTGCTCTCGCGTCAGGCGCGGGACACGCGCGAAAGCCGCGACGACCCGCCGAGAAGCGCAAAAAGGAAGAGCGCGAGGAGGCCGACCGCCGCGCCGGCCGAGGACGCCGCCGTCCAGCCGCCCGCCTCGTAGAGCACGGTCGAGATCGCCGACCCGACGGCGCCGCCCGCGAACAGCGACGCGATGTAGACGGCGTTGAGCCGGCCGCGCATCTCGGGCGCGAGCGCGTAGACGGCGCGCTGGCCGCACACCTGGTTCGCCTGAACCGCCGCGTCGAGCGCGATCGCTGCAAGCGCGAGCTGAACGACGTGGCCGGTCCGTCCGGCGATGGCGGCGACGGCGAAGGAAAGCGCGAGCAGCGCCATCGCGCCCGCGGTTTTGCGCTCGCCGTGGCCTCGGTCGGCGAGCGCACCAG
>CAXUBA010000150.1:0-7051 GCA_964249205.1 uncultured Acetobacteraceae bacterium | reverse complement strand
AGCTCACCGGCTCCCTCGGCATGCTGCCCTCGGCGGCGCTCGGCGCGGCGGGAAGCGGGCTCGCGACCGCCGCGGTCGCGACGCTGGAGGGTGTCGCCTACGTCGTATGGGTGCGTCGGGCGCGGTGCTACGCGCTCGACTGGCGGCGACGGGGACAAGGGGCCGACGGCAGGATGGCGTGGCGGATCCTGGCGCTCGGGGCGCCGATCGCGGTCTCGCTCGTGATGGAGGTGGGCATGTTCACCGCCGGCGGGCTGATCGTGTCCCGCCTCGGAGCGGTCGCGACGGCGGCGAGCCAGATCACGCTCAACGTCGCGTCGGTCGTGTTCATGGTGCCGCTCGGGATCGCGCTCGCGGTGACGATCCGGGTCGGGAACGCGTCGGGGCGGGAGGACGCGGCGGCGGTCCGGCGCGCGATCCTCGCGGGCGGCATCCTGGCTGCCCTCGTGGTGGTCGCCGACGACGCCGTGCTGCTGCTGGCGCGACGGTCGCTCGCCGCGCTCTACACCGGCGACGCCGCGGTGGTCGGGCTCACGTCGACGCTGCTGCTGATCGCGGCGGTCAACCACGTGCCGGACGGCGCGCAGGTTCTGTCGGGCGGCGTGCTGCGCGGGCTCCGGGACACGCGCGTGCCGATGCTGCTCACGACCGTCAGCTACTGGGTGATCGGCGTGCCGGTGACGGCGGTGCTGGCGCTCCGGACGCCGCTCGGCGTCGCCGGAGCATGGATCGGGATGACCGTCGGGGTCGCGACCGCTTCCGTGCTGCTCGGGCGCCGGGTGGTTCAGTCCCTCCGGACGACGTAGCGCGCGCCGAGGGCGCGCTCGATCTCGATCGCGTGGATCGGATCGCGGGCCTCCACCATGACCTCGAGCTCGGCCGCCTGGACGCTCGGGGCGGCGAACAGGCGCTGGTGCGAAACCTCGATGATGTTGCCGCCGCCGCCGCCGATCAGGGCGGCGATGTCGGCGAGCACCCCCGGCCGATCGGGGATCTCCATCCGGAGCCGGAGCAGGCGGCCGTCCCGCAGGAGGTTGCGCAGGAGGACGTTGGCGAGGATGCGGCTGTCGATGTTGGCGCCGCAGATCGGCACGCCGACCCGCTTGCCGCGGAAGCGGTCTGGATAGGCGAGCACGGCCGCGAGTGCCGCGGCGCCGGCGCCTTCGGCGACCTGCTTCGCGCCCTCGACCAGCAGCGCGATCGCGTCCTCGACGACGCGTTCGGGCACGGGGAGCACGGAAGCGACATGGTCGCGGACGATGCGTCGCGGCCATTCGCCGATCCGCGCGACCGCGATGCCTTCCGCGATCGTGGCGCCGCCGAGCGTTTCCGTTTCCTCGCCGGGATGGTGGCGCAGCGAGGCGTGGCTCTCGACCTGCACGCCGACGATCTCGGTGCCCGGACAGAGCGCGGCGGCGGCGACCGCGCAGCCGGCGATGAGGCCGCCGCCGCCCACCGGGACGACCAGCACGTCGAACGGCCCGGCGTCCTCAATCATCTCGAGCGCCATCGTCCCTTGTCCCGCGATGATCGCGGGGTCGTCGAAGGGGTGGATGAAGACGCGGCCTTCGGCCACGGCGAGGGTCAGCGCGTGGGTGGTGGCTTCGGCCAGCGTGTCGCCGTGCAGGACGACGCGGGCGCCCCAGCTGCTGGTCCGGGTGATCTTGGCCGCCGGCGTCGCGCGCGGCATCACGATCGTCGCATCGACCCCGAGCAGGCTCGCGTGTCTCGCGACGCCTTGCGCGTGGTTGCCGGCCGACATGGCGACGACGCCGCGCCGCCGCTCGTCGGCGTCAAGGAGGGCGAGGCGATTGGCCGCGCCGCGCTCCTTGAAGGAGCCGACGACCTGGAGGTTGTCGAGCTTGAGGAGGATTTCGCAGCCGCAACGGGCGGAGAGTGCGCCGCTCGCCACGGTCGGCGTCCGGATGACCTTGCCCGCGATGCGTCGGGCGGCCTCGCTGATGTCGGCGAGGCCGATCGGGATCACGGGCCGGTCCTCAGCCGTAGGAGATGGCGAGGATCTCGTAGGAGCGGTCGCCGCCCGGCGCCGGCACGGACACCGTGTCGCCCGCCTTCTTGCCGATCAGCGACTTCGCGAGCGGCGACGAGACCGAGATGCGGCCCGACTTGATGTCGGCCTCGTAGGCGCCGACGATCTGGTAGGTCGCTTCCTTGTCGGTTTCCTCGTCGATCAGCCGCACCTGGGCGCCGAACTTGACCTGGTCGCCGGACAGCGTCGCGGGATCGATCACCTCGACCGCCGAGACGATCTCCTCGAGTTCGGCGATGCGGCCTTCGACGAAGGACTGGCGCTCGCGCGCGGCATGGTATTCGGCGTTCTCGGACAGGTCGCCATGGCTGCGGGCTTCGGCAATGGCGCGGATGATCGCCGGACGTTCCTGCGTACGGAGCTCGCGCAGCTCGTCCTCGAGCCGCTGCAGGCCTGGCCCGGTCATCGGGAATTTCTGCAACACGATGGTCCTTGAACAGCTCGAAGTTTGCGGAGGCGATCCGAGGGCGCGGTGCGCGAAGCCGGGCTGCAGGTCGGCCCGGCGCCTCCGGAACGCCTCAGAACGATCGTCTAAAGTATCCCTGCAGTGGCGCGACTTCAAGGGAGCCCGCGCGAAGCGCGCCGATCGCCGCCACCGCGGCGCGGGCACCGGCGATCGTCGTGTAGTGCGGGACGCCGTGCGTCAGCGCGTCGCGCCGGATGGTGAAGCTGTCGGACACCGATTGCGGACCGGACGAGGTGTTGATCACCAGCTGGATCTCGCCCGAGCGGATCGCGTCGACGCAGTGCGGGCGGCCTTCCAGAACCTTGTTGACGACGTCGACGTCGAGGCCGTTTTCGCGGAGGTGCGACGCGGTGCCGCGGGTCGCGACGATCCGGAAGCCGAGGTCGGCGAGACGGCGCGCCAGCACGATGCAGCTGTGCTTGTCGGCCGGCCGGACCGAGAAGAAGGCGGTGCCTTCGGCGGGAAGGCGGACGCCGGCGCCGAGCTGCGCCTTGGCGAACGCGCGCTCGAAGCTCTGCGACAGGCCCATCACCTCGCCGGTCGAGCGCATTTCGGGACCGAGGATGACGTCGACGTTCGGGAACCGGTTGAACGGGAACACCGCTTCCTTGACCGCGACATGGGCGGACACCGCACTGCCGTCGAGCTCGAACTCGGCCAGCCTCGCGCCCGCCATGATCCGCGCGCCGATCTTCGCGACCGGAACGCCGGTGGCCTTGGCGACGAACGGCACCGTGCGCGACGCGCGCGGATTGACCTCGAGCACGTAGGTGATGCCGTCGCGGATCGCGTACTGCACGTTCATCAGCCCGCGTATGCCGAGCGCACGCGCGAGCGACTTCGTCTCGTCCTTGAGCGCGTCCACGGTCGCCGGCGACAGCGTGTAGGGCGGCAGCGAGCAGGCGCTGTCGCCGGAATGGATGCCGGCCTCCTCGATGTGCTCCATCACGCCGGCGACGTAGACGTCCTCGCCGTCGCTGATGCAGTCGACATCGACCTCGATGCTGTCGTTGAGGTAGCGGTCCACCAGCACGGGGCTGGTGCCGGACACGCGGACGGCTTCGCGCATGTAGCGCGCGAGACCGTTCGCGTCGTAGACGATCTCCATCGCGCGGCCGCCGAGCACGTAGGACGGGCGGATCATCACCGGATAGCCGACGCGTTCGGCGATCGAGATCGCCTCGTCGGCGGAGCGCGCGATGCCGCTTTCGGGCTGCCGCAGGCCGAGTTTCCGGAGCAGGTCGCCGAAGCGCTCGCGGTCTTCGGCGACGTCGATCGCGTCGGCGCTGGTGCCGAGCAGCGGAATGCCCGCGCGCGCGAGCCGGTCGCTCAGCTTGAGCGGGGTCTGTCCGCCGTACTGGACGATGCAGCCGCGCACCGTGCCGGCGCCCTGCTCGCGCCGGACGATCGCGATCACGTCCTCGGCCGTCAGCGGCTCGAAGTAGAGCCGGTCCGACGTGTCGTAGTCGGTGCTCACGGTTTCCGGGTTGCAGTTGACCATGATCGTTTCGAGACCGGCGTCGCGGAGCGCGTAGGCGGCGTGGACGCAGCAGTAGTCGAACTCGATGCCCTGTCCGATGCGGTTCGGGCCGCCGCCGAGGATGACGACCTTGTCGCGTCCGGTCGGCGGCGCGTCCGATAGCGGGAGCCCGAACCCGCCTTCGTAGGTCGAGTACATGTAGGGGGTTGCGCTCGCGAACTCGCCGGCGCAGGTGTCGATCTGCTTGAAGGCGGGAACCACGGAAAGCGTTTCGCGAAGCGCGCGCACCGCCTCCTCGGTGGTGCCGGACAGCGCGGCGAGCCGCGTGTCCGAGAAGCCGAGCGCCTTGAGGCGGCGGAGCGCGGGCGCCGATTGCGGCAGGCCGTCTCGCGCGACGACGCGTTCGGCATCGACGATGCGCGCGAGTTCGCGGATGAACCACGGATCGAAGCGGCACGCGCTGTGGATGTCGTCGACCGAGATCCCGTCGCGGAGCGCCTGCGCCGCCATCAGCAGGCGCTCGGGGACCGGCGACGAGAGCGCGGCGAGATAGGCGTCGCGTCCGCCGTCGCCGGGCGGCTCCACCGGATCGAGACCGGTCAGGCCCGTCTCGGTCGAGCGCAGCCCCTTCTGCAGCGCTTCGGCGAACGAGCGGCCGATCGCCATCGCCTCGCCCACCGACTTCATCGAGGTGGTCAGCGTCGCCGGCGTGCCGGGAAACTTCTCGAAGGTGAAGCGGGGGATCTTGATCACGACGTAGTCGATGACCGGCTCGAACGAGGCCGGGGTCGTTTCGGTAATGTCGTTCCGGAGCTCGTCGAGCGTGTAGCCGACCGCGAGCTTCGCCGCGATCTTGGCGATCGGGAAGCCGGTGGCCTTCGAGGCGAGCGCCGACGACCGCGACACGCGCGGGTTCATCTCGATGATCGTCATGCGGCCGTCGGCGGGATTGACCGCGAACTGGACGTTCGAGCCGCCGGTGTCGACGCCGATCGCGCGGAGGCACGCGATCGAGGCGTCGCGCATCCGCTGGTATTCCTTGTCGGTCAGCGTGAGCGCGGGCGCGACCGTGACGCTGTCGCCGGTGTGGATGCCCATCGGATCGATGTTTTCGATCGAGCACACGATGATGCAGTTGTCGGCGGCATCCCGCACGACCTCCATCTCGTATTCCTTCCAGCCGAGCACCGATTCCTCGATGAGCACCTCGGTGGTCGGCGACGCGTCGAGGCCGGACGCGACGATCTGCTCGAACTCCTCGCGGTTGTAGGCGATGCCGCCGCCGGTTCCGCCCAGCGTGAACGACGGCCGGATCACCGCGGGAAGACCGATCGCCGCCATCGCCTCGCGGGCTTCGGCGATCGTGTGCGCGATCCGCGAGCGCGGGCTTTCGATGCCGATCGCGCTCATCGCGTCGCGGAACTTGAGGCGGTCCTCGGCGCGATCGATCACCTCGGCCTTGGCGCCGATCAGTTCGCAGCCGTGTCGCGCGAGCGCGCCGTTCGCGTGCAGCGTCATCGCGGTGTTGAGCGCGGTCTGGCCGCCCATCGTCGGCAGGATCGCGTCGGGCTTCTCGCGCGCGATCACACGCTCGACGAAATCGGGCGCGATCGGCTCGACATAGGTCGCGTCGGCGAGACCGGGATCGGTCATGATCGTCGCCGGGTTGGAGTTGACGAGAACGACGCGGTAGCCCTCCTCGCGGAGCGCCTTGCAGGCCTGCGCGCCGGAATAATCGAACTCGCAGGCCTGGCCGATGACGATCGGGCCTGCGCCGATGATCAGGATCGAGCCGATGTCGGTCCGTTTCGGCATGTCAGCGTGCTCCCGCGTCGCGGTCGCGCATCATGCGGCCGAAGCGCTCGAAGAGGTGGGCGGCGTCGGACGGGCCGGGCCCCGCTTCCGGATGATACTGGACCGAGAAAGCGCGGCGGTCGCGCGCCTCGATCCCCTCGTTCGAGCCGTCGAAGAGGCTCACATGGGTAACGGCGACGCCGTCGGGCAGGCTCGCGTCTTCGACCGCGAAGCCGTGGTTCTGGCTGGTGATCTCGACGCGCCCGGTCCGGAGGTCCTTGACCGGCTGGTTGGCGCCGCGATGGCCCTGCTGCAGCTTGTAGGTGCGGGCGCCGAGGGCCAGCGCCAGCAGCTGGTGGCCGAGGCAGATCCCGAACACCGGCACGCCGGCCGCGAGCACGCCCTGAATCGCCGGCACCGCGTAGGAGGCGGTCGCGGCCGGGTCGCCCGGACCGTTCGACAGGAACACGCCGTCCGGGTTGCGGCGGAGGATGTCGTCGGCGCCGGTGTCGGCCGGGACGACGGTGACCCGGCAGCCGGCGGAGGCGAGGGAACGGAGGATGTTCCGCTTCGCCCCGTAATCGACCGCGACGACGTGCGGACGGTCCGGCCCGGTGTCGTCGTCGCCGGTGGCGCGCGTCTCGTCGCCCCAGACCCAGCGTCGGCCGTCCGTCTCGTCGGCCGGCCACGCGTAGGACTGCCGGCAGGACACCTCGCGGGCGAGGTCCATGCCTTCGAGGCCGGGCCAGTCGCGGGCGGCGGCGGTGATCGCGTCGAGGTTGAAGCGCCCGTCGGCGGGATGGACGAGGACGCCCGTCGCGAAACCGCCATCGCGGATCCGGAGCGTGAGCGCGCGGGTGTCGACCCCGCTGATCCCCGGGACGCTCCATTTGCGGAGCCAGCCGTCGAGATCCTCGGTCGCGCGCCAGTTCGAGGCCTCGGTCGGCAGGTGCCGGGTGACGAGGCCGCGCGCGGCCACGCGGCCGGCCTCGAGGTCGAGCGGGTTGGCGCCGACATTGCCGATATGGGGGAAGGTGAAGGTGATGATGTGCCCGGCGAACGACGGGTCGGGCAGCGTGTCCTGGTAGCCGGTGAGCCCGGTCGAGAAGCAGACCTCGCCGACGGCGGCGCCGGTCGCGCCGAAGCCCTCGCCTTCGAGCACCGTGCCGTCGGCGAGCACCAGCACCGCCGTCACCTTGGGCTCCGCCCAGCCGTCGTCGCTCGTCGTCATGTTGCTGGTCGTCATGGGGCGACTGCTAGG
>CAXUBA010000149.1:340-7058 GCA_964249205.1 uncultured Acetobacteraceae bacterium | reverse complement strand
AGGGTGGGCGCGCGCACCGCGGCGAGCGGCAGGGAAAGTGCCGATGCGACCGCCGACGCAGCGTCGCCGCCGACGCGCGTTTCCCGATCCGTCGGCTCCGGAAGAGCCGCGAGGGCGAACGCCTCGAACGTGCCGTCCCGATCGAGGAACACGCGGTCCTCGCCGGCGGCGGTCGCGACCCAGACCGGCCCGCGTTCGTCGGCGACGGCGCGGATCGCCTCGCCGACGGTCACGCCGATCACCGGGATCGCCGACCCGATCGCCAGGCCGTGCGCGAAGGCGAGACCGGCGCGACAGCCGGTGAACGAGCCCGGACCGACGACGCAGGCGATCGTCCGGAGCTCCGGCGCGACGGTTCCGGACGGGGCGAGGAGCGAGGCGACCAGGCGCGGAAGCGTTTCCGAAAGGCCGCGGAGGCCGGCAAACGGCGCGTCCGCGACGACCGTGCCGTCGGCCGCCACCAGGCCGACGCGACCTTCGGCGCCGGCGGTGTCGAGGACGAGGGTGACCGCGGACATGTCGGCGCCGACTGGTTCAGAGAAGCGTGCAGGCTTCGTCGAACTCGAGACGCGGCGCACGTGGCGGCAGATCGGTCCGGTCGGCATGACCGAGGCAGACGAGGAACTCGCTCCGCCAGCCCTGGGCATGGAGGAAGATCCGGTCGAGCTCGGCGTTGTCGAAACCGGACATCGGACCGCAGTCCAATCCGAGCATGCGCGCCGCGACGATCAGGTAAGCGCCCTGGAGGGTCGCGTTGCGGCGCGCCGTCTCGTCGGCCAGCGCCGGGTTGCCGCTGAACCAGCTCTGCGCGTCGACGCCCGGCGCGAGGCGCGGCAGGTGCGCGTGGAAAAGCGGGTCGGAGGCGACGATCGCGACCACCGGGGCCGACATCGCACGCTCCACGTTGCCGGCCGAAAGCGCCGGCCGGAGCCGGAGCTTCGCGCCGGGGCCGCGGAGAAACAGAAAGCGCGCAGGCGAGGAGTTGGCCGAGGTCGGACCGAGCTTCACGAGGTCGTAGAGATGGTGCAGCGTCTCGTCCGACACCGGATCCGCGGTCCAGCGCCAGGCCGTCCGGCCCTCGCGGAAGACGCGTCCGACTTCCGCGTCGGCCGCCTCCTCCTCGCTCACCCGGTCAGAGCTCCACCTGCTCCACCGCCACCACCTCGGGCACGTAGTGGCGGAGCATGTTCTCGATCCCGTGCTTCAGCGTCGCGCGCGACGACGGGCAGCCGGAGCAGGCGCCCTGCATGTGGAGCGACACGACGCCGTCGCGGTAGCCGTGGAACACGATGTCGCCGCCGTCTGCCGCGACCGCCGGGCGCACCCGCGTGTCCAGCAGCTCCTTGATCTGATCGACGACCTCGCGATCCTCGGGGCGCACCGCCTCGGCGGCGGGGTCGGTCGCCTCGCCTTCGAGCGCGGGCGCGCCGGACACGAAGTGCTCGACGAGCGCGCCGAGCACGCGCGGCTTCAGCATCGTCCAGTCGATCGCGTCGGCCTTGGTGACGGTGACGAAATCGGCGGCGAGGAACACGCGAGACACGCCGTCCTCGGCGAACAGCCGGGTCGCGAGCGGCGATCGGGCGGCGGCATCGGGTCCGGCGAAATCGGCGGTGCCGCCGTTCGGCAGGACGTCCCGCCCGGGCAGGAACTTCAGCGTCGCGGGGTTCGGCGTGCCCTCGGTCTCGATGAACATGGCTGTCTTCCTTTCCCGGCGCCGTTTCCGCCCGGCGCGGGGGACGCTATACGGTCGAGCGCACGAGATGGCGCGCCGCCGGCCGGCGCGCAACCGTCGCGATCACCGCGGACCCACGCGCGCCCTGAGGAACCGACGACCATGCGCCTCCGATCAGGCCTTGCCTGCGCTCTACTTCTCGGCGGCGCGCAGGCGGCGGCGGCGCGGCCGATCGCCTTCGTACTCAATTCGGCAGGGGCCTCGATCAGCGAGTTCGACCCGACGACGCACGAGGAGATCCGGCGCGTGCCGGTGCTGCGCGAGCCGCACCATCTGGCGCTGACGCCGGACGGTCGGTCGCTCGTGGTCGGCGACACGGCGGGGAACGCGCTGTTCTTCCTCGATCCCGACACCGGGCTCGTGCAGCGGCGGATCACCGTCAGCGATCCGTATCAGCTGTTCTTCAGCCCGGACGGACGCTACCTCACCGTCGCCGGCCTCGCCCGCAACCAGGTCGACATCTACGACACCGGCGACTACCGGCTGCTGCACCGTGTGCCGGCGACGGCGATGCCGAGCCACATGAACTACTCGCCCGACAGCGCGCGGGTCTTCGTCAGCCTGCAGGACACCAACCGGCTGATGGCGATCGACACCGCGACCGGCGCCGTCGCATGGGACCAGCCGGTCTGCAAGACGCCGGCCGGCGTGCTTTGGCACGACGGACGCATCCTGGTCGGCTGCATGGGCCAGAGCGGCATCGCGGTGGTCGATCCCAAGGACGGACATGTCGACCGGATCGTCGATACCGGGCGCGGCGCGCACAACCTCTTCATGAGTCCGGACGGCAAGGTCCTCTACGTGACCAACCGCGTCGCCGGGACGATCTCACTGCTCGATCCCGGGACGCTTGCCGTCCGCAAGGTCTGGACTGTGCCCGGCGGCCCGGACGACATCACCTTCGCGACCGACGGGAAGATCTGGGCGGGGCTTCGCTGGCGGCAGCATGTCGCGATCATCGATCCCGCGACGGGCGACTACACGACGATCCCGACCGGACGGTCACCGCACGGGATCTGGCTGAACACGCAGCCGCGGCCGAGGGGCGTCGCCGCGGCCGGGTGACGCGCGAGCGAGGGGCGAGCCGAAGCTCGGTCGCCCGGCGAACGGACCGCGACGGCGCATGTGCGCCGCGGCCGGCCGACGGCGGGACGATCAGTCCAGCGTCCGGTCCGTGCTGCGTACGGCCCGTGCAACGGCCGACGTTCTCGCGGGTGACCAGCTCGGTGCCATCAAACAGGATCCGCCGGGCCGGCGGACGTCCGTTCGTGATCCCGTCGCCGATCTTTACGCCGAGCTCGCCCATCGTGACGGATCCTGCGAGGCGGAGGCCTGGTTCGAGGTGTCGGTCTTCAGGGCGGACACGATGTCGGGCGCGCCTTCGATGAACGGGTGCGCGACGCCCGTCCGGTGCGACTGCATCGCGGCGAGATCGGTGCCGATCGCCTGCGGGTCGTCGAGGGCGTTGCGCGCGTTGATCGCATCACGCGGTCGAACACGCCGATGTCGGTCTCCATCGGCGTCGCGATCTCGCCACCGAACCGCCGCGGTTCACCACGCCTCCGGAGATCGAGGTCCGCGAGCGCCGAACGGATGCTCTCCTCGGACGCGAGATCAAACGGGAGAAAGCGGCCGCTCGCGATCACGTCGGCTCCGGCCGCGACCAGCTGGCGCGCCGCCGATCCCGCCGCTTGCGCCCGTGACCAGCACCGCGCGTCCGTCCAGTCCCCCCACGTGGTCCGCCCTTCCGGCCGGCGCGTCAGGCCGCCTCGTCGCGCCCGACCATCAGGCGGACGATCTCCTCGGGCTCGGTGTCGCCGACGCGGCGCTCGCCCGCAAACTGGCCGCGACGCAGCACGACGATACGGTCCGAGACCGCGAACATGTCCGCGAGGTTGTGCGAGATGAAGATCACGCCGAGTCCCTTGGCGCGGAGATTGCGGATCAGGTCCATCACCTTCCGCTGCTCCGGGACGCCGAGGGCGGCGGTCGGCTCGTCCATGATGATGACGCGCGCGTCGAAATGGATCGCGCGTCCGATCGCGACCGCCTGGCGCTGCCCGCCCGACAGCGCGCGCACCGGCCGGTCGAGGCGATCGAGATGGACGTCGAGCACGGCGAGCGCGCCGGCTGCCTCCTCGCGCATCCGCCGGCGGTCGACGCGCGGCAGGAACAGGAAGCGCGTCATCAGCTCGCGTCCGAGAAAGACGTTGGCGCCGATGTCGAGATTGTCGGCGAGTGCCAGGTCCTGGTAGATCGTTTCGATCCCCTGCCGTCGCGCGGCCTGGGGTCCTTCAAACGAGACGGCGCGGCCGCCGAGGAGGATCTCGCCGTCGCTGGGCGGGAACACGCCGGACACGATCTTCGTGAAGGTCGATTTTCCGGCGCCGTTGTCGCCCGCGAGCGCCACGACCTCGCCCGCGACGAGGCGGAAGTCGAAGCGCTCGAGCGCGTGCACGCCGCCGAAGCGTTTCGACAGACCCCTCGTTTCCAGAAGCGGCGTCACGTCGTCAGCCATCGGCGCGCGCTCCGCCGCCGATCCGTTTCTGGCTCTGATCGACCAGAACGGAGATGATGATGACGAGACCGACCGCGATGAACTGCCAGAACGGTTCGACGTCGAGAAACACGAGCCCGTATTGGATCACCGCGATGATCAGGGCGCCGATGATGGTTCCGCTCACCGTGCCGGATCCGCCGAACAGGCTGGCGCCGCCGATCACCACGGCGGCGATGCTGTCGAGCAGCAGCGGTTCGCCAGCCTGCGGCGCGCCGGCGGCGAACCGGCCGGTGTAGAGGATGCCGCCGATGCCCGCCGTCAGCGCCGACAGCATGTAAAGGCGTGTCGTGAGCCGGCGCACGTCGACGCCGGCCCGGAGCGTCGCCTGCGCGTTGCCGCCGACCGCGTAGGTGTATTGGCCGGTCAGGGATTCCGCGAGGAGGTAGTGGACCGCGAGCACGATCCCGAACGCCACCAGCACGACGATGGGGATGCCCGCGAGCCGGCCGTTGCCGAGCGCGGTGAACCACGTGTTGCCGACCGGCACGGTCGTGCCGTTCGCGATGATGTAGGCGGCGCCGCGGGCGACGCCGTACATGCCGAGCGTGCAGATGAACGGCGGCACGCGGAGGCGCGCGACGATCTGGCCGTTGATCCAGCCCGGCACCAGCGAAACGCCCAGCGCCGCGGCGACGGCCGCCAGCAGCGCGCCGCCATCGCCGAGCGAGGCGTCGGTCGCGTTCGAGACCAGCGCCGCTACGACGGACGCGAGCCCCATGGTGAAGCCGACCGAAAGATCGATCCCGCCCGAGATGATGACGAGCGTTTGGCCGAGGCCGAGCAGCACGGGCGCGACCGCGAACACGGCGATCGAGCGGAGGTTGGCGCCGCTCGCGACGAAGCTGACCCCGTAGGCGATCCGCGACCACAGCTCGAACGCGATCACGAGCACGACGAGGAACAGCCAGGCGCGGAAGGCGGCGATCGTCGCCAGCAGGTTGCGTCGGCGCGCGTCCGGCCCGACGCGACGGTGGGCGAGGCCGGCGCTCACGGGACGCCTCGTTCGGGCGCGCCCCCGCGCTGACGGGCCAGGAGCCGCTCAGACGTCACGCGCGGTCACGCTCACGCGGCATACAGGAAGCGCTTGATCGCGGGGTCGTCCACATTGCCCTTGTCGATGATCGTGAAGCCGGTGGCGATCAACGGCGGGATTGACTGTCCGGTCAGATGCGCGACCGCGCTCGCGACGCCGAACCAGCCGATCTCGGCCGGATGCTGCGCGATCGCGATGCTGACGAGACCGCTCTTGAGATTGCCGACGATCGAAAGCGGCGCATCGAAGGCGACGACCTTCACCTTGCCGGCGGCGCCGCTCTGCTGCATGCCGTTGCCGGCGCCGATTGCCGAGAACAGGTTCGCGCCGAAGATACCAGCGAGATCCGGGTGGCGCGCGAGCACCGACTGCGCCTGCGACGCCGCCTTGTTCGCGTCGTCGTCGTTAAATTCGGTCGGCAGCACGGTGATGTTCGGGTGCTTCTGCATTTCCGACTTGAAGCCGGCCTCGCGTTGGTCGGTCGTCGACACGCCGGCCTCGATGTTGGAGACGTAGACCTTGCCCTTGTCGCCGATCGCGCGGGCGAGCGCGCGCGCGGCGATCTCGCCGCCCGTCGTGTTGTTCGACGCGATGTAGGACAGCGGGAAGTCCGCGTCGCCGGAGCCGGTCTGGTACTGTCCGGTTCCGATAAACGTGTCGACGGTGATGATCGGGATGCCGCTCTGCGATGCCGCGCGGAGCGGCTGCACGAGCTGGGTCTTGTCGGTCGGCGCGATCAGCAGCGCGTCGGGATGGCGGGCCACCACCGCGTCGAGCACGGGCACCTGCGAAACCGGGTTGAAGGCCGGCGCGCCCTGGAAGATCAGGTCGACGCCGAGGGCCTCGGCCGCGGCCGCGGCACCCCGGTGCATGGTGATGTAGAAGGCATCGGTCGTGAGGCCCGGGATCAGCGCGATCGTGGTGCGCTTGCCCGCGGCGCGCGACGCGGAGCGCGCACCGAAAAGCGCGCCGGCGGACACACCGAGACCCGTCAGGACTGTTCGCCGGTCCATGCTACCCTCCCCTGTCTTCTTCGTTGGCGCGAGCAAAGCATGAGGCGGCGGGTGCGCATAGTCCGGATCGGCCACCCCGACGCGCGCCCTCGAGGCGCGGGATGACGCGCGGGCGGACCGTCAGACGGGCGCTGATCGCGCCGGCGGCGCTGCACGCGAGGGCGTCGGCGGCGGCGTTCCTTCTGTGGCAGGAGCGTGTCCGGCGGTGTCAGGTTTCAGCGGCCTGGTGGGTCCTGGCCGCCGGCCGAGATGAAACGGCAACGCGTAAGTCAGCGCGACACGCACAGCGGTTCCTTTTCCCTTACACTCGGATCCTCAACCGCTTCCAGCTTCGCCGTCACCGCTTGAACGCCACCGACCCTCGCATCGCTCGTGAT
>CAXUBA010000149.1:0-330 GCA_964249205.1 uncultured Acetobacteraceae bacterium | reverse complement strand
GGCGGGAGGTGACCGAGTGGCCGCTGACCCGCAACGACGCGGACGCGACGGCCAAGGTCGCCGCCGAGTTCGAGCGACGGTTCGGTCGCAAGGACCTGCAGGGAGATCTCGGCGCCCCCTCGGCCAGCGCGGACTTCGGTCTGTTCGCCGCGGCGTGGGGGATGCCCGGAGTAATCTGGGCTGTCGGCGGGATTGATGCGGCAGCTTACGAAAAGGCCGAGCTAGCCGCAAAGTCAGCGAACTGCCGATCAAGCACCCTCCGGATTTCGCGCCGGTCATCGACCCGACTCTGCGCGTTCGGTATCGAGGCGATGCTGACGGCTGCAGGTG
>CAXUBA010000148.1:6752-7107 GCA_964249205.1 uncultured Acetobacteraceae bacterium | reverse complement strand
CGAGCGCTCCGCTTCGCCGCCGGCGCCGCGACCGGGCGGGTCGAGACGGGGCAGGTGGGGCTCGTCTGGGCGCCGCTGCTGGTCGGCCGGGTCGAGCCGTCCGCCGTCGCGCTTGCCGGGGCGACGGTCAGCGTGCGGGACACGCCGGGCCAGGGCGGCGACGACGGCGGCGGCGCGGACGGGTTCGAACGGCGGCTCCGCACGCTTCGGCACCTCGCGCTCCGGGACGTCCGCGTCGCCGTCGGGGGCAAGACGCCGATCGACGCCACGGTCGACGAGGCACGCTTCGATCGCGACGCGGCCGGCGGGCTTCGCGGCGACGGCGCGCTGCGGTTCGCGGCCAACGGCCAGCACG
>CAXUBA010000148.1:0-6742 GCA_964249205.1 uncultured Acetobacteraceae bacterium | reverse complement strand
TGCGACGCCGCTGCCGAATGGCGCAACCGCGTTCCGGATCGAGGTCGCGGCTTTCCGTCCGGCGGCGGTGCCGCTCGCGGCGTCGGTCGCGCTGTCGTTGGACGCGACCGTCGATCGGCGCGCCGCGCTCCTCGATGCCGGCCTGCTGCTGACCGCGGGCCCGGGGGTCGTGACGGTCGGCGGCAAGGACGTGCCGATCGAAGGCGGCACGGTGCGTGTCGGTCTCCGGCCCTCCGACAGCGGCACGGGCGCGGGGCGGGCGTTCCACCTCGTGCTCGACACGCTGTCGCTCCGCCTCGCGGCGCCGTCCGGCGCGCCTGGCCCGCTCGTCACCGGAAGCGGGTCGCTTGACGGCGTGCCGGAACCGGGCGGCGCGCTGGCGGGCGCGGTCCGGATCGCGCTCGACCAGGTGCCGGCGGCCGATCTCGGCTTCTACTGGCCGGCCGGGATCGCCAAGGGCGCGCGGCAGTGGGTCACCGCGAACATCCCGACGGGAACGGTGAGCGATCTGCGGCTCGCCGTCGGTCTCTCGGGCCGGAACGGGCTCCTGTCGGTCGCGCCCGGGCCGGTCTCGGGCGGGTTCGACGCGCGCGACCTCGCGGTCCACTGGCTCCGGCCGATCGCGCCGATCGAGGGTGTCGCCGGCCACGTCGCGATCGTCGACGCCGACACGATCGCCATCTCGATCAGCACCGGACACCAGGGCGCGATCGACGTCGCAGGCAGCCAGATGCGCATCACCGGCCTCTCGGCGCCGGACCAGATCGGCCGGATCGCGGTCCGGATCCGCGGCCCGCTTCCGGCGGTGCTCGCCGTGCTGGGGGAGAAGCGCCTCGCGCTGCTGTCGCGACGGCCGCTTGGCTTCACCGATCCGGCGGGGACGGTGGACGGGCGGGTCGTCGTGACGTTGCCGCTCGACGACCGCGTGCGCCTGGACCAGATCGGGATCGACGCCGACGCCGCGCTCGCCGCCGTGCGTCTCGGCGACATCGTGGCGGGCCGGTCGCTGTCCGATGGGACGTTCCGCCTCCGTGCCGATCCGGACGGCCTTGCGATCGACGGGACGGCATCGGTCGCGTCGCTGCCGACGACGATCGCGTTCCGGATGGATTTCCGCGCGGGGCCGCCCGACGGTGTCGTGGAAACGGCGCACGTGACGGCGGCGGTCGCGACCGCCGCCCTGTCGCGCGCGGGCGTGCCGATCGGCCGGCTGGCGGACGGGACGGCGATGCTCGACGGCACGTACGCGCTCCGGCGCGACAAACGGGCCGACGTCACGCTCGGCGCGGACCTCGCGGATGCGACGGTGACGACGCCGATCGGGTGGAGCAAGGAGGCCGGGCAGCCCGCGTCGATCCACGCGGCGCTCGAACTCGACGACGGGCACCTCGCGGCGATCGGCCGGCTGGAGGCGAGCGGGCCGGGTCTCGCGGTTTCGACGCACGCGATCGTCGCGGACGGCGTGGTGCACGGACTGTCACTCGACCGTGTACGGATCGGTGCGACGGACGCGACCGGAGAGATCCTGTTGTCTCGCGGAGCGTCGGATCCGCTCGCGGTGACGCTGCGCGGTCCAGTGCTCGACCTCGGGCCGGTGCTGCGGCGGAACGAGCGGTCGCCGCCGTCATCGACGCCGGGCAAGCGCGCGCCGGTGTCGCGGCCTCGCCCGATGCCCTGGGCGGTGTCGCTCGATTTCGGCCGCGTCCTGCTGCCGGACAACCGCATGCTCCGCGAGGTCGTGGCGAGGGTGCGCGGCGCGGGCGGCCGCCCGATGGAGGGACAGGTGACCGCGGGGGCGCCGTCGCCGGTCCTGATCAGGATCGCGCCGGTTCCCAGCGGCCGCACGCTGTCGATCAACGCGGACGATGCCGGGGCGGTGCTGGCCGGGCTTTCGGTCACCGACAACGTCGCGGGCGGCGCGCTGGTGCTGAATGGCCGTTTCGACGATGCGGCGCCCGGCGATCCGTTCAGCGGGCATGTCAGGGTGGACCGGTTCACGCTGCGCCGGGTCCCCTGGGCCGCGCGGCTGCTGCGCGACGCGACGGTCTACGGGTTGCTCGACCGCTCGCCGTCGCCGGGACTCTCGGTGACGCGGTTCGATGCGACGCTTCGGATCGGCGACGAGGTGCTGACGCTCGCGGACGGACGGGTCTGGCAGCCGGCGCTCGGGCTGACCGCGACGGGCACGGTGATGCTCCGCTCCGGCGCGCTCGATCTCCACGGCACGATCGTGCCCGCCTATGCCTTCAACGCGGTCCCGGGAAAGCTGCCGGTGCTCGGCAAGCTGTTCAGCCCGGAAAAGGGCGGCGGGGTGTTCGCCGCCACCTGGAGCGTGCGCGGGCCGGCGGCGCGTCCCGTCGTCTCGGTCAACCCCCTCGCCGCCCTGGTGCCGGGCGTGCTACGCAAACTGCTCACGCCATAGCGCATCGTCATCGTGCGTCACTCAAACGACGGAGCAGTCTTGCGGCCGACCTTCCTGCGCGCTTCGAGAATCTTCGAAGGACTCCCGCACCCGCTCGGCGCGACCTGGGATGGGCTCGGAGTCAACTTCGCGTTGTTCTCCGCCCATGCGACCAAGGTCGAGCTCTGCTTGTTCGACTATGACGGCGGCGTCGAGATCGAAACGATCGAGCTTCCCGAATACACCGACGAAGTGTGGCACGGCTATCTGCCGGATGCGCGTCCGGGCACGGTGTACGCGTATCGCGTGCACGGTCCATGGGATCCGGAAAACGGTCACCGGTTCAATCCGCGGAAGCTGCTGCTCGACCCTTACGCGAAGGCGCATGTCGGCCGGCTGCGCTGGGGGCCGGAGGTGTACGGCTACAGGATGGGCGGCTCCGAGGCCGACCTCGTGCGGGACGAGAGCGACAGCGCGCCGTTCATGCCGAAATGCTTGGTCGTCGATCCGGCGTTCACCTGGGGACGCGACCAGCGACCGCGGACGCCGTGGGAAAACACGGTGTTCTACGAGCTGCACGCGAAGGGTTTCACGAAACGCCACCCGCTGGTGCCGGAAGCGCTCCGGGGCACGTTCGGCGGCCTCGCGAGCAAGGAAGTCGTCCGTTACCTCAGGGATCTCGGGGTGAGCTCGGTCGAGCTCCTGCCGGTGCACACCTTCGTCGACGACGACCACCTCATCGGGAAGAATCTCGCCAACTATTGGGGCTACAACACGATCGGCTTCTTCGCGCCGCATCCGGGCTACGCGTCCGGCACGACGGGCGCACATTCCGAGTTCAAGGCGATGGTCGCGCACCTGCACGACGCCGGGCTCGAGGTCATCCTCGATGTCGTCTACAACCACACCGCCGAAGGCAACGAACTCGGTCCGACGCTGTCGTTCAAGGGGATCGACAACGCGAGCTACTACCGGCTGCTGCCGGATCAGAAGCGCTTCTACATCAACGACACCGGCACTGGGAACACGCTGAACCTCAGCCATCCCCGCGTGCTGCAGATGGTCACCGACAGCCTGCGCTACTGGGCGACCGAGATGCACGTCGACGGGTTCCGCTTCGATCTCGCGACCATCCTCGGGCGCGAGACCTACGGGTTCGACGAGGGAAACGGATTTCTCGACAGCTGCCGGCAGGATCCGATCCTGTCCGACCTGAAGCTGATCGCGGAACCGTGGGATTGCGGACCGGGCGGCTATCAGGTCGGCGGATTTCCGCCGGGCTGGGCGGAATGGAACGACCGGTTCCGCGACACCGTGCGCGGCTACTGGAAGGGTGAGGACGGTCCGGCCGAACTGACGCGCCGTCTGTCCGCCTCGGCGGACAAGTTCAACCGGCGCGGCCGGCGACCCTGGGCGAGCGTCAACTTCGTGACGGCACACGACGGTTTCACGCTCGCCGATCTCGTCAGCTACAACGACAAGCACAACGAGGCGAACGGCGAGGACAACCGGGACGGCCACAGCCACAACTACTCGTGGAACTGCGGCGTCGAGGGGCCGACCGGCGATCCCGCGATCCTTGCGCTCCGGCAACGCCAGATGCGGAACATCCTCGCGACGCTTCTGCTGTCGCAGGGCACGCCGATGCTGACCGCAGGCGACGAGTTCGGCCGCACGCAGCACGGCAACAACAATGCCTACTGCCAGGACAACGAGATTTCCTGGCTCGACTGGTCGCTCGCGGACACGAACGAGGCGCTGGTCGCCTTCACCCGCCGGCTGATCCGGATGCGGCACGACTACCCGGTGCTGGTGCGCCGGCGCTTCCTGACCGGGCAGCTCGACGAGGCGCTCGGGGTCCGCGACGTGACGTGGGTGAACGCGGACGGCAGCGAGATGCGGTCGGAGGACTGGTCCAACGGGCTGATCCGCTGCTTCGGCATGGTGATCGACGGGCGTGCGCGACGGTCCGGCGTGCCGCGGCCCGGCACCGACGCGACGCTGCTGATCGTGTTGAACGGCCATCATGACGTCGTCGATGTCATCCTGCCGAAAGCCGCCGACAGCCGGGCGTGGGAGCTTCTGCTCGACACCACCGATCCGAAGTTCGGCGGATCGTCGCATGACGTCGGCGAGACCTACGGGATGACTGGGCGCTCGCTCGCCCTGTTCCGGCTGAACGGCTCCTGAGCGAACTCGATTTCGTCCTCGCGGGCGCGCTCGGCGCGTCGCTCCTGCTCGTCGCGCTGCTGATCGTCGTGCGTGCCCGGAGCGGCGCACGCGAGCGCGACGATCTCCGGTCGGTGGCGGACGCGCTCGCGCGCGACGGCACGGCGCTCCGGGTCGCGGTCGAGGCGCGGCTTGCGGAGCTCGCGAGCAGCAACGCCGTCGCCGTCAACGCGCTCGGAGAAACGCTCACGCGACGGCTGCACGCCTCGGTCGAGGACAACATGCGCTCGAGCTTCGCGCGCGTGACGGAACAGTTCGCCGCCGTGCAAACCGCGCTTGGCGACGTGCAGGCGACGGCCGCACGGCTCGCCGATCTCCGTCGCCTGTTCGGCAACGTGCGCGCGCGCGGCGCCTGGGGCGAACGTCAACTCAAGGCGCTGCTCGACGACGTGCTGCCGGCCGGCGCCTACGAGACGAACTGCCGGCTTCGGCCGGACGCGAGCGGCGAGGCGGTCGAGTTCGCGATCCGCATGCCGGCCAACGACGGGACCAGTCGGCTGCTCGCGATCGACGCCAAGTTCCCGACGGAAGCCTATGAGCGCCTGGTCGGGGCCGACGAGGCCGGCGACATCGAGGCCGCGCGCGGGGCGCGACGCGCCCTGGAGACGGCGATCCGGTCCGAGGCGCGACGGATCGGGTCCAAATACGTCGTGCCGCCAACGACGGTCGACTTCGCGATCCTCTATCTGCCGACGGACGGTCTCTACGTGGAAGTGTCGCGCCTGTCCGGGCTGGTCGACGAGGTCGGACGTGTGCACAGGGTGCTGGTGATGGGCCCGGCGATCCTGCCCGGCCTGCTCCGGTCGATCCAGCTCGGACATCTCACGCTGGCGCTCGGCGAAAAGGCGGAAGCCGTGCGTCGGCTGCTCGACGCGACGCGTGGCGACGCCGAACGCCTCGACGCAGCGCTGGAGCGGATCGCGCGCGGCACGGAAACGACGCAGACGGCGATCGGGGACGCGCGGCGCCGGATTCGCGTCCTCGGACGGCGGCTCGCCGGTGAATTCGACGGGCCCACGTCGGAGGTCCCGAACGAGGAAGGGTGAACGTTCCTCGGCCGACCGGCAGGCGGTGACCGAAGAGCGCCGGCACGTGCCGAGCCGCGCGGCTCGGACGATGCCGGCGTCGTGGTCAGCGGCTCTTCTTGTAGAGCTTCGACGCGATCTCGAAGATCTCTTCGGGCGCGTAATCGGGCGCGAAAGCGCCGTAGTTGCCGGCGAGTTCCGGGATCTTGCCGCCTTCCGGGAAGCCGTCGACGACTTCGAGATGACCCGGCGGATCACCCGGAAGCGCGACCTCGTCGTTCGACCAGACGCCGGCCGATTCCGCGTAGTCCGCCTCGCTGAAGGTGTACAGGCGACGGTGACGACCCTCGTCCAGATACTTCTGGCACTCGGGCACCCGGCTCAGGTCGATGTTCGGGGTCGGCAGCATCTGCTCGATCGCGACACCGGTCAGCTTCTTCAGCGCGAGCGCGTAGGCATGGGCGTGGAGAGAGCCACGCACCAGCAGGTAGGCGCAGACCTCGCGACCCGTGGGCTCGGTCATCGTCTCGTAGACGCGCAGCTTGTGGATGCGCGCGCCGCACTCGAGGTGGAAGTTGTGCAGCAGGTCGATGATCAGGTTCCCGGTCGTGGTCACCATGTCCATGTTCCAGGACGCCCCGTTGGCGTTCATCGGCATGGCGCCGCCGCCGTTGCTGAGGAAACTGCCCGCCAGCCGGGTGCCCTGCATGTCGTGGAACGGCGCCTTGGAGACGTCGACGTCCTCCTTCTTGTTGCCGGGCCCGCAGTTGAGCATCGAGATGCCCGTGCTGACGAGCTCGACGTGACCGAGCTCCTCGGCGAAGATGCTGGAGACCAGGCTGTAGAAGGGCCTCAGCTGAGTCTTGTTGCGGAAGTTGAAGCTCTGGAACATGTAGTTTCCGAGCGTCGACATCTCGCCGTACTTGCCGCCGAGCAGCTCCTGCAGCGCAGCCGCCGCGTTCGGGTCCGGCTTCTTGGGCTCTGGCAGCTCGGTGAGCAGCCGATCGACTCTCATGAACATGGTTGAGCTCCGTTCTTCGACAGGGGTGAAGGTCTGGTAGTGCGCCGCAAGTCGAAGCTTGGGAAG
>CAXUBA010000147.1:3453-7225 GCA_964249205.1 uncultured Acetobacteraceae bacterium | reverse complement strand
GAGACCGACAGCGCCCGTGCCGGCGCCGCCGAAACCGCCGTTCGCGCCCAAGCCAGCGCCGAGGAGGCGGCACGGACCCTGGCATCGGTCGAGACGCGGCTCGCCGAAGCGGGAATCGACGCGTGCATCCCCGAAGACGCGACGGAACGCGCCGAGATCGAGGCGCGACGTGCGGTGCAGCGCTACGCGCGCGAGCGGGACGCGCTCGGCGCGGTCAACCTCCGCGCCGAGGAAGAGGCGGCCGAACTCGCCGGACAGGTCGGGACGATCACGCGCGAGAGTACGGAGCTCGAGGAGGCGATCGGCCGGCTCCGCACGTCGATCCGTCACCTCGACCGCGAAGGCCGCGAACGGCTCACGGCAACCTTCCTCGCGATCGACACCGAATTTCGCCAGCTCTTCGCCCGCATGTTCGAGGGCGGCCGCGCGCATCTCGCAATGGTCGGCTCGGACGACCCGCTCGATGCCGGGCTCGAGATCTTCGCCGAGCCGCCAGGGAAGAAGCTCTCGACGCTGTCGCTTCTCTCGGGCGGCGAGCAGGCGTTGACGGCGTTGTCGCTGATCTTCGCGGCGTTCCGCTGCAATCCGGCACCGATCTGCGTGCTTGACGAGGTCGACGCGCCGCTCGACGACACGAATGTCGGTCGCTTCTGCCGCCTCGTGTCCGACATGGCGACCGATGGCGGAACCCGCTTCCTGGTGGTGACCCACCATCAGCTCACCATGGCGCACATGGACCGGCTTCTCGGCGTCACCATGCAGGAGCGCGGGGTGTCCCGGATCGTCTCGGTCGATCTCGGACGCGCGCGCGAGATCGGCGCACGCTGACAACCGGCGCCGAGGGCGCATGACGCCCGCGCGCGGTGCCGGACGCCTCAGGGCGCCGACTGGGGTCCCGAGACCATTCCGAGAAGCATGGCGCGCAGCAGCCGGCACGCGCCGGGCACATGCTCGTCGCAGCGACGTCTCGTTTCCGCCAGTGCGCCCGGGCTCGCCGCCCGGTAGGCGTCCGATCCCGCACGCGCGTGCGACGTGTGGATCGCGTGGTGGCGATGGTCACGCCTCACGGGCTCGGCATGCGACCGCCGTTCGGGCACGCCCAGCTCAGGCGCGTGACAACCCCCGACCAGAAGCAGGACGCCGAGCGCGAGCCTCGCCATACTTGGCCCGCGGCGGCACGACCGTCCCGCCGCCTGGCGCTGCACCGGAAACGATCGCCCCCTGTCCTTCGCGCCCGTTCAGGCTTCGGTCAGCCATTGGGGATTGTGGACGGTGCCGTCGAAGTGGTGCGAGGTCTTGTAGCGCTCGGTTTCGCCGGTCATCGCGACCGTCGCGCTTCGGTCAAGCACCGAGGCAATTCGCTCGGCACTCCATGGCTCGAAGGTGCGCACGGCCTCGAGCGCCTGCTCGAGGATGGGCATGTGGTCGATCCCGGTGACCTGTGTGGTGATCGGCAGGTTCATCGGGTACTGCAGCATCTCGATCGGCGACACGACCTTCGACTGGTAGATGAACGTATCGCCGAATGCCTTCATGCCGAGGATGCCGGTGCCCTGCCGGACCGCGATCGGCACGACGATCTGCTGGAAGCTGTCGTAATGGGCGTCCATGATGTTGAGCGGCATCTGCACGCTGTCGAAGTGAAATCCGTGCGCCTCGGCCACTTCGAACATGTGCTTGTGGATGAGCGGCGACTTGTGGCCGGTGAACCCGATGTAGCGGATCTTACCCTCGTCCCGCGCGCGCAGCATCGCCTCGAGAGCGCCGCCGGGCGCGAAGATCCGCTCCGGATCGTCCATCCGGATGACCTCGTGGAACTGGACGAGGTCGAGATGATCGGTTCCGAGGCGCGCGAGGCTGGTTTCGAGCTGGCCACGCGCTGCTTCCGCGGTTCGCCCGTCGAGCTTCGTCATGAGGAACACGCGGTCACGCCAGCCGCCGCGGAGCGCGCGGCCGAGCCGCACCTCGCTTTCGCCGTTGTTGTAGTCCCAGCAATTGTCGAAGAAGTTGACACCCTGCTCGATCGCCGCGTGGACGATCCGGATCGCCTCCTCGTTCGTCGTGCCGCTGGTCGGCTTGGCCAGGTGGAAGCCGCCGACGCCGATCAGCGAGAGCCGTTCTCCGGTCGTGCCGAGCGTCCGATACTTCATCGCCGGGTTCTCCGGGATGCGCGACGTCACGGTCGGTCGCGACGCCGTCGCGACCGCATCCGCGAGCACCGGGACCGGAGCCGCCGCCGCGGCCATTCCGGCGCCGATTCCCTTGATCACATCACGACGATCCATCGTTCTCTCTCCCGATCTGCCCGATCCGGCCCCCGATCTGTCGGAGAATGCGCAGCGCCGCGCAGGCCGCACCGTAGCCGTTGTCGATGTTGACGGTCGCGATCCCGGGGGCGCAGCTCGCGAGCACGCTGTCGAGCGCGACCCGGCCGCCGGCCGCGACGCCGTAGCCGACCGAGGTCGGCACCGCGATGATCGCGGCTGGCACGAGTCCGGCCAGCACGCTCGGCAGCGCCGCGTCCATGCCGGCGGCGACGATCACGACCGGAAACCGGCGGAGCTCGTCGAGCCGCTCGACCAGGCGCCACAATCCCGCGACCCCGACGTCGTCGATCCGCTCGGCGCCGGTGGCGCCGAACCGCAGCGTCCGCGCCGCCTCTGCGGCGACGGGGATGTCCGATGTTCCCGCGGTGACGATCGCGACCGAGGGCGACTTCGGCGCCACCGCCGGTGGCGAGCCGGCGATCGCGGTGCGCGACAGGGGGTCGTAGTCGAGCCGGTCGCTCACGGGCGCAGGGAGTGCCGCGTAACGCGCCTCGTCGAGCCGGGTGAGCAGCAGCGGACCGGGCGCGCGCTCGACGATGGCGGCGATCTGCCCCGCGGTCTTTCCCAGGCAGAAGATCGCTTCCGGCAGGCCGATCCTGGCTTCACGGGCGAGGTCGAGGAGGAACCCGGGACCGGGTATGCCGATCCCGCCGCTCATCGCGCGCCTACGAAAGCGCTGCCGGTGCGATACGGCGCGAAGACAGGGCGGCCGCCGACGACCGAATCGATCGCGGCCGCGAGCCGCGCGCGGGCATCGTCGTCGAGAACTGCGAGCGTTTCCGGATCGAGCTCGATCACGACCCCCGTCGCCCGCAGCCGGCAGCGCACCGTCCGTGGCTCGAGCGCGTCGCGGACCAGTCGTTCGACGGCATCAATCGCGCGGAGCCGATCGGCGTCGATCGGGATCCCGGTCTCCACACGGCTCGAAAGACAGGGGGCGGCGGGCAGCTCCGCGACGTCGCCGAGGCCGAACGCGCGCGCGAGCGCCCGCACGGCGGACTTGTCGATTTCGGCCTCGACGAACGGGTGACGCACCCCGTGTCGCGCGGCCGCCTCCAGGCCCGGCCGATACTCGCCGAGGTCGTCCGTGTTGGTCCCCGACACCACGACGGCGCCGCACGGCACGCGCCCGGCGACCGCTCCGTAGAGGTTGATCTTGCAGAAGAAGCAGCGATTGACCGGGTTCGCGAGGTAGTTGCGATCCGCGAACTCGCCCGCGTCGAAGCAGTCGAGCGTCCAGCCGCGCGCCGCGGCGATCGCGCGGGTACGCGCGGTCGCGTCCGGTGGCACGGCGGGAGACATCGCGTGATAGAGCCGCACACCCTCGCCGGCACGTGCCTCAGCGGCCGCGGCCGCCAAGGTCAGGCTGTCGACGCCGCCGCTGACCGCGACCGCGACGGTCTCGCCGAGCCCGCGGAGGATCACCCGGAGGCTCTCGCTCACGA
>CAXUBA010000147.1:0-3442 GCA_964249205.1 uncultured Acetobacteraceae bacterium | reverse complement strand
GCGGCGCCGCGTCGACCGCTGCCGCCCGCCGGGCCGCACGCGACGCCGCGCCGCCTGAAGCCGCCACATCGTCCGCCTCCGCCTTCGCCGTCACGCCGCCGGGACGTTCGACCAGCTTCACGCGCGTTCCGTCCTTCGTCGCGACCGCGCGGCGCCGGAGCGCGCGGCCGTCCACGTGGGCGATCCGGAGCCCAATGGTCGTCGTTTCACGGAACACCGCCTCCGCCGCTTCCTCGACGCGCGCGTCGTCCGCAAGGAGTTCGAGACGGGTTGCCAGCCGATTTTTCTTGCCCGTGACGGCGAAACTGCAGACGTCATGGACCGACGGTAGCGCGCGCAGCCGGTCGATCGCGGTCGCGAGGTCCTCCGCAGTCTGGTCGTCGATTTCGCAGGTGAGAACAGCGAGGCGGCGATGCGGAACCGCGACGACGGTGGCGTCCGGACCGGTCGGCGCGGTTTCGAACAAGAGGGCGCGCAGGCAGTTGCTGATGCCGTTCAGCCGTCGGGTCCCGAAACCGACGCCCGATCCGAGAAGCCGACCGCCCGGCGAGGCCGCGCCCGGCATGCCGACGAGATGACGGAGGATTGCGGCGCCGGTCGGCGTGACGCGCTCGCCGCCGATCCCGTCGTCCCGCCAGGCGAAGCCTTCGAGCAGACGCGCGGTCGCCGGCGCCGGCACCGGCAACGGCCCGTGCGCGGTTACGACCGTGCCGCCGCCGAGCGGCAACGTCGACACGCTCGCACTCCGGACCGCCAAGCGCTCGATGAGCGTGGCGGCGGCGACGATGTCGGCGATGCTGTCGGCCGCTCCCACCTCGTGGAACGAGACCTCGTCCGCCTCGACGCCGTGGACGGCGGCCTCGGCCGCCGCGAGCAGGGCGAAGATCGCAATGGCGCGTTCGCTGACGGGATCGGGTAGCTCGGCGCGCCCGATGCTCCGCCGGATCTCCCGCCACGGAACGTGACCGTGCCCTTCGTGGACGTCCCGTCCGCCCTCGACCCGGAATCGGAAACCCGTGAGCACCCCGTCGTCATGCGGCACGATCCGGCACGACACGTCGCGCGCGACCGCCCGGACGTGGCGCTCGACCTCGCCGGCCCCGTCGGGCGCGGCGTCGAGGAGGCTCGCGGCGAACATGTCGCCGGCGACGCCGCCAAGTGCATCGAGGTGAAGGTGGCTCATCGGGGTGCAATATGGCCCGAGCGGCGTCTCGTCACACCCTGCGCGTGCGCCTACCGACGTGCGGCCGCGATGAGATCGTCCGCCAGCCGGTCGCGCTCGGTGATGAACAAGCCGTGCGGCGCGCCGTCGTACTCGACCAGGGTCGCGCGGGGGACCGACGCCGCCACCCGGCGGCCGGACACCTCGATCGGCACCGTCCGGTCGTTCGTCCCGTGGATCACCAGGACCGGCTTGGTGGCGCGCACGAGGTCGGGCCGCAGGTCGGTCCGGCCGAACGCCTTAATGCATTCAATCGTGGCGCGCGGAGACGCCTGCATCGCCATCATCAGCGTCCACTGCTGGATGCCGGTGGACACCGCGGCGCCCCCGAGCAGGCTGTGGCCGTAGAACGTCTTGCCGAACGTGGTCAGAAACTCCGGCCGGTCCGAGCGCACCCCCTCGATCATTCCGTCGAACACGCCGCCGTCGACGCCGTCCGGATTGTCGTCGCTCTTGAGCAGAAACGGCGCGATCGAGGACACCAGCACCGCCTTGCCGATCCGGTCGTTGCCGCGTCCGAGCAGCTTCGCGACCTCGCCGCCGCCCATCGAGAAGCCGACGAGCACGGCGTCCCGCACGTCCCGCGCATCGAGGATCGTCTCGACATCGTCGGCGAGCGTCTCGTAATCGTATCCTGACCAGGGCTGCGCGGACCGCCCGAACCCGCGCCGATCCGGAACCACCACGCGGAAGCCCGCTTCCACGAGACGGACGCTCTGGTACTCCCAGCTGTCGCCGTTTAACGGCCAGCCATGCAGCAGCACGACGGGGCGACCCGTTCCCCAATCGTTGCAAAACAGCTGTGTCCCATCAAGCGCTTCGACGAACGGCATGTCGACTCTCCATGGCGTGCGTCCTCAAACGGGATGGCCGAGAGGCGGTTCCTCGCCCAGCACATCCTTCTACCAGAACGTTATAAGACGTTACTTTCCGGCCCGACTTCGGCATTGTCGAGCATAGATCGAAGTCTCCCGCGGCTGACCGCAACTGTCTTCTTTGTATGTCTTAGAGGTCATCGACTTGATTTTGAAATACCGGAATGCGGGACAGAACAGTCGGCTGCTCGCGATGTATGCCGCCTCCGTGTTGCGGACCGGAACGGCACGGAAGCTCGTCAACGCGATCCGGACCGAGATCAGCTATCGCCGCCGCACGGTCGACGTCCGTTCGATGCCCTATCTCCTGTTCCTCGAGCCGCTCTACTACTGCAACCTCGATTGTCCGCTCTGCGACCGTCAGGTGTTTCCGGACGCGAGGCGGGACGACGCCGGCAAGCTCGCGCTCGACCTCTACGACCGCGTCCTCGACGAACTCGGACCCTACCTGTTCCAGGTCCAGATCTTCGGACAGGGCGAGCCGATGATGAACTGGGCGCTCACCGGCGAGATCATCCGGCGTACGCGCGCACGCCGCATCTTCACCATGATGAGCACGAACGCGACGCTGATCGACGAAGACAAGGCGGACGGCATCGTCCGCTCCGGCCTCGATTATCTCGTCTGCGCGATCGACGGCATCACCCAGGAGGCCTACGCGAAATATCGCGTCGGCGGCTCCGTCGACGCGGCGCTTGCCGGCCTCCGACACGTGGCCGAAGCCAGGCGGCGGCTCGGCAGCGCCATGCGCATCGAGTGGCAGTATCTCCAGCACAGCGGCAACGTCGACGAAACCGAGGCCGCGCGCGCGCTGGCCCGCTCGCTCGGGGTCGGGTTCCGCGTCGCGCCCATCTGCGGCATGGAATGGGACGCGACGCTGCAGGACAAGTGGCAGGTGCCGGGTGCGACGCGGATCGGTCCCGGCGAGGTCGTGAACGACTTCCCGTGCTACTTCATGTGGCGTTCGCTGGTGCTGAACTCGAACGGCAAGACGGCGCGCTGCCTCGTCTATCAGAACGCCGCGCAATACGCCGACCTGCGCTGGATGACCGTGCGCGAAGCCTACAACCATCCCTCCGTTCAAGCCGCGCGACGCCTGTTCCGGGGCGATCTTCCCGCCCCCGCCGACCCGCCGCTCCCCTGCGACGGCTGCGGACACTTCCGTCGCGCCCACGGCGCGCCCGTCGCGGATCGGAACTCGCGCATCCGTGCCCTCCAGCTGCCCCGACGGGCCGCCTGATTCTCCGCGCCGGGCGAAGCGGGCGGCAGGGCGCGGCTTCGCGCAACCGGGAAGGTCGCGCATGATGGCGCGATGAGCGTCACGCCCCGCATCGCCCTTCCGTTC
>CAXUBA010000146.1:0-7381 GCA_964249205.1 uncultured Acetobacteraceae bacterium | reverse complement strand
CGGTTCGGGACGGTGCCGAGGGTCGCGAAGATCTCGCGGATGCGCTCGGAAGGAGCTGACGAGGCGAAGCGGCCGCACATCGGTTGAGCTTACCGGCCTTCGGTTATAGGACTGCGCCTCGCTTCCACGACCTAGCGTCGTGCTTCCCCTGCATACCAGGCTTGACTCACGCTGCCGAGAGAGAGTTTTCTCAAACCGCGACGTTCGCTCGTGACATGGTCTGCAACGCAGAGGATGAACCGTCATCATCATCACATCGCCAGACGCGCTCAGCCGTCGAACGCTGCTGAAAGCGGGAGCAATCGCCGCAACTGTGGTCGGATTGGATGGGAATGCTCGGGCAGCCGAACGACAGACGGCGCCGCTGCACCAGCTCCTGCTGCTGAGCAACGAGTGGAACACGATTATCAATGATGCCGCCCAACGGGCGGCCACTATGCTCGGTCTTCCTTACAGCTCAACGACGTTCAACTTGAACGATGCGACGGCACTGACACAGGCGCAGTCCGCAGCAGCAGCAGGAGCGAAGTTGTTCCTGATTAACAGCGTCGACGGTAGCGGGCTCCGGCCGATTGCGGCGACTGCGGCGAGGAGCGGCGGCTCCGTGGTGAATGTCGGCAGCAATCTCCCCTGGACCACGCCATTCGACGACGGACCGGCCTACGTTCAGGCGTTCGTCACGCGCGAGGACGTCGGGTTCTACGAGGCGGTGCACTACACAGTCGGGCTGATCGTAAAGAAGGCGGGCCCGCAGGCGAAGCTGCTGCACATCACGGGGCCGAAAGGCGCGTTTATCGACAATCTGCGCACCGCGTCCGTGCGGCGGGCGGTTGCGGACTATCCCGGCGTCACGATCGTCGGGAGCCTACCCGGCAACTGGAGCGCCGAGCAGGGACAGAAGGCGACGGAGGACCTGATTTCCCGGCTCGGCGTACCGGACGGGATCATCGCCCAAAACGACGGCTCGCTGACCGGCGTGCTGGCGGCCCTGCGTGGGCTCGGCATCCGGGCAGGAACGCAGGTGCTCTGCTGCGGCGTGGACGGGGCGACCGACATTCTGCGCGCTGTGCAGCGCGGGCATGTCGCCGCGACGGCGTTCCAATCGCCGGCCTATCATGGCATTCAGGCGGTGGCGCGGCTCTACGACGCGCTGAACGGATACCAGCCGTCGGCGCCGGAGCGCTTCGTCGGCTTCGCCGGGCTGCTCGTCACGCGCGACAACGTCGACGGCGTATTGAAACGCTACGTCGACAATTCGAACCTGCCATTCGATCCGCGGCTGCTGTCCCACGTCATCAGCGGCGATCGCTGGGATCCGCAAGCGCCGTTGGTGCCGCTCCGCTACGAGCCGTACTATGCAGCGTCGGGAGCGCCGAAGCCGGCGACTTGGCAGCCACCTGCAGCTTACGCAGCCTCGCTACGGTCGGGCGAGTTCAATCGGGAGACGCAACGCTACACTGCGGCCTATCGACTGAAGCTCGACGATTTTAGCTACGGCGGTGTGAAGGCTTGAACAACAGCACGATCTTCGCTGTCGACCAGCTAACCCACCGCTTCGGCCGGTTGGCGGCGCTCCGCGACGTCTCGCTCGCGATCGGGGCTGGTGAGTGCGTCGGCATCCTCGGCGAGAACGGCGCCGGCAAATCGACACTGCTCAACGTGCTGTCGGGCACCCTCGCACCGAGCGCGGGCCGCGTGCTGCTGAACGGGCATGCGATCCGTTTTCGCGATCACCATGACGCCAACCGGCACGGAGTGTGGCGCATCTTCCAGGAGCCGGCGCAGATTGGCCCGCTCCCGGTTTGGGAGAACCTGTTCCTCGGACACGACCGGCATTGGACGCGCGTGGGCGTGCTCGACACCGCCGCGATGGTGCGCGAGGCGCGCGCGCTGGTGTCGACGATGGGGCTCGCGGTCGACGTGCGCGCGCCGGTGGGACTCTACGACTTCGCGACGCGGCAGGCGCTGGAGGTGGGTCGCGCTACGCTGTTGCCGGCGATCCTCGGACTGCCGGCCTCGTTCGTGCTGTTCGACGAGCCGACAACCGGCCTCACGGGGGCGGAGGTCGCGATGTTGCTGGAGCGTATGCGCGCGCTGCGCACGGCGGGCGCCGGCCTCGCCTTCGTGTCGCACCGTCTCGGCGAGGTGCTCGCGGTCTGCGATCGCGTGGTGGTGCTGCGCGACGGCGTGGTAGTCGGCGGCGGCCCGACGGACGCGTTCGACGAAGACCGGCTGCACCGGCTTATGGTGGGGCGCGATGCGGTTGTTCGGACTGCGCACGCCCCCCGCGCCGGGCCGAGCGACAGCGGCCGAACCGGGCTGGTGGTCGACCGGATGACGGCGGCGACCGTGCGCACGGGCGCCGACCGGCATCGCCGCCCGGCCGTCGCCGACGTGTCGTTCGAAGTCGCGCCGGGCACTGTGGTCGGTGTCGGCGGGCTGCTCGGGTCAGGTAAGGGCGAGTTGCTGCGGCTAATTGCCGGTGTTGCGCGAGCGGCTTCGGGTGCGGCGACGCTCGACGGGCGGGTGCTCGAGGGGCCGATTGCGCGGCGCAAGCACGCGGGCGTCGCCTACGTGTCGGCCGATCGGGCGGGCGAGGCGGTGATCGCGGGCGAGACCGTGGCGCGCAACCTAACGCTGCCGAGCGGGCACGCGGGGCCACGCGGCTTCTCGAACCGGCTCGGGATCTGGCGCTCGCGGCGCGAGCGGGAGGCCGCCCGGACAGCGATCGCGGCGTTCAGCATCAAGGCACCGGCGGCTCAGCGCGTCGGCGAGCTCAGCGGCGGCAATCAGCAGAAGGTTGCGCTGGCACGGTGGATGACACGCGAACCATTGCTGCTGCTCATCGAAAACCCGACGGCGGGCGTTGACGTCGGCGCTAAGGTCGAAATCCATGCGCTTCTGCGGGCGCTCGCCGGGCGCGGTACGGCGATACTATACGTCAGCGACGACCTGCCCGAGCTGATTGCGCTCAGCGACCGCATCCTCCTCATGCGCGACGGGCGGCTGGTCTTCGACCGCGACAACGCGGAACGCACGACGAAAGAGCACGAACTTGTCGGCGCGATGATCGGGCCCGCGGAGGGCATGAAACCAAGGGTCGACGGAGCGCGAACGGCAAAGGTACAGGCGGCGTGAGCGCTGCAGCCGAACGCGCGGCGGCGGCCGACACGCGCACGGACGCGGCTGTAGGCGGGGCGGCTGGCGGCGCTCGGCGCTGGTTCACGCGCGAGCGGCGCGCGACGGTGCTGCCGGTCGCCGCGCTCGTGCTGCTCGCGCTCTACTTCGCGGCAAGGCAGCACGCGTTTCTGTCGCCGGTAAACCTCACAGTCATGGGCGCACAAGCGGGTCCGCTGCTGATCATCGCGCTCGGCGGCACGTTCGTGATCCTGCTCGGCTCCATCGACCTTTCCGTCGGCGGCGTTGCGGCACTCTCGGCAGCGCTCGCCGCGGTGCTGCTGCAGGACCTGAACACGGGCTGGGGCGTCGCGCTACTCGCCTCGGCAGCCCTCGGCGTCGTCGCCGGGCTGTTCAACGCGGCGCTGACGACGGTGCTGCGGCTGCCGTCGTTCATCGCGACGCTCGCGTCGGGCTCCATCTTCACCGGCATCATGCTTCACGTGCTGAACGGCAGCGCGTTGCTGGTGGACGACGACGCGTTCTCAGCCATCGCAAACGGGCAGATCGTGCCGAGGCTGCCAAACGTGCTGACGCTCGGCCTCGTCGGGTGGGCGGTGCTCGCGTTCGTCAACGCTCGCACCCGGTTCGGGCGCTACGTGGTCGCGATCGGGGCGGGCGAGCGCGTTGCTCGCCTCACGGGCATTGCTGTCGACCGGTTCAAAGCTTACGCGTTCGTGCTGTCGAGCACACTAGCGGCGATCGGCGGCTTTTTCTTGCTGTCACGACTCGGCTCGGCGACGCCTTCGATCGGCGACGGCTACGTGCTCGACACGATCGCCGCGATCGTGGTCGGCGGCACGGCGCTCACAGGCGGGGTCGGTGGCGCTTCACGCACTCTGCTCGGGGTGGCGCTGATCACCACTCTCGGCAACGGGCTCAACATCTCGGGCGTGTCGTCTTTCACGCAGGAAATCGTGAAGGGCGCGGTAATCGTCGTCGCGGTGCTGACCACGATCGACCGGGCGGGCCTGCAGGGCATCGTAAAATAAGGAGCGCGACCCGGGTGGCTATTCCTTCCCCGCGTTACGGAGTGTGGGCGAACATTCACGGCACGTTCGCCTCGCTAAGTCATCCCGACGATCCGGTCGACGCGTCGTGGGAGCGTGTGCGCGATCAAATCTTACTCGCCGAACGGCTCGGTTTTCATTCGACGCTGATCGCGCAGCACACGATGAATCCACTCGGCGACGAGCTTGACCAGTTGGAGGCGTGGACGGCTGCCGCTGCGGTCGCGGCTCTGACGGAGCGGATCGAGATCATCGCGGCGATCAAGCCATCGGTGATCCACCCGACCATCCTCGCCAAGCAGGCGCTGGGAATCGAGGCGATCAGCGGGGGTCGCTTCTCGCTTAACGTCGTCAACGCCTGGTGGAAGCCCGATCTCGAGCGCTCGGGTATTGGCATGCTGCCGCACGAACGGCGCTATGCCTACGGGACTGAGTGGCTCCACATCGTGCGCCGACTGATGACGGGCGAGCGGACCAGCTTCGCCGGCGAGTTCTTTCAAATCGACGATTTCGTGCTGCGGCCGCCGAGCCGCTGGCGCGCTCGGCCAACGATCTACATGGGCGGCGAGTCGACACCGGCGCGTGATCTCGCCGCGGCCGAAGCGGACGTGCTGTTTCTAAACGGGCAGGATCCTACGATTGCGACCGCGCTGATGGCGGACGTCGCGCGGCGTGACCGGCGCGGCGTGGCGCCACTCCGCTTCGGGTTGGCCGGATTCGTGGTCGCAGCTTCGACGGACGCTGCCGCTGACGAGATCCTCCACTATCAGTGGGAGCTCGATCGGCGCGACAAGGCGGGCGCGGGGAACATGATGAACCGCTTCATGGAACAGGTGGACCAAAACTCGGTCATGTGGCGCAACCTCAACGAACGGCCGCATATTGGGCCGAACGGCGGCACGGCGGCCGGCCTGGTCGGCAGCTACGACACCGTCGCCAAGCGCATCCGTGATTGGTGCGAGCGCGGCATCGAGACGTTCATGCTGGCCTTTCAGCCGCTCGAGGGCGGCATGGAGCTGTTCGCGCGCGAGATCATGCCGCGAGTCCGTGCGGCGGAGGCGGTGCCCTGACGACGACGCCGCTCCGGAACGCCGCAGCGGTGCTCGCCGGCCTCGACCGGCTCGTCCGCGAGCTCGACCAGGACGTCGCCGCGCGCGAGCTCGCCCGAACGCTGCCGTACGGCGCCGTCGATGCGCTGCGCCGTTCGGGCGTGCTGTCGCTGCGGATCCCGGTCGTGGAAGGCGGCGCGGGCGGCACGATCCGTGACCAGATGGAGGCGATCATCGCGATCGCGTCGGTGGACAGCAACGTGGCGCAGGGCGTGCGGCCGCATTTCTTCTTTGTCGAGGAGCTCTGGGCGCATGGCGAGGGGCGCACGGCGCGGCGGTGGTGGCCGGTGCTCGCGCGGGGCGCGGTCGTGGGCAACGCGCTGAGCGAAGCGACGACGAGCCGCGTCGGCACCATTGCGAGCTCGCTTAAGCGGACCGGGAACGGCTCGTGGCTGCTCCAAGGGCGCAAGTCGTACTCGACCGGCGCGCTCTTCGCTGACCTGCTCTACGTGTCCGGCAAGGACGCGGACGGGGTTGAGCGCCGGGCGCTAGTCCCCTCCGATCGCCGCGGCATCACGCTCCACGACGACTGGGACGGGATGGGCCAGCGAACGACTGCTACCGGCACGACAAACTTCGTCGACGTCGCGGTCGAGACGGACGAGCTGCTCGAGTTCAAGACCCTCGAGCAGGGATTTACGCACATGGGCGGTCACCGGCAGTTATTCCTCGCTGCAGTGCTGGCTGGAATCGCGGCTAACGCGTCGAACGATCTGAACGAATACGTCAGGACGCGGGCACGGCCGAGCGCGCACGGCCTCACCGACCGCGCCGCAGACGATCCTTACGTGTTGCGCACCGCCGGCGTGGTGAGCAGCGCCGCGTTTGCGGCGCGGGCGAGCGTGCTGGCCGCGGCGGTGTCGCGCGATGACGCCGCCGACCGCCTCGGCAACGAGGCGGCGGCGCTCGCGGCCGCGGTCGACGTAGCGCGGGCGCAGGTGGCAGTCGCCGATCTCGTGCTGCCTGCAGTCGCAAACGTCTTCGACGGCGGAGGCGCATCAGCCGTAACCAATAACGTCAACCTGCATCGGCACTGGCGGAATGCCCGCACGGTCGTCGCGCACAACCCACTCGACTACAAGCGGCGGGTGGTTGGCGCCTGGGACATCAACGGCTCCGAACCGCCGCGCACCTCATACTTCTGAGCGCCCGTAATGACGCATCTCTCGCTCCATTGGTATCTCCCGACGCACGGCGACGGGCGGACGCTGACGCAAGCCGGCGCGGCGACGCAATCGGCGTTCCAGGGCGCAACGTCCGACGGCACTCACGCAGCGGAGCCTGCGCGCACGGGGCGCGAGCATGGGCCGGCGCCTACCGGGGCTCGGCGGGCGACGCTCTCCTATGTGCAACTGATGGCGCGGGCGGCGGAACAGGCGGGGTTCGACGCGGTGCTGACACCAACCGGCACCTGGTGTGAGGACGCGTGGGTGGTGGCGTCGAGTCTGATCCCGGTGACGACCAGACTCCGATTTCTGATTGCGTTCCGGCCCGGCACGATCGCGCCAGCGCTGGCGGCGCAGCAAGCGGCGACATTCCAGCGGCTTTCTGGCGGTCGGCTTATGCTGAACGTGGTGACCGGGTCGGAGGACAGTGAGCAGCGACGCTTCGGTGACGGACTCGGCAAAGAAGGACGTTACGCGCGTACGGACGAATTCCTTCAGGTGATGCATGGAGCTTGGGGCGGCCTGTTCGACTTCCGTGGCGAGCATCTCTGGGCGGAGGGCGCATACGCGCCCGGCGTTGGCACGAGGCCACCGATTTACTTCGGCGGCTCTTCGGACGCAGCGCTCGCGGTGGCAGCGCGACACACTGACGTCTACCTGAATTGGGGTGAGCCGCCCCCGCAAATTGGGCCGCATTTCGACCGAGTGCGCCGGCTCGCCGAGGCAGAAGGACGTCAGATCAGGTGCGGCGTACGGATGCACGTGATCGTGCGGCCGCGCGCAGCCGATGCATGGGCGGCGGCCCAGGCATTGCTAGCGGACGCGACAGCAGAAGATTTCGCGACCGTGCGCGCGTCGCTCGGTTCAGCAACCGCAGTCGGGCAGCGACGCATGACGGCGCTAGTGAGCGAGCGTGACG
>CAXUBA010000145.1:0-7414 GCA_964249205.1 uncultured Acetobacteraceae bacterium | reverse complement strand
GCCCTCACCGAGGAGGGACGGCTGCCGTCGGTGCGAGGAGGCTACTTGCCCCAGATCTTCCGGTAGATCGCCCGGTAGCCGTTGTCCGGATCGAACACGTTCTTCGTGCCGCCGTCGGCCGCGACGTCCGCGCTCGTGACGAGGTGGATCGGCGCCACGAAGCCGCTCGGCGGCCGGCCGGACAGCGCGCGGTTGGCCTCGTCGATCGCCTGCCAGCCATGCAGGTTGAGCGGCTCCGCAACCGTCGCGAGCTGGTAGTTCTTCGTGCGGATGCGCTGGAACGCGGCCCGGCTGCCGTCGCCGCCCGCGATGTTCAGCGGCTGGCCGGTCCGCCCGATTCCCGCCGAACGCAGCGACGGTCCCATGAAGTCGAAGAAACCGTCGTTGATCGCGAGGCTGTAGTTCCATTTCGAACCGTATTCCTGCAGCAGCGAGGTCGTGAGCTGCGGGATTCGCGTCGAGACCTGCGCGAGCGGCGTGTCTTCCGTGGTCAGCACCGAGCAGCCGGGCGCCGCGCGGATGTTGCGCGCCATCGCGTCCGACTTCAGGACGGAGATCTTCTCGGTCGAGTCCGTGAACACCACGACGTTGGCGCGCCCGTTCGAATGCGCCACCACCAGGGCCGCCGCGGTCCGCGCCACCTTGAGCGGGTCGGTCGAGATGTTGGTGAACAGCGCGAGATCCGGCGCCGGTCCCGGCTTGATCGTCGCGTGCCAGCCGATCAGCTTGATCCCGGCCGCGGCGGCGCGCGCGAGGTTGACGTGCTGCTCGATCGCGTCGTCGTTGTCGACGATGATCGCGTCGGGCTTCAGCGTCATCGCCTGGTCGAAGGCCGCGGACCGGCCGGAGATCGTGCCGCCGCCGTCGATGATCCTGAGGTTCCAGCCGATCGCCTTCGCCGCCTCGGTGACGCCGACGCTGACGCCGAGGGCGCCGCCGTTCCGCTGGTCTTCCGACACCAGGATCACCGAGCGGCCGGGCTTCGCGGCCGGCCCCGTCGTCGGGCCGGTCCAGGGAATGGCCTTGGCGGCGGCGCTCGCGACGATCGACCGGGCGGTCGCGACGTCGAGCGGCGCGTCGGCCGCCGCCCGGGCCGATGGCGCGAACAGCGGCAGCACCGTCGCCCCGCCCAGGCCCGCGCCGAGGCGGGCAACGAAATCGCGTCGCTTCATGAAACTTCCTCCTTGAATGAACGGGGGCCGGCGTCCGGTCAGGACGCGAGCAGCGATGCGCCGGCTTCGGCAAGCGCCGGGCCGCGACGCGGCCGCTGGCTCCACGCGACGATGCCGACCGCGAGCAGCAGCGTCAGACCGTTGAACAGCGGCTCGACGAAGTAGCTCGCGCCGGTCTGCTGAATTCCGGAGATCCCGATCGCGAGCACGGTCATCGCGACCACGGTGCCCCACACGTTGACGCGCCCGGGCTTGATCGCGGTCGAACCGAGAAACACGCCGACCAGCGCCGGCAGAAGGTAGTCGAGCCCGACGCTCGCCTGGCCGATCCCGAGCTTGGCGGCGAGAACGACGCCGGTCGCGCCGGTGATCGTGCCGGACGCCGCGAAGGCGAGCAGGATGTGACGCCGGACCGGAAGACCGTTGAGCGCGGCGGCGCGCGGGTTCGCGCCCACCGCGTAGAGCTCGCGGCCGAGCGGCGTGTGTTCGAGACAGGCCCAGAGCAGGACCGCGAGCGCCACGACGTAGACGCACCCGATCGGCAGTCCCGCGATGCTCGCCGTGTCGATCAGCTCGAACCCGTCGGGAAGATCGCCGACCACCTGGCTGCCGCCCGTGTACCACAGCGCCGCCGCGTAAAGAATCGTGCCCGTCCCGAGCGTCGCGATGAAGCTGTCGATCTGCGCGAACTCGACGAGCACGCCGTTGAGGATGCCGAGCACACCGCCGGCGAAGATCGTGATGACCACGGCGAACGGCCACGGAACGCCGCCGTCGGTCTGCAGCGCGATCACCGTGATGTGCCAGAGCACGACGCCGTAGCCGACAGTGAGATCGATCTTTCCCGTCACCATCGGGCAAAGCGCCGCGAGCGCCAGCAGGGCGACGATCGAGCGCGCCGCGATCATCGACCGCATGTTGAAGAAGGTCGGGAACGTCGACGGGAACGCGACCGAGAACGCGATCGCGAGCGCGACGGTGACGATCAGCAGGCCGTAGCGCGGCGTCGAACGCCACCACGCGTCGAGCCGCGGCAGGTCGCGAAGCTCGTTCCGCGTCGGCTCGAACGCGTCGGACTGGAGCGACTGCATGTTGAGCTCCGAAAGATTGAAAAGCAGGCAACCCGGCAGTGCGTGATCAGGATTCTGCTTACAGCAGCGGCAATCTTGCGACGAAGTCCGCCTTGTTGCCTTGGCCTTGCTCACCGTAGCGGCCGCGTTGCACAATGTGCAAGACGCGACAGCTCCACGAAGGTCACACGATGCCGCTGGTCGGAAACCGCTACGGAAAAGGCCGGGTCCGCGTGATGCGGGCCGTTCGCGGCGACGGACCGCATGCGGTCAGCGAGCTCGACGTCGCCGTGATGCTCGAAGGCGCGTTCGCCGCGAGCTACACGGACGCCGACAACACCGACGTGGTCGCCACCGACAGCATCAAGAACCTCGTCTACGTCGTCGCCGCGGAGCATCCCGGCGCATCCGCCGAAGCCTTCGTCGCCGCGATCGCGGCGCGCTTCCTCGCGCGCTACCGGCAGGTGTCGTCCGTCTCGGTGACCGCGCGCGACGCGCGCTGGATCCGCCTCGCAGGATCGGCGGGTCCGCACCCGCACGCCTTCCTGCGCGACGGCAACGGCGTCCGCGTCGCGCGCGCCGACGCGACACGCGACGCGACGACGCTGTCGTCCGGCGTGTCGGGCTTCAGCTTCCTGAAATCCGGCGGATCGGGCTTCCGCGGCTTCGTCCGCGACGAGATCACGACGCTTCCCGAGGTCGACGACCGCCTCTGCGGCACCAGCATGGATGCGACCTGGCTCTGGCGCGCGATGCCGGACGATCCCGCGCGCGAGAACGACGCGGTCCTCGCGACCATGCTCGACGTGTTCGCCGACACCTTCAGCGCGAGCCTGCAGGACAGCCTTTACCGCATGGGCGAAGCGGTGCTGCGCGCGCGGCCGCTGGTGGAGCGCCTCGATCTCAGCTGCCCCAACAAGCACTTCATCCCCGTCGATCTCGCGAAACTCGGATCGGGTCCCGGCGCCGGCGACGTCTACGTCGCGACGGACGAGCCGTTCGGCCAGATCGAATGCTCGGTCGCGCGCGGCTGATGCCGGTCGCACCCGGCGCCGCGGCCGGCCGACCCTTGCCCGATCGGCGCATGATCGGATTAGCTGCGTCGCGACGCGACGCGCGCACCGGAAGCCGGGTTTGAACGGATGAACGACGCCACGACGAGCTGGACGGCCGATCCCCTGGTCTGGGGCCACGGACCCCGCGTGCTCGAGATGTTTCTCGAGCCCACCTGCCCGTTCTCGGTGCTGGCGTTCGGCAAGGTCGACGCGATCGTCGCGCTGTGCGGCGAGGACCGGCTCACCGTGAAGCTGCGGCTGCAGTCGCAGCCCTGGCACCTTTATTCCGGCGTCGTCGTCCGCTGCGTCCTCGCCGCCTCGCTCGGGCCGGAAGGGCGGCACGCCGCGCGCGCGGTGCTCGCGGCCGTCGCGGCGAATCGCGAACGCTTCGAGTTCGACCGCCATTGTTCCGGACCGAACATGGACGCGACGCCGAACGAGGTGATCGGCAGGCTCGAGGACCTCAGCGGCGTCCCGCTCCGCGAAGCGTTCGCGACACCGGACCTCGAGCGCGAGATCAAGTGGCACTGCCGTTACGCGCGGCAGAACGGGATCCATGCCTCGCCCACCTTCATGATCGACGGGCTCGTGGAATCGCGCATGAGCAGCGGCCAGACGCCGTCCGAGTGGCTGGCGCTGCTCCGGCCGTGACCGTCCGCTCCGCAACGACCGCCCGGACCCCCACGACCGCCACCCCGCGCGGCCATGCCGAAGCGGACGCACCATGATCCTCGCCGACCCCGGCATCGCCGATCTCCCGACCCCCACCGGCCCGATGCGCACGCACCTGTTCCGCCCCGCGCGCGACGGGCGCTTCCCGGGCGTCGTGCTGTTCTCCGAAATCTACCAGGTGACCGCGCCGATCCGCCGGCTCGCGGCGTTCCTCGCCGGCACCGGCCTCGTCGTTTCGGTGCCGGAAGTTTACCACGAGCACGAGCCCGCCGGCACCGCACTCGGCTACGACGCCGCCGGCACCGATCGCGGCAACGCGCTCAAGTTCACCAAGCCCGTGGCGGACTTCGATAGCGACACCCGCGCCGCCCTCGATCACCTCCGGTCGCTGCCCGTCTGCACCGGACGCCTCGGGGCCGCCGGCGTCTGCCTCGGTGGCCATCTCGCCTTCCGCGCCGCGATGCAGGGCGACGTCGAGCGCGCCGCCTGCTTCTACCCGACCGACATCCACACCGGCACGCTCGGCGCCGGCCGCGCCGACGACACGCTCGCACGCGCCGCCGAGATCCGGGGCGAGCTCCTCATGGTGTTCGGCCGCGCCGACCCGCACGTGCCCTTCGCCGGGCGCGCGGCCATCCGCGAACGGCTGGAACAGCTCGGCACGCGGTATGGCTGGCACGAGGTCGACGGCGCGCACGCCTTCCTCCGCGACGAGGGCTACCGCTACGACAGCGAGCTCGCCCATTTCTGCCAGGGCCTGATGATCAGCTTCTTCCGGAACCTCGATCGCGCGATCTGACCCGCCCGCGCGTTGGCGCGAACAGGGTCCGACCTCATCTGTCCCCCATGATGATCCGAGCCGCCGTCCTCGCCGCCGCGCTGCTGACCCTCGGCGCCTGCGACCTGCGGACCGGACCGGTGGTCGGCGACTGGACCGGCGTCGAGGAAACCATCACCTCGTTCTACTACGCCCGGCTGGAGATCATCCTCGACGGCACGCCGGACGCGACGAGCGGGACCTACCACTACGTCCGCCTCCTGCAGCAGGACACCGGCGCGAGCGGACCGCAGGAGCTCCGCTGGACTGATCGCTGGACCCGACACACCGTGAACAGCGACGGACAAACCCTGACCGTGATCCATCTCGAAAACCTGCCGAACCCGCACATCCCGAACTTCGTGCTGACGGCGAACGGGCTGCTGGTGCCGATCGTCCATCCCGGCCATCCCGACCTGTCGCGACAGGCCTTCATCTGGGCGCTGCGGCCGATGCCGCGCGACAGCTTCGGCTACGGACGCCCCTGACGCCGGAACCGCCGCGATCCTGCGCGTTCGATCCCGAAAGGAGACCCGGCATGAAGCAGGACCACACCGAGGACGCGATCGACCACACGGACGGCCAGCAGAACACCGGCAACCACAAGAAGCCCGACGCGCCGGATGCGGGCGGCGCCGACCGCGTCGGCGGCACCCGCGCCGGCGCCGAGAACGTCGACGGAAAGAAGAAGGACCATCCGAACCCCTGACCCGACTTCGGTGACGCGCCCGGTCCGCAGGCGCCCCCGGTTGGTCCGGCCATCCCGTTGACGTCCGCCGTGGTTGCCCGATAGTCCGCAACAGAGCCGCGCGCTCGACGCGGCGGACCCCGGGAAGGACCACAGGATCATGAAACGCGTCTTGCTGATGGCCGGGCTGTTCGCGATCCCGTCGCTCGCCGCCGAGGCGGACACCGCCGGCAAGCGGTTGGCACTGTCCAACAACTACGCGGGCAATTCCTGGCGACAGGCCATGCTGCACAGCTGGGGGGACGTCGGCGCCGCCGCGGTCAAGGCCGGCAAAGTCAAGCAGGCCCAGGCCTTCACCACCGCCGAGAACCAGGTCACCGAACAGGCCGCGCAGATCCAGAACATGATCCTGCAGGGCTTCGACGGCATCGTGGTCGATGCCGCGTCGCCGGACGCGCTGAACGGCGCGATCAAGGCCGCCTGCAGCGCCGGCATCACGGTCGTCACCTTCGACGGCATCGCGACCGCGCCCTGCGCGTGGCGGCTCCAGGTCGACTTCAAGAAGATGGGCGCTTCCGAGGTCGACTACCTCGCGACCCGCCTGCCGAAGGGCGGCAACCTCCTCGAGATCCACGGTCTCGCCGGAACCTCGATCGACAACGAGATCCACGAGGGGATCGAGGACGGCGTCAAGCAGCACCCGAACTTCCACATCGTGAGCTCGGTCTACGGCAACTGGACCCAGTCGGTGGCCCAGAAGGCGGTCGCCGGCGTGCTCCCGAGCCTGCCCGACATCGTCGGCGTGGTGACACAGGGCGGCGACGGCTACGGCGCCGCGCAGGCCTTCCAGGCCACCAGCCGCAAGCTCCCGATCATCATCATGGGCAACCGCCAGGAAGAGCTCAGCTGGTGGAAGCAGCAGCACGACAAGGACGGCTACCAGACGATGTCTGTCTCGATCGCCCCCGGCATCGTGACGCTGGCGTTCTGGGTCACGCAGGCGGTGCTCGACGGCAAGTCGGTGCCGAAGGACATCACCATCCCCTATCTCTCGATCGACCAGGCGCATCTCGACCAGGCGCTCGCGACCACGCCGACCGGGGGCGTCGCCAACAAGCTGTATTCGGAGGCGGACACCGCGGCGCTGATCAGCAAGGCCGCCGCGCACTGACCGTCGCGTCGGTCCCTTGCGCGGCGGCGGGACACGCGCCTTGAGCACCGGCGGACGGGACGCACCGTCCGACGATGTGTCGACCCTCGTCCGCTTCGACGACGTGGAGAAGAGCTTCGGACCGGTGCAGGCGCTCGCCGGCGCGACGCTCTCGATCGAGAACGGCGAGTGCCTCGGCCTCGTCGGGCACAACGGCGCCGGCAAGTCGACGCTGATCCACCTGCTGAACGGGACGCTCGCGCCGACCGGCGGGACCGTCTCGATCCGCGGCGCCGCCCCGCACGCCGCCCACTCGGCGCGCGAGGCGAGACGGCTCGGCATCCGCTGCGTGTTCCAGGAGCTTTCGCTCGCGCCGAACCTCACGGTCGCGGAAAACACGCGCGTCATGCACCGGACGCTCCGCGGTCCGTTCTGGCGGACGCGCGCCGCCACGCTGATCCGCGACAGTCTCGACCGCATCTTCCCCGGACACGCCATTCGCGCCGACGCCGTCACCGCCGACCTCACGCTCACCGAGCGCCAGATGGTCGAGATCGCGCGCGCCTTCACCGTCACCGACGTCGCGCCGCGGCTGGTGATCCTCGACGAGCCGACCTCGTCGCTCGACCGCCACACCTCGTCCCAGCTCCTTGCCCACGTGCGGCGCGAGGTCGCGTCCGGACTGTCCGTGCTGTTCGTCTCGCACATGCTCGGCGAGGTCATCGAGAGCTGCGACCGCGTGGCCGTCATGAGCGACGGCCGCGTCGTCGCGGTCCGCGCGTCAGACGGC
>CAXUBA010000144.1:0-7526 GCA_964249205.1 uncultured Acetobacteraceae bacterium | reverse complement strand
ACGATCCGCGGCCCGAGCGGCGAGGAAGCCGAGCGCGCCTGGAGCGCCGCCGAACGCCGGGTCGGCGCGCCGCACCTCCCCTCGCCCGCGCTCCGCGCCGCCCTGCCGAGCCCGTTCGACTACGGACGGCAGACGCGCTGCTTCGTGGTCACCGACGTCGACGGTCGCGACACGGACGCGCTCGCCGCCGCGTTCCGGACCCTGTTCCTCGCCGCCGGCGGCGGCGGGCTCGGCCTGTTCACCGCGATCGCGCGGCTCCGCGCGGTGCATGCGCGGATCGCCGCCCCCCTCGAAGCGCAGGGGATCCCGCTGTTCGCGCAGCACGTGGACGCGATGGACAATGCGTCGCTGGTCGACGTGTTCCGCGCCGAGCGCGACAGCTGCCTGCTCGGCACCGACGCGATGCGGGACGGCGTCGACGTGCCGGGAGCGGCGCTCCGCCTCGTCGCGTTCGAGCGCGTGCCCTGGATGCGCCCCGACATCCTGCACCGGGAACGACGGCTGCACCTGTCGGGCGGCGAACCCGCCAGCTACGACGACCGGATCGTGCGCCTTCGGCTTCGGCAGGCGTTCGGCCGGCTGATCCGGAGTGGAAGCGACCGCGGCGTCTTCGTGCTACTGGACCGCCGGATGCCGAGCCGGCTGCTCGGCGCGTTTCCGGACGGCGTGGTGCCGGAACGCCTCGGTCTCGCGGCGGCGGCGGCGCGAACGGCGGCCTTCCTCTCGGAACGCTGACTTCCCAAGCCCCGCCCACCGATGCAGGTTGCGCCGCAAAGGAGGACCCCATGGACATGGAGATCCAGACGGACACGGCACTCGATCCGCAGGAAGCGCTGATCTGCACGATGGTGCTGGTCGCGGCGGCCGACGGCGCGGGCATCTCGGACCGCGAGATCGGCGTGATGTCGGGCCTGGTGCAAACGCTGCCGATCTTCCAGGACGTGTCGAGCGAACGGCTCGATCACGCGATGGAGGCCGCGATCGGCCTGCTTCGCGAAGAGGACGGGCTCAACCACGCCGCTCGCCTCGTGCGGACCGCGCTCGAGCCGCGGCTCCGCGAAACCGCCTACGCGCTCGCCTGCGAGGTGGTCGCGGCGTCGGCGAAGGCGAACCAGCCGCTGCTGCAGATGCTGGAGTTCGTGATGGCGGAGCTCGGCGTCGATCCGCTGGTCGCCGCCGCGATCGAGCGCGGCGCCCGGGCACGGCATCAGCGGATGACGCGTGATTAGCGACGAGGCGGCGGACGAGACGCTCTCCCGGGCAAGGCCCGGGAGAGCGATCGACGGGTCAGAACCGTGCCGTCACGGTGAACGTAGCGGTGAACGGCTGGCCAGCCAATGTATCCTTGAACTCCTGCCCGTTATACGGGCCGATCGGATTGCCGGCAAATGGTCCGCTGGTAAAGTTACCCGCGGCTGTCGGCGTGATCTGCTTGTAGACGTAGGCGAAGTAGGTCTTGTTGAACAGGTTGATGATGTTGAGGTCGAAATCCAACTTCTTCAGGTAACCGACACCGAGCTGCTTTACCGGCATCGAGTAGTTCAGGTCGAGATTGAAAATGACAAAAGGTTCGATCCCGCCATTCGGGTCGTAGGTCGTCGCACCGTTCGTGAAGGTATAGTAACCATAGGTCCCGAACGGAGACACACTGGGTAGCGGACCGAGGTTCTGAAACCCGGTCACGTCGTAGCTCGTGCTCTGGCGGCCGGTATACTGGCCCTCGAAGCGGGCGTGGAACTCGTCGCCGTGTAGGAACCAGCTGTGGTGGTCGTAGTCGAAGCCGGCGTTCGCGAGCCATGACGGGATGCCGGTGACCGGCGTCCCACGGATGACGTCGCCGAACTGATCCTCCTGCACCGTGACGCTGCCGACGTCCGTCGCCAGGTAGACGGCACGGACATGCGAAGCATTGCCGAAGACCTGCCAGCGCGGCGTTACCTGCCAGATCACCGACGCTTCCTGACCCTGGAATTGGCGGCTGCCGAGGTTGTTGTACGCGGCGAGCCCGGCTTGTGGTCCGGACTGATACTGGAAGAACCCGAAGTCGCGATCCACCTTCTGGTAGAAGTAGTCGGCAGACAGCGAGACGTTGGAGATGTTGTACTTCGCTCCGCCTTCGTACATGTGAACGATCGCGGCGGACGGTGGGCTCAGGCCGAACGTATTGGGCGAGAAGTCTCCGACCGGCGCGAACAGGGCCGACTCGCCGTAGCTGCCGTAGAACGACACGCCCTTAAGCGGTGGCAGGATCTTATCGAGATCGTAATCGACGTTCACGAAGGGCAGCAGTTCACGGTCGTCCTTGACGGCGGAGTAGGAGCCGAAGCCGCAGACGTTCGCCGGATCCTGGCAGAACGGGGTTGCGAGTTCGGCCGCGCTCGGCGTGCCGCCAAAGACCGTGCTGCTATCGAAGCTCGAGCTGCTGTATTCGAACGTGAGGCCCGGCGTGACGTGGAAAGTGTTGTCGACCATGTCGACCTTGTCCTGGGCGAAGACCTGATAGATCGTCCTCTGCGTGCCGCCGTCAATCGCTCCGACGCCGTTGACCAGGCTCGCGTTCCCGGGCGTTTCCGGGACCGGGGTCGTGCCCCACGTATAGGTTGGGATAAAGGGCGACGTCTCCTTTGCGATCAGCGCACCGATCTTGATCGTGTTCGCGACACCGTAATAGGTCGGCACGTTCAGCGTCACGCGCGGCTGAAAGCCGTACGTGTCCGTCTGCGTGATCGTCCGCTGTGCGTTGTAGCCGCAGGGCGACACCAAGCCTTGCGCCTGATAGGCGTTGTAGACCGTCGTCGGGCAGTATTGCGAACCGGGCGGGAATTGCGCGACGCCGTTGTAGCTGTAGCCCGCCGGCGGCTCGTAGAAGAGCCCCTCCCCACCTTCGAAGGTGGGTGCGCTGAGCGCCTGCGTGCCGAAGCCGGCGATCGTCTGGTTGAACGGCGGAGCACCGCCGACCGTCACCGAACCGGGATAGCCCGTCGTCTGAAAGATCGAAGGATCTCCATAGGTCGTCCCGTCCGAGTAGGTGTATTCGTAGAATAAGGCCGCGCCGACGTTCAAGTAATCGTTGATATACGTACTATCCTTGAGGATCGTCGTGAGGTATTGGTTGTTCTGGGTCGCAAATTCTTGGCTCGGGTTGTAATTGCTAAATTCGCCGTTCTGTTGCTGATACGGAAAAGGTACGGGTTCAGGCTGGTAGTAACCGCTGCCGGTGTTGTAGAGGACGGTCGCCTGGAATTTTGACAAGCCGCCGTCGTACGGCTTGTCAAAAGCGAACTCAAAGTTATTGTAGCGAGCCGGCGTATAGTCGACGTAGCCCGCAGTTTGAAGGTTCGAGTACTGGAACAACGCGGACGGCGCGTCGTAGCCGGTCCCGAGGAAGCCATCCATACGTCCCGTGTTGAGCGTGATGCCTTCCTGGTAGGTGTGAAACGAACCCACCGAACCGAGGATGTCGACCGACTGCTGAGAGGAGGGGCGCAGGCTGTCGTAAGCAACCGTTCCGCCGATCGTTCCGAATGTGTTCTTGTCCGGGTAGGCGACGCCCGGATAGATCGAGACCCCGCTGATCTGGCTGAGATCGAACTTGCCGCCAATGATGTTCTGCAGGAAGGCGCCGCTGCCGCCGGACAGGAGATCCTGCGTCGGAACGTCGTCGAGGGTCGATGCCACCTCGATGCCGCGGAGACCTCGAATGGTCAGGACGGGCTCGTTGTTCCCGATGCCGTTCTGGTAGACGTTCACCGACGGAGCCTGCTTCAGCAGCGTCGCGACCGAGCCGGTCACGCCGACCGTCTGGATCGCGTTCTTGCCGAGCTCCGTGACGGCGGAGGGCGAATTCTTCTCGCGAAGCAGGATCCGACGCGCCTTGACCTGGATCCGCTCGATATTGCTGCTCTGCCCGGCCGGCGTCTGCGTCTGCCGCGAACGGCTCACGGTCGAACCACTCTCCGCGGAGCCGGCGACGCCGGCCTGCGCCATTGCGGAACCAAGCGGCGCCAAGATACCGGTCAATGCCGATGCGAACAGCATCGTGCGTCGCAGTGAATGATCGAATGCCATTTCGCGATATCCTATCCCAACAATGATCACGCACGACGCATCGATACGTGACCGCTCGCAAACGTTACGGATTGCCGCTCATTGAGAAATCAGAAGATGACGTTGTCGGCGAGCGAACAACGCGAATACAGCGACAGTGTCGCTATAACGACACAGGATCGGGTTCGCTCGCTTCGATGCCGAACGCAAACCGGACGGCCTCTGAGCCGTCCGGTCCACGCGCGCGAAACGACGCCGCTTGCTTCAGAAGCGGGCAGTCACCGTAAACGTGGCCGAGAAGGGCTGACCCGCCAAACCGTCCGCGAATTCGGCGCCGTTATACTGGCCGATCGGCTCACCCTTGAACGGGCCGCTCGTGAAGTCGCCGGCCGCCGTCGGCGTGATCTGCCGGTAGAAGTACTGGTAGTATTGCTTGTTGAACAAGTTGATGATGTTGAGGTCGAAATCAAGCTTCTTGAGGTAGCCGACCCCCAGCTGCTTGACCGGCATCGAGTAGTTCAGGTCGAGATTGAAGATGACGTAGGGCTCGATGCCGCCGTTCGGGTCGTAGGTCGTGGCACCATTGGTGAAGCTGTAGTAGCCGTACGTTCCGTAGGGCGGCACGCTCGGCAGCGGGCCGAGGTTCTGGAAGCCGTTCACGTCGTAGCTGGTGGACTGCCGCCCGGTGTATTGGCCCTCGAAGCGAGCGTGGAACTCGTCGCCATGCAGGAACCAGCTATGGCGGTCGTAGTCGACGCCCACCGTCGCGATCCAGCTCGGAACGCCGGTGATCGGCGTCCCGCGGATCACGTCGCCGAACTGGTCCTCCTGGATGGTGACGCTGCCGATATCGGTCTTCAGGTACTTTGCGATGATGTGCGATGCGTTGCCGAACAGCTGCCACCGCGGCGTGACCTGCCAGATCACCGACGCTTCCTGGCCCTGGAACTGCCGCTGCCCGAGGTTGTTGTAAGCGGCCAATCCCTCCAACGGTCCTGACTGATACTGGAAGAAGCCAAAATCGCGATCGATCTTCTGGTAGAAGTAGTCGGCCGAGAGCGACACGGTCGAGATGTTGTACTTCGCGCCGCCCTCGTACATGTGAACGATCGCGGCGGACGGCGGCGTCAGGCCGAACGTGTTCGGCGAGAAGTCGGCGACCGGCGCGAACAGCGCCGACTCGCCGTAGCTGCCGTACAGCGACACGCCCTTGAGCGGCGGCAGGATCTTATCGAGGTCGTAGTCGACGTTGACGAAGGGCAGGATGTCCTTGTCCCAGAGCGTCGCGGAATACGCACCGAAATTGCATGGGCCGCCGGCCTGGCAGTACGGGTTGGCCGCCTCGGCCGCGGTCGGGATGCCGCCGTAAACCGATCCGCTGTCAAAGCTCGAGTTGCTCGCCTCGAAGGTGACGCCCGGCGTGACATGGAACGTGTTGTTCACCATGTCGATCTTGTCCTGCGCGAACACCTGATAGATCGTCCGCTGCGTGCCGCCGTCCACCTCGCCGCCGTAGAGCGCGCCGACCTCGTTGGCCTGCGTCGTCGGGACGTCCGGCGTACCCCAGGCATAGGTCGGAAAGATCGGCGACGTCTCCTTCGCGATCAGCGCGCCGACCTTGATTGTGTTCGCGACGCCGTAATAGGTCGGCAGATTGAGGGTGATGCGCGGCTGGAAGCCGTACGTGTCGGTTTGGGTGATCACCCGCGATGCGTTGTAGCCGCAGGGGCTCGCCGCGCCTGCCGCCGCAAAGGCGTTACTAACATCCGTGGGGCAGTACTGCGAGCCCGGCGGAAACTGCGCGTTGCCGTCGTAGGTGATGCCGACCGCGGGATCGTAGTACGGGCCACCGGGACCAAATCCGCCCTGCGTGCCGAAGCCGGCGATCGTCTGGTTGAACGGCGGCGCGCCGCCGACCGTGATCGAACCCGGATGGTCGGGCGATGCGTAGAAGATCGACGGGTCGCCGTAGGTCGTCGTGTCCGACCGCGTGTACTCGTAGAACAGCGCGGCCCCGACATTCACGTAGTCGTTGATGTACGTGCTGTCTTTCAGGATGACCGTCAGATACTGGTTCTGCTGCTTCGCGAACTCCTCGTCGTAGGACGGGTTGCTGAAGCGGCCGTTCTGATTGAGGTAGGGCAGCGGCGTCGGCTCGTCGTTGAAGTAGCCGGAACCGGTGTTGTACAGCACTGTTGCCTGGAACTTGGACAGGCCCTCGTCATAAGGCTTGTCGAAGGCGAACTCGAAATTGTTGTACCGCGCCGGCGTGTAGTCGATGAAGCCGGCCGTCTGCAGGTTCGAATACTGGAACAGCGCCGTCGGCGCGTCGTAGCCGGATCCGAGGAAGCCGTCCATCCGGCCGGTATTGAGCGTGATGCCTTCCTGGTAGGTGTGGAAGGATCCCACGGATCCGAGAATGTCGATCGAGCGCTCCGAGGACGGGCGAAGGCTGTCGTAGGCGACCGTGCCGCCGATCGTTCCGAACGTGTTCTTGTCCGGATAGGCGACGCCCGGGTAGATCGAGACCCCGCTGATCTGGCTGAGGTCGAACTTGCCGCCGATCAGGTTGGTGAGGAAGCCGCCGGCGCCGCCGGACAGCAGGTCCTGCGTCGGCACGTCGTCGAGGGTGGACGCGATCTCGAGGCCTCGGATGCCGCGGATCGAGAGCACGGGTTCGTTGTTGCCGATGCCCTGCTGGTAGACGTTCACGGATGGCGCCTGCCGCAGCAGCGACGTCGGCGAGCCGGTCACGCCAACCTGCTGGATCGCTCCCTTGCCGAGCTCGGTCACCGCCGACGGCGAATTCTTCTCTCGCAGCAAAATGCGGCGTGCCTTGACCTGGATGCGCTCGACATTGCTCGTCTGGCCGGCCGGCGTCTGCGTCTGCGACGAGCGGCTCACCGTCGAACCGCTCTCCGCGGCGCCGGCGACGCCAGCTTGCGCCATTGCGGAACCGAGTGGTGCCAGAACCCCGGTCAGTGCCGATGCCACGAGCATCGTGCGCTTCAGAGAACGATCGATACGCATAGTCCAAACCCCTATCAGGCGGGCCGCCATCACGTTCCCGCGACGCCAGCTACTCAGGGTGGCTACAGCAAGGGGTGTTCCAGCCCCACACGGAAACGTGGCACGAATCGCACGCAACCAAATGACGGGGCCTCCATGTTGCTGGGATGCAACAGGATCGTAACTTGGGCCCGGAGAGTGCCCGCGGCGGCCGCAGCGACAAACGTGACCGCCCGGCGTTCCGACTCGCCACTCCGTTTCGGCCTGGCGCCCCGCTGGTCAAAGAAGGAGCGTTCCTGCGTCCGACCGCGGGCAGTCGGACGGCCTGAGGGCAGGCTCCGGAACAAGCCCCGCGACGCGGCGTTCGATCACCGAAGACCAGTGAGGCTCTGCCATGTCAGACGACGTCACGCCCTCCACGCCGACGGCGATCGCGGGCCGAACGCGCGAGATCCAGGCGATCTTCGGCG
>CAXUBA010000143.1:0-7532 GCA_964249205.1 uncultured Acetobacteraceae bacterium | reverse complement strand
GGTCGGTCACGGGGGTGGGTCGCCGGTGCCGCGGGGAAGCCCGGACCTAGAAACCATAGACCGGCGCTGCGCTGTTCGACCGGCGGAGATTGCGGTAGCGCGCGAGGGCCAGCAGCGGGAAGAAGAGGCGGTAGCCGTGATACCGGAGGTAGAAGACCTTCGGAAAGCCGACCGCGTTGTACGGGAGCTCCGCCCACTCGCCTTCCGACCCTTGTGTGCGGGTCAGATAGGCGATGCCGCGCGCAACCGCGTCGGACGTGGTTTCGCCGACCGCCATCAGGCCGAGCAGCGCCCAGGCGGTCTGTGACGGCAGGCTCTCGTCGTGCTCGCCGGCGGCGGCCCCCTCGTAGCTCTCGCAGGACTCGCCCCACCCGCCGTCCGGCTGCTGCCGGGCGAGAAGCCAGTCGACCGCCCGGCGCACCGCCGGGTCGTCGTGCGCGACCCCGGCGCCGTTGAATGCGCTCAACACCGACCAGGTGCCGTAGATATAGTTTGTGCCCCAGCGGCCGAACCAGGAACCGTCCGGTTCCTGTTCACGCCGGAGGTAGTCGAGGCCGCGCTGGATCACCGGGCGGTCCTCGCGATGGCCGAGCTGGGCCAGGAACGAGACGCAGCGCGCACTGACGTCGGCGGTCGGTGGATCGAGCAGCGCGCCGTGATCGGCGAACGGGATGTGGTTCAGGAAGTCCTTGTCGTTGTCGATGTCGAACGCGCCCCAGCCGCCGTTCCGGCTTTGCATGCCGATGATCCAGGCGCGCGCGCGCTCGACGGCGTCCATGTGTTCGGGATCGCCCTGCCGGTGCATCAGCATTCCGACGACGGCGGTGTCGTCGACGTCCGGGTAATGATCGTTGGCGTACTGGAACGCCCAGCCGCCCGGCGCGAGGTCGGGCGCATTCACCGCCCAGTCCCCTTTGACGTCGGTGATCTGCTTGCCGCGGAGCCACTCGCAGGCCGGGCCGACGCCGGCGTCGCCCATCGTTTCGTCGGGCGAGAAGTCGCGGCTTTCCGCCATCGCGTAGCCGGCCAGCCCGGTGTCCCAGATCGGCGACACGCAGGGCTGGCAGTAGCTCTCGTCCTCGCCATCGACGATCAGCTTCTGGACGGCGGCCCAGGCGATCGCGGCGCGCGGGTCGTCGAGCCCGATGCCAAGCGCCTGGTGCATCATCACGACGTTCGCCATCGCGGGATAGATCGCCCCGAGCCCGCTGTCGCCGTTCAGCCGCTCGTCGATGAAGCGGATCGTGCTGTCGATCGCCCGCTTGCGGAGCGAGCGCGGGAACCAGCGCTCGGCGGGACGCAGCACGACATCGAGCGCCTTGAACACGTAGCCCCAACGCGAGCGATAGGGACCGCGGATCCAGTCGCGGATCGCCGCGGGATCGCGCCGGAACAGCTCGTCGATCCGAATCCCGCGCGGGTTGATCGCGAGCGGACGCAGCGCCGACAGCACGATCAATGGCGCGAGCACGGTGCGGGACCAGTAGGAGACGCGCCACATGTTGAAGAAGAAGGTGCGCGGCAGGAGCATGATCTCGACCGGCATGACCGGGATGGCCCGCCACGGCACCTGGCCGAACAGCGCGAGTTGCACACGGGTGAAGACGTTCGAACGCTCGGCGCCCCCCGCCGCCAGGATCGCGGCGCGGGCGCGGCGCATGTGCGGCGCGTCGGTGTCGTCGCCGATCGCCTTCAGCGCGAAATACGCCTTCACGCTCGCGGAAAGATCAAACTTGCCGCCGTGGTAGAGCGGCCAACCGCCGTGCTTCCCCTGGATGCGGCGCAGATAGCGACCGATCCGCGCCTGCAGCGCCGGATCGATGCGATCCGTGAAATGCTCGAGAAGCACGTATTCCGCAGGGATCGTCGCGTCGGCCTCGAGTTCGAAAACCCAGTGTCCGTCCGGCATCTGACGGCGCGACAGGGCGGCGCTGGCGCGCGCGATCGCACCGGACAGGCTGTCGTCGACCGAGTGCTTGGCGTCCGAAATGTCGTCTGCGCCGGCCTCGATCAATTCGTTGAACCTCCGTCTCGTTCGGCCGGGAGCGGAGCCGCCCGGCTGTCAGGCGTCAGCGGGCCCGCTCGAGAAGTGCCTCGGCCGCCACACGCCCGGACTTGATGGCACCTTCGATGGTGGCCGGCAATCCGGTGGCGGTCCAATCGCCCGCGAGCACGAGGTTCCCGACGCCGGTTTCGACTCCGGATCGACGCCGTTCCGCCTCCGGAGTTGCCTCGAACGTGGCGCGCCGCTCTCGAACCACCCGGAACGGCGGCATTTCTGCAACGTCGGCGGAAAGACCGAGCGCCCCCACGGCCTCCCGCCAGGTCCGTCGCGCGACCTCGTCGTTCTCGAGCGCCGCGTGGCGGTTCGCGGCGCTGACGGTGACCGAGACGATTCCCTTCTTGCTGAACACCCATTCGGCGAGCGCGTGGCCGGCCAGACCGACGAAGCCGGCGCGCCGGAGCGCGGGGTCCGGCGGCACGGCGTCGGTCCGGAAATGGACGTTGAGGATGGCCTCGAACCGGTCGGGCGCCGCGATGCCGGGCAGCAGCGAGGCCGCGACCGGCGCGGGAACCGCGAGCACGACGTCGTCGCCCGGCGCGAGCGCGACCGGGCCCTCGGGTGCGGCGCGCGAAACGATCCGGCCGGCCTCCACCGCGATCGCCGCGACCCGGGACGAGAGCCGCACGGTGGCGCCGCGGGCGGCCAGCGCCGCGAGCGCCGGATCGACGAAGGTCTCGGACAGGCCCTCATCGGGGAAGCACGGGATGCAGGCGCCGCCGCCGCGCGCAAGACTGTCGCGGAAGACGGCGCCGAGCAGTGCCGCGCTGCCATGCTCCGGCATCGTGTTCAGGATCGCGATAGCCAGCGGGTCGAGCAGCCGGTCGGCGAGCGCGCCGGTGCCGACCACGTCGCGGACGGTGGCGGTCGCGGACGCGCGCAGGAGGCGGACGAGAACGGCGTAGTCCCGGAGCCGGGTCCCGGGCACGCGGGTTCCGGCACGCAGCAACCACCAGGGAAGCCGCCCTGGGCTCGGCCGCACGAGCCAGCGCTCGCCGGTGCGGGGATCGAAGAAGTGGAACTCGGGACGCGCGGGGCCGGCCAGCGTGTCCGCCGTGCCGAGGCGCCGGAGGAAACGGAACACCTCACGGTTGCCGGACAGCAGGAGGTGGTTGCCGTTGTCGATCCGGACGCCGAGCGTGCGGTCCTCGTAGGATCGGCAGCGGCCGCCGCACGCGGGTCCGGCCTCCCACACCGTGACGACGCGGCCGGCGTCGGCGAGCGCGAGCGCGGCGGCGAGGCCCGCGAGGCCGCCCCCCACCACATGGGTCGTCATCGGCCGAGGAGCGCCCTCGCGGCGAGACGCAGCTTCGCGCCGCGGTCAAGCGACACGCGGTCGCGCCAGACGCCGTCCCCGAAGCCGCGCCGTTCAAGGCGCGCGAGGATCGCGGCGTAGGTCGCGCCCATCAGGCGCGCCGGTCGCATCGCGCGCCGATCGCAGCGCGCCATCGCGCCTCGTGCGGCGGCGAAGTGGAGATGCGCCTCGCGGACCATCCGGTCGGCGACGCGCGGCAGCGCCGGGCTCGCGAGCGCGCGATCGGGATCGTCGGCCGGCACGCTCTCGGCCGCGAGCCATTCGCGCGGGAGATAGAGCCGCCCGCGCGCGCGGTCCTCCTCGAGGTCGCGGAGGATGTTGGTGATCTGGAGCGCGCGGCCGAGATGGAACGCGACCTCGTCGGCGTCCGGCGAGCCGTCGCCGAATGCGCGGACGGACAGCCGGCCGAGGGCGGCCGCGACGCGGTCGCAGTAGAGGTCGAGCTCGGCGACCGTCGGCGCGACGATCCGCGTCTCGGCGTCGCTCCGCATGCCGTCGATCACCGCTTCAAAATCCACCTGGCGGAGCTGGTAGCGGCGGATCGCGGCGAGCAGCACGCGGTCGAGGCTGTCGTCGGCGCGACCCGCATAAAGGCAGCCGATCCGGGACCGCCACGCCTCGAGTGCCTGGAGACGGCCGACCAGCGGCTCGCCGTCGTCGTCGGCGACGTCGTCGACCAGCCGGCAGAAGGCGTAGATCGCGTGCATCGCCGTGCGCCGGTCGCGCGGCAGGATGCGCATCCCCTTGGTGAACGAAGTGCCGGCACGCCGGACGATCGCGTCGACCGCGTCGATGTCGGACCGGGCGCAGCCGAGCGCGCCGGTCCGCGCCGGGGTCGCGGCGGGGCGACTGGTGTCGGCGAGGCGGCCGAGGCCGGCGGCGGGGACGTCGCTCACGGGGCGAAGCGCGCGGCGCCGAGCACGCTCAGGACGACGTCCGACCGCCGGTGACGGACGCGTCCAGCCAGCGGATCCTCGCGCCGGAGGCGGCGGGCGAGACGGTGGGCGAGATTGACGATCACCGAGCTCTCCAGCCGCATCCGTCGGTCACGCACGCGGGGCGGCAGCGTCCGCGCCTCGCGGTTCAGGCGGTCGACCCCATCGAGCACGCGTCCGAAGACGCGCGCAAGCGCGGGCGAGGTCGCGGACCGAAGCACCTCCTCGGGGCCGATCCCCGCATCCGCGAGCATGTCGACCGGCAGGTAGGAGCGGTCGAGCAGCCGGAGATCGGCGGCGCAGTCCTGCAGGTGGTTCAGGATCTGCAGGCTGGTGCAGAGCGCGTCCGACGCGGCGAACGTGTCGGCGCCTTCGCCGTGCAGCAACAGGAGGAAGCGGCCGACCGGGTTCGCGGAATGGCGGCAGTAGCCGAGGAGCGCAGGCCAGTCCGGCGTGCGGAGCACGTGCGCGTCCTGACGGAAGGCGACGAGGAGATCGGTCGCGAGCGCGGGATCGAGGCCGGTCGCCGCGAACGAGCGCCGGAGCGGACCCGCGCTGGTCGAGCGGGCGGCGGGATCGGTGCCGCGCAGCGCCGCCTCCATCGCGTCGAGGCGCGCGATCTTCTCGGCGGCCGGAAGGTCGGGACTGTCGCTCACGTCGTCGGCCGCGCGCACGAAGTCGTAGTAGGCGTGCACGTGCGGGCGGAGCCGTCGCGCGATCAGCAGCGAGCCGACCGGAAAGTTCTCGTCGGCCTTGCCCTTGCCGGACAGGACGTCGGCGTCAGCGCCAGCGGCGAAGCCGTCCGGCGGCGTCATCGGCTTGCGCTCATCGGCGCCGCCTCGTTGGCCCCGTAGGCGCGGTTCCGCCACCGGACGCCGCGACCGCGGTGATGGTCGAACGCCGAGCCGACGGTGGCCGCGAGATAGAACAGGGCCACGAAGGGCAGCAGCAGCGCCCGGGCGGGCGACAGCCCGAAGCGACGGAGCGTCGGCCCGTAGGAGCCGAGCGAAAGCGCGAGCGCGGCAAGGCCCGCAAGGCGTGCGACGCCGTGGCCGAAGACGGTGGCGACCACGGGCACGAACCAGACAAGAGCCAGGCCGAGCACGGTGCCGGCGAGGAGCACCGGCGAGAAGCGGAGCTGCACGTAGGCGGTACGCGCGACCATGCGCCACACGTCGGCGGCGTCCGGGTAGGGGCGGAGGCTCTGCGCGCCCCGCGCGTGGCCGAGCCAGATTCGGCCGCCGCTCCGTTTGACGCGCCGGGCGAGCGCCACGTCGTCGATCAGCGCGCCGCGGATCGCGCCGATGCCGCCGATCCGCCGGAGCGTTTCGCGACGGAGGAGGATCACGCCACCGGCGGCCGCCGCGGTGCGGCTTCGGGCGCGTGCCGCGGCGCGGAACGGGTAGAGCAGCTGGAAGAAGAAGACGAAGGCGGGCACGAGGAGGCGCTCGGCGGCGCTCTGGCAGCGGAGCGCCACCATCTCGGAGCTGAGGTCGCGACGATCCCGGACCGCATGGTCAACGAGGCTGCCGAGATGGGTCGGCGCGTGCACGATGTCGGCGTCCGTCAGCAGCACGAAACCGTCGGCAGCCTCGGTCCAGCCGCCGGCGGCGTCGATCCCCTGCGACACCGCCCAGAGCTTGCCGCTCCAGCCGGGCGGACGCGGCGCGCCGTCAATGACCGACAGCCGCGGATCGCCGATCCGGCGGCCGATCGTGCCGGTGCCATCGCGCGAGCCGTCGTCGACGAGCCAGACGCGGAATGGGCCGCGGTAATCCTGCGCGAGGAGCGAACGGAGCGCTTCCTCGACGTCTGCCGCCTCGTCGCGGGCCGGAACGACGATCGCGACCGGCGGCCCGTCGGCGGCCACGCGCTCGGGCGCGAACGGACCATCGCGCCAGAACGCGTCGGGGCCGAACCCGCCATGCGCGAGCACCAGGAACAGCCAGACCCCGAGCGAGACGACCGCGAGGACAAGCACAATCACGCCGCGCGCCCGAGCTTGCCGTGCGCGCGGAACCACTCGACGGCATCGCGCACCGCGTCGAGCGCCGGGCGCGGCCGGTAGCCGAGTTCGCGTTTCGCCTTGGCCGAGGAAAAGAACATCTTCTTCCGCGACATCGCGAGCGTTTCGCGGGTCAGCAGCGGCGTGGTGCCGAAGCGCCGCGCGGCGAACTCCATCGCGAGCGCCACCGGGTAGAGCGACTGCCGCGGCAGCTTCAGGAAGGGCGCGCGGACGCCGGCGACGTCGGCGGTCATCCGGAACAGGTCGCCGATCAGCATGTCGTCGCCGCCGAGGATGTAGCGCTCGCCGGGCGTGCCGCGCTCGAAGGCGAGCAGGTGCCCGCGCGCGACGTCGTCGACGTGGACGATGTTGAGGCCGGTGTCGACATAGGCCGGCATACGGCCGGCGGCGGCGTCGCGGATCATCACCCCCGTCGGCGTCGGCTTGACGTCGCGCGGCCCGACCGGGGTCGACGGATTGACGATCACCACGGGAAAGCCGCGCTCGCCCACGAGGCGGAGCACCGCCTGCTCGGCCTCGTATTTCGACTGCTTGTAGGCGCCGATGATCAGCGCCGCGTCGACCGCAGTCTCCTCGTCGGCGACGCGCCCGTCGGTGAACACGCCGAGGGCCGCCACCGACGAGCAGTAGACGGCGCGCTCGACGCCGGCCTCTTGGGCGAGCCGAAGCAGCGTCGTGGTGCCCTCGACGTTGGCCTGCCGCATCGCCGCGGGGTCCGGCACCCAAAGCCGGTAATCGGCGGCGACGTGGAACAGCGCGCCGCAGCCGCGGAGCGCGGCGGCGAGGGTCTCGGGCTTTCCGAGATCGCCTTCCGCGAGTTCGGCGTCGAGCCCCGCGAGGTTCTGCCGGTCGCCGCCCGGGCGGACCAGCAGGCGGAGCGGATGGCCGGCCTCGGCGAGCACGCGGGCGACGGCGGAGCCGACGAAGCCGGTCGCGCCCGTCACGAGAACGGGCTTGGACAGGGCCGATGCTTGGGACATGCGCACGCTATACCGGAGTTCCGCGGTTCCGGTGTAGAGGCGGCAGGTCATGACCTCTCCCGCCGCCGCGCCCACTCCGCGTCCCGACATCCTCGCGCTCGACGCCTACGTGGGCGGCGCATCGTCGGTGACCGGTGCCAACCGGGTGATCAAGCTGTCGTCGAACGAGGGGGCGTTCGGGCCGCCGCCCGGCGCGATCCGCGCGCACGAGGCC
>CAXUBA010000142.1:2752-7597 GCA_964249205.1 uncultured Acetobacteraceae bacterium | reverse complement strand
TCTCTCGATCGCGCTCGCCGCCGCCGGCGCGCCTGAGCTTGAGGCCGGCGGCGGCGAGCGCGATCGAGAGAAGCAGGGTCGCGCCGTCGAACAAGGGCTCGACATAGGGCGCGCCGCCGGACTGCTCGATCCCGGTGACGCCGACCGCGAGCACGACGATCCCGACCAGCGTGCCACGCACGTTCGGCCGTCCCGGAAGGATCGTGGTGGTGCCGAGGAACACACCGACCAGGGCGGGCAGGAGGAACTCGAGGCCGGCACTCGCCTGACCGACCCCGAGCCGGGCCGCCATCACGACGCCGGCGACGCCGGTCAGCAGGCCGGACAGCACAAACGCCAGGATCGTGACGAATGACGCCGGGATGCCGTTCATTCCAGCCGCGCGCGGGTTGCCGCCGACCGCGTAGAAGAACCGGCCGAGCGTCGTCTTTTCGGTGAGCACCCAGAGCGCGACCGCGAGCGCCGCGATGTAGAAGGCGGCGATCGGGATGCCGAGAACAGTCGCCGCGCTGATCGCGTAGAAGGGCGCGGGCAGGACGCCCGTCACCTGCTGCCCGCCCGTGTGCCAGATCGCGAGCGCGTAGAGCACGGTTCCGGTGCCGAGCGTCGCGATGAAGGCGTCGATGCGGGCGATCTCGACCAGCACGCCGTTCAGCAGTCCGACCCCGGCGCCGAGCAGGAGGACACACGCGACAGCGCCGATCCAGGGCAGGCCGAAACGCGTCTGCAGGGTGATCGCGAGGATGTGCCACATGACGACGCCGTAGCCGACGGTGAGATCGATCTTGCCGATGATCATCGGCAGCAGCACGCCGAGCGACAGGATCGCGACCACGGCATGATCGCGGACGACGGCCTGCAGGTTGGCGGCGGTCGGAAACGTTCGAGGCATGGCCACCGAAAACAGCAGAACGAGGAGCACGGTCGCGAGCGGCAGGCCCCAGGACGGCAGGACCTGAAGCAGCGCGGCGAGGCGGCCGACCGAGGCCGACGGGCCGGCGCGGTGCGCGGCGGGACGGGGTGGCGTGCCGGCGGTGCTGTCGTCAGACATGCGCGGCGTTCCCCGGGCGCGAGGCGGCGGCGAGCAGGGTTTCGATCGACAGCCGCTCGGCCGGAATCTCCTCGCTCACCCGGCCGCGGTGGAGCACCACCGTCCGGTGGCAGAGATGTGCGGCTTCCTCGAAATCCGACGTCACCACCACGATCGCGACGCCCGACGCGATCGCCTCGTTCAGCAGGTGGTAGATGTCGGTGCGGGCGCCGACGTCGACGCCGGCGGTCGGGTCCTCGAGCACGAGGATGCGGCCGCCGAGATGCAGCCACCGGCCGATCACCGCCTTCTGCTGGTTGCCCCCGGACAGCGACCCGATCGGAAGCGACGGGCGGTTCGGCCGGAGCCCGACCCGCGCGCCGACGCGATGGGCTTCCTGCTCCTCCCGTCCGCGGTGAATGAGGCCGAGGATCCGGCCGCCGGAGGCCGCCGGGTTGAGGAACAGGTTCTCGCCGATGCTGAGCAGCGGCACGATCGATTCGCCGCCGCGATCGCCGCTCGCGAAACGGATGCCGAGCTTCATCGCGTGCGCGGGATTGTCGATCCGCACGGGAACGTCGCCGAGCCTGATCTCGCCGCTGTCGAGCGCGGCGAGGCCGAACAGCGCGCGGCCGAGCGTTTCCTGCCCGGCGCCGCGCAGGCCGACGAGGCCGACAATCTCGCCGCTGCGGGCCTGGAACGAGACCGGGCCGATCTCGCCCGCGCGGGCGCCGCGGAGTTCGATCGCGACGGCGCCGCGGGCCGGCGCGGTCCGCCGGAACGCGTCGCGCACGGCGGGCCCGGCGATCAGCGACACGACGTCGTCGCGACAGGAGCCGACCGTCGGCATGTCGGCCACCACCGCGCCGTCGCGGAGGATCACGGTCCGGTCAGCGACGGCGAAGATCTCCTGCAGCCGGTGCGACACGTAGACGATGGCGCGGCCTTCAGCGCGCAGCGTTCGGATTGCGGACAGCAGCGTGTCGACCTCGCCGGCCGGCAGGCTCGCCGTGGGCTCGTCGAGCACGATCACGCGCGCGCCATGACCACCGACGCGCGCGATCGCGACCAGCGAACGCTCCGCGCGGCCGAGATGCTTGATCCGCGTGTCCGGATCGATGTCGACGCCGAGCCGGCGCAGCACGGCTTCGGCGACCGCGCGCGACCGGCGCCAGGAGATCAGCCCGCCGCGCCGTCCGAAGCCGCGCGTGAGGCAGATGTTCTCGGTGACGCTCATCCAGTCGATCAGGCCGAGATCCTGGTGGATGAAGGCGATCGGCAGGGCCGAGACCCTGCCGGCGACGTCCCGGCCGTCGAACAGGATGCGCCCGTCGTCCGGCTCGTGGAGGCCGGCGAGGATCTTGATCAGCGTCGACTTGCCGGCGCCGTTCTCGCCGAGCAACGCCGTGACGGCGCCGGCCCGGAAGCCGATCGTGACGCCGCGGAGCGCCTGCGTCGCGCCGAACCGCTTCCGGATGTTCTCGACCGCGAGGAGCGGCGCCGACGCGTCGGGCGGCGCGCCGCCGGCCGCGATCGTGCTTCCGCCGAGGTCCATCGGCCGGCTCAGGTGACGGGCTCGAGGGAGAGGGGGCGGTTCCAGCCGCGGCCATGGTCGCCGAAGGCGACCCAGCCGGTTTCGGTCACCGCGAGCGTGTCCTCGAGCTTGATCATGCCGCGACGCGGATGCTGGAGCGTCGTCTCGATCGACAGCACCATGCCCGGTCGGAGCGGCGCGTCGGCGTCGATGCCGTCGTACGTCACCGGGCCGCGGCCGCTGAGCCGGGGCGCCTCGTGGCCGATGATCCCCATGCCGTGCGCGACGAAATGGGTCGCGCCGCTGTCCGGCGAGCGCCGGACCAGCGCGTCGGCGACCGCGTAGATCTCGGTGCCCGTCGCGCCGGCCCGGATCGGCCGGCGTGCCGCCTGCTGGATCTCGTCCACGGTCGCGAGGAGATCCTCGAGTTCGCCGTCGGGCTCGCCGACGATGCCCATCCGGCAGAGGTCGCCGATGTAGCCGCGGTAGCGGCCGCCGGAATCGAGGGTGAGGATGTCACCCCTCTCCAGCACCCGGTCGGACGGTGCGCGGTTTCGGCCGGTGCCGCTGCTGATCAGGCAGTACTCGAAATCGAGGTCGCGTTCGCGCTCGTGTCGACGCAGCATCTCGACGGCCGCGCGCTTGGTCATGCCCGGCCGGAGCGCCGCGAAGGTCGCGAGCAGCGCATCGACGACGCGCGCCGACGCCTGCTCGATCAGCGACAATTCGCGCGCCGTCTTGACGGCCCGGAGGCGCTCGAGCGGGAGGTGGCCGTCGAGGATCGGGCGGTCGGGCAGGGCGGCGCGGAGGAGATCGGCGGCGTCGACCGGCATGAACGGGAACTCGATGCCGATCGCGCCCGAGGGGCCGAGCGCACGCACGTGGTCGATCGCGACCCGCATGGCGCCGGTGGAATCCCACACCGTGGTGTCGACCTTCTCCATCCAGAAGGCGCCGTTCTCGTGCTCGGAGTCCTCCATCGCCTGGCCGACGTAGGACGCCTCGGCCGGGCGGCCGCGCGGGTAGACGAGGATCGGCAGATAGCGGCTGACGCCGATCGCGTCGGAATAGTCGCAGAAGAAGAAGCGGTAGCCGCCGAGCAGGTACTGGATGTTGTGCTTGCTGGTGACCAGCAGCACGTCGAGGCCCGCCTCCGCCATGAGCGTGTCGAGACGCCCGTGGTCGAACGGGCAACGATCCGGCGCGTCTGCAGGTCGGAACATCCTGTTCTCCTCCGGTCGCGGCCGAGGCCGGGCGCCGTCACGGTCAGAAGGCGACGGCCTGGCCGTCCTTGCGGGGATCGGAGCCGCCGACGTAGCCGGCCTCCGTCGCGACGATCAGCTGCGCGCCGCCGAAGGCGAACACCGCTTCCGGCGCTTCGACGGTGATCTCGTGGCCGAGCGCCCGGAGCTTCCCGATCGTGCTTTCGCCGATCTCCCGCTCGACCGCGATCCGCCGCCCTTCGATCACCCGCCAGCGCGGCGCGTCGGCGGCGGCCTGCGGGTTCTGTCCATGGCCGAGGACGCGGAGCGCCACCTGGACGTGGCCCTGTGCCTGGATCGGGCCGCCCATGACGCCGAAGGCCATCAGCGGGTCGCCGTTCGCCGCGGTCGCGAAACCCGGGATGATGGTGTGGAAGGGGCGCCGGCGCGGGCCGACCGCGTTCGCGTGTCCCGGCGCGAGGACGAAACCCGCCGCGCGGTTCTGCAGGCTGATCCCGGTCCCGGGCACCACCACGCCGGAGCCGAAACCCATGTAGTTCGACTGGATCAGCGAGATCATCCGGCCGCTCGCGTCGCCGGCGGCGATCAGCACGGTGCCGCCGGGCCGCGGCGTCCCGAAGCGCGGCGCGCCCGCCCGCGCGGGATCGATCAGGGCGGCGCGTTCGGCGAGGTAGTCCGGGTCGAGCAACGCCGCGGGCGCGACCGCCATGCGGGCCGGATCGGCGACGTATTCGCCGATGTCGGCGAGCGCGAGCTTGGTCGCCTCGATGGCGAGGTGGATGGTCCGGACGTCGTCGGGAGGCGCGTCGGCGAGGCGGAGATCGCGCATCATCCCGAGGGCCATCAGCGTCGCGATGCCCTGGCCGTTCGGCGGCAGTTCGTGGACGCGGGCGCCGGCGAACTCGAGCGAGAGCGGCGCGACCCAGTCCGCTTCGTGGGCGGCGAGATCAGCCACGGCGGCGGTGCCACGCTCCAGACGCCGGCGGTCAGCATCGGGATCCGCGGGGGCATCGCCACGGTCGGCTTTGTCAAGGACGGCGCAGCCCTCGCGGCGATCC
>CAXUBA010000142.1:0-2742 GCA_964249205.1 uncultured Acetobacteraceae bacterium | reverse complement strand
AGGGCGGCACCGTGCCTTGCCGCGTCGGCCGCGATCCGTTCGGCCAGCGCGCCGCGGTAGAACGCCGCGCCGTCGGAGGCCGCGATCCGCTCGAGACTGTCGGCGAGGGCGGGGTTGCGGAAGGTTTCGCCGGGCCGGGGTGCCCGGCCGCCGGGAAGGAAGCAGTCGGCGAAGCCCGGCTGGTCGCCGAGCAGCGTCGCGGCGCGCTCCCACAGGAGGCCGATCGCTGGCGACACGGGGAAGCCGTCCCGCGCGTAGCCGATCGCGGGGCCGGCGAGGGTTCCGAACGGGAGCGCGCCGAAGCGTCGCGACAGGGCGACCCAGGCGGACACCGCGCCCGGCACGGTCACCGACTCCCAGCCGCGCTCCGGCATGGCGTCGCGGCCGGCGAACCGGTCCGCGGTCCAGCCCGCAGGCGAGTGCCCCGAGGCGTTGAGGCCGTGCAGACCGTCTCCGTCGGCGACGATCGCGAATGCGTCGCTGCCGAGGCCGCAGCCGGTCGGCTCGACGACGGTGAGCGCCATCGCCGCCGCGATCGCGGCATCGATGGCGTTGCCGCCTCGGAGCAGCATTCGGAGGCCGGCCTGGGCGGCGAGCGGCTGGGATGTCGCGACCATGTTGCGGCCGAGCACCGGGGCGCGGCGCGATCCGTAGGGAAGGCGAGGGTCGAGCACCGGCGTCATGACCCACCGGCATGGTTTTCGCAACTCGCCTGTCGCGATCCTGGTCCCGCTCGGGACAGGATCGGCGGTTCGCCGTCGCGCTCGGTTCGGCCACCCATCGCTTGCACCCGGCAGACGAACAAAAGCTAAGACCGCATTTCGCCAGACGCAACCGTGTTTCGTTCTGCGAAACGATTGCGGCTCGGTGGTTCGTTGCCGGGGCGTTTGCCCGCGCTCGGGCGCGCGCCTACGCTCCCATCCCGATGAACCGCCGTCTCGACCGCTCGCTCGCCGACCCGAACCCCCGGCCGGACGCCGCGGCGCCCGGCACGGCGGCGGTGCAGTCGCTGTCCCGCGGTCTCGAGCTTCTGGAAGCGGTTTGCGCGGCGGGGGAGCCGGTCCGGCTGCGCGACCTCGCGGCCGGGCTCGGCCTCGACCGCAGCACCGCGCTCCGGCTGCTGATGACGCTCGAGCGATCGGGCTTCGTCACCAAGGACGCGGCGAAGCGCTACAGTCCGGGCCCGACGCTCGCGCGTCTCCGGCGCTTCAGCCCGTCGCACGGCCTGCTCGTCGAGCGGCTCCGGCCGGTTCTCAACGGTCTCAACCAGGCCACCGGGATGACGACCTATCTCGGCGTCCTCGAACGCGACCACGCGCTCATCATCGAGGTGCTGCCGTCACGCCACGTCGTGTCGGTGCGGCAGGTGCCGGGCGACACCGAACCGCTCTATCGGGGCGCCGTCGGCAAGTCGCTCCTCGCGAACCTGCCCGATCAGCTGCGTCTCGGCGTGATCGGCTCCATGCCGTTCCAGCGGTTCACGGCGGACACGATCGTCGACGCCGACACGCTCGAGCGCGCGCTCGTGGCCGTGCGGGCCACGGGGGTCGCGTTCGACGAGGGCGAAGGGCACGAGGACGTGTGCTGCATCGCGGCCGCGGTGCTCGACGACGTTGGGATTCCCCTCGCGTCGGTCGGGATCTCGATGGTGCGCGCGCTGGTTCCGGACGGGGCGCGGGGGCAGACGGACTGGATCGAGCGGGTCCGGGATGCGGCGGCGGAGGCTCGGAAGCTTCTCGTTCCGGTCTAGGGCCGATGCGGGGCTCCGCCAGGCGCCGGGGCCCTGGGCCCCGATTGCTCGGGCCGGGAGGCGTGTGGTGCCCAGGGGCGGAATCGAACCACCGACACTGCGATTTTCAGTCGCATGCTCTACCAACTGAGCTACCTGGGCCCCGTCCGGGGCGCGCGCCTCGCGGCTCGCGTCGCGAGCGGGTTACCCTGGAATTCCGAGCGGATCAACCGCCCGGATCAGCCGTCCCGATCAACCGTGCGGGCCGGCCTCTTCCGCCAGGCCGCCATGCTCGCGGTCCTCGTCGCGTTCGGCCTGAATGCGATACTGGTCGGTGAACCAGCGGCCGAGATCGACGTCGGCGCAGCGGGTCGAGCAGAAGGGTGCGGTCGAACGCTTCCCGGCCGCCGACGACGGCGCGGCGGCGGGACGGCCACAGATCGGGCAGAAGCTCGCGATGTCCCTCATGGCGTCCCGTGCTGCCCCCTCGCGTCCTCGACCGACCACCCGTCCGGCGCAAGCCTCGGATCGGCGCGGAGAAGAAGGGGGCGGCCGGTCGCCGCGACAAGGTCGGCCTCGATCGTCCCATCCTCGGCGAGGACGCGGGCGAGACGCGGCCCCACGCGGAGCGCCGGAGGGTCGAGCGGCGTTTCGAGCACGCGCGCGAGCAGGGCGGCGGCCGCGTCGAGCGCCCGCGCATGCGGACCCGTCCACCGCTCGTGCAGCGGCGGCCGGCGCCGGGCGCGGACGATCTCGGCCAGTCCGAGCGCGGTGAAGCCGAGGAAGCGCGGCCGGAGTGGGTCGGGTGCCAGCCCCGCGACGATGTCCGGCGCGAGGAGCTGGCGCTTGCGGGCGGGCAGGCCGGCGAGGTCGATCACGATGGCGCCCGAAAGATCCCGGAGCCGGATCTCGTGCAGGAGGCGAGGCAGGAGGGTGCGGTTCGCGGCGAGCATCGTCGACGGGCGCGCGGTCGCGGTGTCGACGGCGATCGCGACCAGCGCCCTGGTGGGCTC
>CAXUBA010000141.1:458-7668 GCA_964249205.1 uncultured Acetobacteraceae bacterium | reverse complement strand
AGCGTCAGCGCTTCGAGCTGATCGTGCGTCACGAACAGCGTCGTCGTCCTGAGCAGCTTATGCAGTTTCTTGATCTCGATCCTGAGCTGGTCCCGGAGAACTGCATCGAGGTTCGACAACGGCTCGTCGAACAGGAACAGCTTCGGCGTCTTGACCATCGCGCGCCCCATGGCGACGCGCTGCTGTTGCCCTCCGGACAGATGTCTCGGCAGCTGGTCGAGAACTTTATCAAGCGACAGGATGCAGGCGGCCTCGCGGATCCTGCGCTCGATCTCCTCCCGCCGGAGCCCGAGCCGGCGCAGCCCGAATGCCAGATTTCCGTAGACCGACATGTGCGGGTAGAGCGCGTAGTTCTGGAACACCATCGCGACCTCGCGGTCGCGCGCGGGACGATCGTTCACTGTGACACCGTCGATGCTGATCGATCCTTCCTCGGCCTCCTCAAGGCCGGCGATTATGCGCAGCAGCGTCGACTTGCCGCAGCCCGACGGTCCGAGCAGCGCCACGAACTCGCCGCTGTCGACGGCGAGATCGATCGGGCCGAGCGCCCGAACGGTGCCGAACCGTTTAGACAGGTTCCGGATGACGATCTCGGCCATGCTGCCCGGAGCGGCGACCTGCGCCTATCGCTGCCGCGCCGGCCGGAAGAACCGGTCGACGAACCGGGTCAGCAGGCCGATGAACAGGAACGGCGGCACGCAGAGAAGGATGGACGATGCGTTGATCACGCCCCAGGGAACCTCCATGCCGAAGGTCGTGAAACTCGCAGCCACCACCGGCAGGGTGACGTGACGCGCGGTCAGCACCAGCGCGATCAGCAGCTCGTTCCAGATCAGGATGAAGGTGAACAGCACGCCGCCGAGCAGCGACGGCGCCGCGAGCGGCAGCGCGACCATCCGGAAGATCTGCCAAGGGCCGTAACCGTCCAGCTCCGCCGCTTCTTCCACTTCGCGCGGAACGTCTTCAAACGCCGGAACCGACAGCCAGATGATCGTGGACACGCTGACGAGCCCGTAGGTGAGGATCAGGGCGAACCGGGTGTCGAAGAGACCGATGTCGGAATAGATCGCCAGCAACGGGATCGCCACCGCGACCGGCGGCATGAAACGCATCGTCAGGGTGAAGAAGAGCAGCTCGTCCTTCATGCGACCCGACAGCCGCGCGAGCGCATGCGCGGCCGGCCAGCCGAGGACGATGCCGAGCGCGACCGCCCCGCTCGAGACGATCGCGCTGTTGACCACGCCGCCCTGCACGGCCGGCGTCTCGAGCACGGAGGCGTAGTTCGCCACCGTTGGCCGGAACAGCAGGATCGGCACCGGCGCGACGATATCCTTCAGCGTCTTGAACGAATTGAGCAGCGTCCAGCCGATCGGCGACACGGCGACCGCGACCAGGACCGCCGCCGTCATGTCACGCGCGAAACGCGATCGCCTCAGCCCCATCGGCGGGTCGCCCGCCAGACGAGCGACAGCGCCAGGGCGGTCGCGACCGTCAGGATGACGCTGAGCGTCGCGGCATAGGACAAACGCCCGGAAATGCCGATCCCGACCTGATACGCGTAAAGGTCGAGCGTTTCGGTCGCGACGCCAGGCCCGCCCGCCGTCATCGAATAGATCAGGTCGAACGACCGCAGGCTCTCCACGCCCTTGACGAAGACGAGCGCCAGCAGCGTCCGCCGAAGCGCCGGCAGGCTGATGAAGAGGTGGATTTCCCACGCGCGTGCGCGATCGAGCAGAGCGGCTTCTCGCGGGCCCGGCGGCAGCGCCTGGAGCGATCGCACGATCACCACCGCGAAGAAGGGCGCCCATTGCCAGACGTCGACCGCTCCGACGGCGAGGAGTGCGGTGTGCGGGTTCGTCAGGAACGCCACCGGTCGGAGATGCAGGAGGTGCGCCGGCGCGTTCAGCAGGCCGAGGAGGGGCGAGTACATGAAACGCCAGATCAAGCCGGCCGAGATGCGCGGCAGCACGATCGGAAGCAGGAAGGCGGCGCAGACCACGCGGAGCGTGCGCCCGCGCAGTCCCTCGAACAGGAGGATGCCCAGAACGGATGCGAGGAGCATGGTGCCGAGCACCGTCATCAGCTCCCAGTTGATCGTCACGTGCACAGCGTTCCAGAAGCGCCGGTCGCGGATCATCCGGGCGTAGTTGGCGAGGCCGACCCAGTGACTATGGGGCTGTTCGAGCGACCGGTTGCGCAGTGAGAGAACTACTGCTCCGGCAGTCGGCGGAAGCGACAGAACCAGCAGCAGCAGGAACGCGGGGGACGTGGCGAGCACCGCGAAGCCTCGCCACTCCGCCGAGCGCATGGTGCCTGGAACCGGCCGAGCGCGCGCCATGCGCAGCGTGTTCCGTGGCCGCCGGTCGCGTCAGGGTCGTCCGTTGCCAGTCACTTCCGCGAGGTCGTCGGCAGTGTCGTTCAAGGTTTGCTGAACGTTCGTCTGTTGGCCCGTGAACAGCGTCTCGAGCGCCAGACCGAGCTCGTCACCGAAGCGCGGCCATTCCGGATTGTTCCAGATCAACAGCTTCGTACGGGGAGCCGCGTCCAGCACCGCCTCGACGTATTCGGGATTGCTGTTCGCCTTGTATTCCGGGCTGTTGAGAGTACTGGCACGCGCGAAATCGCTGACGATCCCCGCGCGAACGCGCCCCATCTCGTTCCGCTTGCTCGTGGCCCAGGCGATGAACGCGGCGGACACCGTCCGCGAGCAGGGCGTCGGATTGCCCGTTGCGGCGAGCGCGAAGCCGTGCGCGAACCCTGCCGAGGGCAGCGGCTCGGGCGGCGGCGCGTAGCCGACCTTCCCGACGACGCGCGACTTCTTCGGATCCTCGACCCAGGGGCCGAGCACATCGCTTTCGATGATCATGGCGACCTGACCGGAGCGGAAACCCTCGATCACCTCGCTCCAGGTGTTCGTCGCCGAACCGGGTGGAGCGTCCTTGAGCAGCGTCAGGTAGGTGTCGGTCGCCCGTACTCCGGCCGGCGAGTTGAAGGCAGGCTTGCCATCCACCACCCACTGACCGCCGTCGGCGACGAAGAACGGCGTCCAGCGCCAGACATTCATGCCGGAGCCGCGGCGGCCGCGAAGCGAGGTTCCGTAGACGCCGCCCCCCAGGTCGTTCAGGATCGCGGCGTCGCGGACGAACTCGTCGAGCGTGGCGGGTGGTGTCAGCTTCTTCGCCGCGAGAAGATCCTTGCGATACATCATGATGTCGCCGCCACCCTCGTAGGGTGCGAAGTAGATCTTGCCGTCGTAGGTGGCGACCGCGCGGCGTCCGGCGAGGAAGTCGTTCCAGTCCCAGTCGCTCGGCATCCGGCCGTCGAGCGGCAGGATCCAGCCGTGGCTCGCGAACTCGGCGACGTTCGCCTCGTCGACGACGTAGACCTGGTAGGCGCCGGTGCCTTCGGACGCGTCGAGGCGCGACTTGGCGCGACGATCGTTCTCGCCGAAGTTCTCGAAGCTGACGGAGGTCCTCCAACGCTGCTCGAACTCGGAACGATGGGCGTTCATGTAGTTTGTCGACGGCAGCGGTTCCGACAGGACATGGATCGCGGCCACCTTGCCGACGCACGTGTCGTCGTCGGCATGCGCGGCCGGAGACGCCGCCGCGGTCGCGAGGAGCGCGCCGAGGAAGACGACGATCGTGGTTCCGGAGACCCGGTCGGCGATCGTCTTGCGCCTGTTCGTCATGACCTTCGCTCCCAGGAACCCGAGTACCCCAGCCCGGGCACATGGACAGCGTACTACAACGATCGTTTGTGCCAAGTGCCGAATGACGTAAAGGGACGCGTGAAATTTCGACACGCGGGAGATCGTCGTGATACGTCCCTGCTGGAGCAGCACCGCATGATCTCCTGGCTCCGACGATCGGGGCCGGGGTCACCGGGTGTCAGTCCGCTGTCGGCACGGTCGCCGGACAAGGAGCCGCGAACCTGCCCTCCCGGACACCTGGACGGCCGCTCGACGGGTGCGGGTAGTCGATGCGGAGCAGCAGGCGGTTGCTGGCGCCCCAGGCGAACTTGTACGGCTCCGCGCCGCGGAGGAAGTCGAGCTCCCGCGCACCTTCGGCCAGCGCGCTGTCGATCAGGCCGCCGATCATTGCCGTCCCGAGACCGACGGCGGCATGGATGGGATCGATGCCGCTCAGAGAGGCGAAGACACGACGCCCGGCCGAGAATGCGTGGAGCACCGCGACCGTGCGCCCTCCGTCCTGCACGCGACGGAGCCGCAACGTGCCGGCACGGGCCAGCGCCGATGCCGCTTCGCCGTGGAAGCGCACCGTAGCGGGGTCGTCGAGCACGCCCGCGCTACCACGCGCCCGCCACTGCGCCGTATGCAGCGCAGCCAGCGCGTCGATCTCGTCCGGTCCGCCCGGACCCTCGACCAGGCCGGCCGCTGCCATGCGCAAGCGCGCCCGCGCGAGGCGCCGCCGCGCCCCGGACCGGCTCGGTGCGCGGGCGAAGGCTTCGAGATCGAGCACGGGCGAAACGCTCTGCACCGTGGTCGCCGCGCCGAGCTGGTGCAGCACGCTGTCTGCCGGCACCTCGTGGAACTCGCACCGCGTCCATTCGTGCGCGGTGCTCGACAGCGCTTCGCGCAAGCCCGCGAGGGCGGCCTGCTCGCAGCCCTTCTCGACCGGCATGTCGAACATGTCGGACACGCTGATGCCGAGCGGCAGGAGGCGCCGCGTTCCCCGGTCGTCGTGGAGGAACATCGGCAGGACGCCGATCAGCCTGGTCCCGAGCCGCAGCGTCAGGACGCGGAGCGGTCCGCCGCCCCGATGCCGCCACCAGGCGAGCAGCCAGGCGGGCGAGGTGAACGGCGACGGACGTGGCGCGCGCGACCAGAGCACCTGCCACTCCGGCACGAGGCGCTCCAGCTCGGCGACCGTCGTCAGCACGGCGCAGTCCGCGCGCCCGGCAGCTCCGGGGTCTCGCGCGGGTCCGGGCGCAGCGATCGACACGGCTGTCAATCGACCGCCCTCATCCACGGCGCGGTCGCGGCGTCGCTATGGCCGAAGGCGGGCAGCTTCCGCTCCAGCTGCTCGACCGTGGTGATCCCGAGCGTGCGCAAGCTGTCGGCGGTGACGAGCACCGGTGGGATCGTGATCGTGTGTCCCGGATCCTCGCCGGCGAGCAGCATGGCGTCGGCGCGCACCGACACCGCGCCGAGCACGGCCGCGTCGGAGGCTGCCGTCGCGACCCATGGCGAGTGCGGCGCGCGCATCGCGTCGATATCGGCCGTCGAGATGTCGGCGCTGTAGATCCGAAGCTTGCTGTCGAGACCCGCCTCGTCCGCCGCCAGCGTCGCGCCGCGCGCGAACTCGTCCCAGGGCGCGAAGATCACCGAGATGTCGGGATGCGCGCGCAGCGCCGCCTCGGTCTGGTCGGCGACGGCGGACGCGACCGGCGACGATGCGGTGCCCCAGCGCGCGTCCTGCCGGATCCCGGGATGCGCCGCCTTCACGGCCCGCCACACCGCATCCCGCCGGTCGAGCGGCGCGAAGCCGGCGACGTAGATGTAACCGGCATGGAAATGGTCGCCGTTGTCGCGCAGCGCCTGCTTGAGCACCGCTTGGGCGAGCCCCGCGTCGTCGTGCTGGATCTGCGGGATGGCCGCGTTGTCGAGATTGACGTCGAACGCGACGACCTTGATCCCGGCCCGCACCGCGGCGGCCGCGACGTCGCGCAGCGGTTCCGGCATGCCGTGATCGATGATGATGCCCTTCACGCCGAGGTTGATCGCCTCCTGCACGGCGTCGCGCTCCGCGGCGGGATCGCCGCGGCCCTGCATGACCCGGAGCGAGATGCCGAGCGCGCGCGCCTGCCGCTCGGCGCCGGCCTGGTAGGACTGGAAGAAGTCGCCGTCGGACAGGAGCGTGACGAGCGCGACGGGAACGTCGCCCTTGTCGAACGGCGGCGGCATTTTGCCGGGACCCTCGGCGGCCGGCGATCGCGCGACGGGCGCGAGCGCGAGCACGGCCGCGACGACGGCGGCCGGGATCGTTCTCATGGCGGCACTCCTTGATCAGGTGAAACGGTCACGGCCGAACCGGTAGGTGAGCGCGAGCGAGGCGACGAGGACCGCGCCCTTGATGAAGTCCTGCGCGTAATAGGGGGCGTCGAGCATGGTGAGCCCGTTCAGCAGCACGCCGACGAGCAGCGCGCCGACGGCGGTGCCGACGACGTTGGGACGACGGAGGTCGAGCACCGCGTAGCCGATCAGCGCGGCGGCGAAGCCGTCCTGCAGGAGCGATCCGCCGTTGACGATGTCGCCCCGGCCGACCCGGGCCGCGAGCAGCACGCCGCCGAGTGCCGCGATCAGGCCAGAACCGACATAGGCGAGCGACCGGACCCGGCCGGTGGACGCGCCGGCAAGGCGGGCCGCTTCCTCGTTGCCGCCGACCGCATAGAGCACCCGACCCCAGCTCATCCGTTCGAGCACGACCCACAGGATCAGCGTGACGGCGCCGAGGATCAGCACGGGAACGGGGACGACGCCGCCGAGGCGCGCCCGGCCGAGCAGGAGGAAGGACGGCGCGAACGAGCCCGGCGCCACCGAACCGTCGTCGAACGGCATGCCAACCGAGATCGCGCGACCGGCGCTCGGGACGAGCTGCAGCCCGCCGACCAGGAACAGCGTGCCGAGCGTCGCCAGGAGGTCGGGAATGCGGAGCGCGACGGTGAGCAGGGCGTTGAAGCCGCCGACGGCGACGCCGGTCAGGAGGGCGAGCGCGATGCTGGGCACGGCGCCGGAAGCCCACACGACCTGGGCGTAGCTCGCCATCATGCTCGCCAGCGCCGCCGTGCTGCCGACGGACAGGTCGAAACCGCCCACGGCGAGCGTCAGCGTGATCCCGAGCCCGAGCAGCGCCGTCACCGTCACGCCCTGGACGATGTCGAACAGGTTGGCGACCCGCATGAACGCGGGCTGCGCGACCGAGAACAGCACGACGAGCACGGCGAGCACGGCGAACACCGCGACCCGCCCGATACCGCGGAGCACGGGTGCTGCGCCCGGGGTGACGAGGCCGGCGGCGCTCATGGCGCGGCGGCCGACTCGATAATGCGGGCCCGCTCCGCGAGGCCGAGCCCCTCGGCATCGGCCCGGCCGCGCTCGCGCAGCCCGTCGGGCCCGAGCACGAGCAGGCGATCGGCCGCCAGCAACGCTTCCTCGGCGTCGGCGGTGGCGAGCAGGACCGCCGTATCG
>CAXUBA010000141.1:0-448 GCA_964249205.1 uncultured Acetobacteraceae bacterium | reverse complement strand
CGCGATCGTCGGAGCCATGAGCAGGCCCTCGCGCTTGTGCACGTAGTCGACTCCGGCGGTCTGGCCGTCGACGAAGTAGGCGAGGATCGGCAGGCCGCGCTCGTGCGCCCACTCCTCGGTGGCGAGCAGGACCGCCGTATCGGGCCCGAGCAGGCGCAGCGCGGCGACGAGATCGGCGCGTGCGCGGACGTCGACCCCGGCGAACGGCTCGTCGAGCAGCAGCACGCGCGCCGGCATCGCCGTCCACCGGCCGAGCACCACTTTCTGCTGGTTGCCGCCCGATAGGAAGGCAAGCCGGTCGTCCGGGCCGCGGCACGCGATGCGGAGCCGCCGGATGGCGTCGAGCGCCGCCAGGCGTTGCCGGCGGAGCGGAACGAGACCCGAGCGCCCGGTCCAGCGCGGCAGGTGCGGCAAGGCGATCGTGTCGGCGAGGTTCGCGGTGCGCGAC
>CAXUBA010000140.1:0-7705 GCA_964249205.1 uncultured Acetobacteraceae bacterium | reverse complement strand
GCCCTGCGGGGCGGCGGCGCGTGCCCGCGCGACACGGCGACGCGGGCCTCGAGGCGACCGAGCACGCCGTTGCCGACGACTAGTTCGGGCGGCGCGCCGACGACGGCGTGGTGTGCGGTCGCGGCGAGCGCGAACAGGACGGCATCCGCCCCGAGCGCCCGGTCGACCGGGACCGCCCGGTCGCCGCTCGTCACGAGTCGGGATGCTGTGGCACCGAACAGGCTGCTGATGCCGGGAAAGCAGCGGGCTCCCGGCACGAACACGGTTTCTCCGATCCGGCGCCCGGACGATGGTCCGGCGTCGATCACGCGCCCAACCGATTCGTACCCGGGCACCAGGGGGTAGGCGAGGCCCGGAAAGGGCGGCATGCGCCCGGACCACAGCAGCCGTTCGGTGCCGGTGCTGATCCCGCTCCAGTCCACGTCGACAACGACATCGGCGGGGCCGGGCGCCGCGAGTTCGAGCGTGTCGAGCCGCACCGTGCCCGGTTCGGCGAAGATCACGGCGTTCGAAGGCCCGCCCTGCTCCATACCCTTGGCCCCATCCCAGGGTGTCAATCTAGCACGACACTTTGAGGTGACAATAGAAATGGACACTCATCGGGCGGCAATCGTGCGGGCGAGCAGGGGCACCCGACCGCGGAGCAGGATTCGTTTCTCGAAGCCGGCCTCGGCGAGCAGACGATCGAGTTCCGACGCACTTCGCGGCCGCCCCCGACCCATCGCCAGCAGGTAGAAGCCGAAGTAGGCGTCCCCCATCGCGTGGGCGCCCGGCGTGTCCCGCATCGGTTCCGAAACCAGCAGCGTGCCGCCTGGCGCGAGTGCTGCCCGCACCCGGCGGAGCAGGACGCGCACGGTGTCGTCGTCGTGGTCGTGCAGCACGCGGATCAGGGTAACGAGGTCGGCGCCCGTCGGGAGGTCGTCGTGCCGGAAATCTCCGTCGATCGCGACCGCCCGGTTCCCGAGTCGCTCGTTGCGGAAGCGCACCCGGGCCAGTGATGCGACCGCCGGCAGATCGAACAGCACCAGTCTGGCCCGACGTGCTCGCGCCGCCGCGCGGACGAGGAACGTCCCGTCGCCGCCGCCGACGTCGAGCACGACGCGCGACCGCGCGATCCGCCACGATCCGAGCACCTCGTCGGCCACCATCCGTTGCGACCGCGCCATGAGGTCCGAATAGGCCGCGGCCGCCGCGGGCGAGACGGCGTCGCGCGCCGCGTAGGGCCAGAAGCCGCCAAGGTTCGTCGCCGCCGCCTTGCCGCGCAACAGCGCCACCGGGTCGCGCAGATCCTCGTAAAGGAGCGCGTGGTGCTCGACCATCGCAAGCACGCCGTCCTGCCCGATCAGCGACGCGCCCAGCGCGCCGATCCGATACGTGCCGTCAGGCCGCCGCCGCGCGATCCCGAGCGACGCCGACGCATCGAGCAGACGGCGCGCATTGTCCTCCGTGAGACCGAGCGGGCCGGCGAGCGACCGCGCGTCGCCGGGTGTCGCGAGCAGGAGCGCGGGCAATCCGAGGCGGCAGGCGGCGACGAGGATCTGGGAGTGGACGAAACCCGTCGCGAGATCGAACAGAGCGGCGGCCCGGCGGCGTGCGATCGGCCGTGTCGGCGGAAACGCGGTGGCGATCCGCCGAAAACGCGGGCTCGCGACCAGCCGCGCGCCGGCGTCCGCGATCCACCGGTCGACAAGGCTCACGCGGCAAGCGCGATGAGGTCGTCCGGCAGCAGGCGGTGCAGCTGGGCTTCGATCAGCAGGCGGAGATCCGCCTCGCCGCGGCAGGGCGGAATGGCCGCGACGGCGTCCGACACGAGCCCCTCGAGCCGTGCCCTCGCCGCATCGAATCCCTCGCGGATCAGCGCGTTCGGTCGGCCGAGCAGACGGTCGCGGCCGCCCGGCTTGCCGAGCACCGCTTCCGGCAGCAGCACGTCGCGGATGTCGTCCGCGACCTGATAGGCCTCGCCAAGCCGGATCCCGACCAGGCGCCAGCGCGCGAGCCTCTCGCCATCGCCGGCGGCGAGCGCGCCGAGTTCGGCCGCGGCCGCGAAGAGCGACGCCGTTTTCGCACGCTGGTAGACGCCGAGCGGCACGTGCGCTCCCTCGCTTTCCCAGGCCTGGCCGGCCACCAGACCGTGCGGCGACCCGGCGGCGCGGGCCAGCAGCGCCACCATGCGTCCGGGTGCCGTGGTCGCCGCGACGGCCTCAAAGGCGAGCACGATCAGCGCGTCGCCGGCGAGCACCGCCAGCGCCTCGCCGAACCGCGCCTGGACCGAGGGCCGGCCGCGCCGCAACGGCGCGTCGTCGAAGCAACGAAGATCGTCGTGCACGAGCGACGCGCAGTGCAGGAGCTCGACCGCGAGGGCCGGCTGGAGCGCCGCCCCGTCGGACGCTCCGCACGCAGCGGCGACCGCGAGGCAGAGCAGCGGCCGAACCCTGGCGCCGCCCGGGAACACGGCATGGCGGATCGCCTCGGCAAGCGCCGGCGGCGCGTCGGCGCCGGTCGCCCGTGCGAGGATCTGCGCGAGACCAAGCTCCGTCCGGTCGAAAGGAGACGTCATGCCGCGAACTCCGAGGCGCTTGCCCCTGTGTCAGGCTGGCCTGTCGTGTAGAAGTGTCAACCATGTATGACACAGCCGTCAATCGTTCCGCAGCGTCCTCCGGCGTCGATCCGCGAGTCGCGGTAATCGGCGCCGGCATGGGCGGTCTCGCGGCGGCGATTGACCTTGCGCGGAGCGGCCACCGCGTTACCGTGTTCGAGCGCGCGCCGGCTCCGGGCGGCAAGATGCGCGCGGTCGCCACGGGCGACGATCCCGCGACGCTGATGGACGCCGGCCCGACGGTGCTGACGATGGCGGACGTGTTCGAGACGCTGTTCAGCGACAGCGGCGCGTCGCTCGCCGACCGCGTGACGCTTCGTCCCGCCGGACGCCTCGCTCGGCATTTCTGGGCCGACGGATCCTCGCTCGACCTCCATGCCGATCCCGCTCGGACGCGGGACGCGATCGGCGATCTCGCCGGCGCGGACGAGGCGCGCCGCTACGACGCGTTCCGCCGCCGGGCCGAGGCGATCCGCCGCACGCTCGACGGTCCGTTCATGCGTGCGCCGAAGCCCACGCTGCCGCACCTCGTCCGGGCGGCCGGCCCGCGCGCGCTCGCCCGGATCGCGCCGTTCGGGACGCTCGCCGGCTTTCTCCGGGGGCAGTTCCGGGACGGGCGGCTCCGTCAACTGTTCGGACGCTATGCAACCTATTGCGGCTCCTCGCCTTACGAGGCGCCGGCGACGCTCGCGCTGATCGCCGCCGTGGAGCTGAACGGGGTGTGGACGGTGGACGGCGGCATGCGCCATCTCGCGGCCGCGATGGCGGCGCGCGCGGCCGAACTCGGTGCGACCTTCCGGTTCGGAACCGCGGTTCACCGCATCGCGATCGAGCGCGGCCGGGCGCGCGGCGTCATCCTCGCGGACGGCGACTTCGTCGCCGCCGACGCGGTTCTTTCCGGCGCGGACACCGATGCGCTCGCCCGCGGCCTGCTCGGCACGGCGGCCCGTGAGGCCGCGTCGACGCGCTCGGCGGCCGCGCGCTCGCTGTCGGCGGTCACCTGGACGATGCGGGCGATCGTCGAGGGGCCGGCGCTGCTTCGGCACAACGTCGTGTTCGCGACGGACGCACGCGCCGAGTTCGAGGACCTCCGGCGGCGAGGCCGCGCGCCGCGCGCGCCGACCGTCTATCTCTGCGCGGAGGACCGCACCGACGGCGACCCCGCGCCCGACGGTCCGGAACGGATCCTGGCGCTCGTCAATGCGCCGGCTTGCGGCGACGACGGCGGGCGGTTCGGCAAGGAGGAACTCGACGAATGCGAGAAGGCGATGTCGGCCCGTCTTCGCCTGAACGGGCTTCAGCTCAGCCGGACGGAGGGACCGGGTCTCCGGACCGGCCCGCGCGAATGGGAAACCCTGTTTCCGGCGACGGGAGGCGCGCTCTACGGGACGGCGCTCCGGGGCTGGGCGTCGTCGTTCCGCCGGCCGGGCAGCCGCTCGGCGATCGAGGGGCTCTACCTGGCAGGGGGAGGCGTGCATCCGGGGCCGGGTGTCCCGATGGCGACGCTGTCGGGCCGCCTCGCGGCCTCGGCGATCGCGGCGGATCTCCGCCGTTCGACACCGCGGTTCCGGACGGCGGCTATCTCTGGTGGTACGTCGACGCGCTGTCCGCCGACGGCGCCCACGGACTGACGCTGATCGCCTTCGTCGGCAGCGTGTTCTCGCCCTGGTACGTCGCGGCGCGGCGACGCGACCGCGCGGCACGCGCGGAGAACCATTGCGCGCTCAACGTGTCGCTCTACGGCGGCACCCGTCGCTGGACGATGACCGAGCGCGGCACCCGGCAGGTCGTCCGGACCTCGGACGCGTTCGTGATCGGCCCGAGCGTCGTCCGACGCGACGGCGACGCGCTGGTCTTCCGGATCCGCGAGCGTGGCTGTCCGATCCCGCGCCGCGTCGAGGGCGAGGTCCGCGTGACGCCGGTCGCATTAACCGGTGCCGCGTTCGCGCTCGACCCGGCGGGGCGCCACCGCTGGATGCCCGTGGCGCCGCGCGCCGCCGTCGAGGTGCGGTTCGTTACGCCCGGCCTCCGCTGGCGCGGCCACGGCTACCTCGACAGCAACTGCGGCGACGAACCGCTCGAGCGCGCCTTCCGCCGCTGGAACTGGTGCCGCGCCCCGATCGGCGACCGAACCGCGATCGTCTACGACCGCGTGCTCGCCGACGGCGCCGAGCGACCGCTCGCGATCGAGGTCGACGCGACGGGCGGCGTTTCGCCGCTCGAGCTCCCGGCGCGCGCGACCCTCTCGCCCACGCGCTGGTGCGTCTCGCGCTCGCCGCGGACCGATGCCGGCGGTGCAGCGCGCGTGGTCTCGACCTTCCAGGACAGCCCCTTCTACGCGCGCTCTCTGATCCGCACCCGGATCGGCGGCGAGGACGCGACCGCGATGCACGAGACGCTTGATCTCGGCCGCTTCGCCGCACTCTCGACCCAGGCGATGCTGCCGTTCCGGGTGCCGCGACGCGGCTGAGATCCGTCGCCCGGCGCGCGCCGCAGCGCCAGTGCCTTCGAAGCGCGCCCCGATCTGGACCGCGACGCCGGCGGTCCGCATGATCGGCCGCGCCGCCGTCGCCGGACGGTCGGGCACGCGCCTGTCGCGCGTCGCGGGCGGCAAACAGGAACGGGCACAAGACCGATGATCCACGTCCTCGCCATCATCACCACGAAGCCGGGTCTGCGCGACACGGTGCTCGCCGCGTTCCGCGAGAACATGCCGCTCGTTCATGCGGAAGAAGGTTGCATCGAATATGCCCCCGCGATCGATGCCGGCAGCGCCCCGGACGGCAGCCCGTTGTTCGGCCCGGAAAGCTTCGTCGTGATCGAGAAATGGTCGAGCCCGGAAACGCTCGCGGCGCACGCGGCCTCCTCCCACATGGCGGCCTACAGCGCCCGGGTCCGCGAGATGATCGCGTCGCGCGCTGTGCACATTCTCGAGCCGGCGTAGTCTAGGCACCCACCGGCGCCAGCGCATCGATCCGGGCGAGCGTTTCGGCGTCGAACGGTGGCGAGCCGAGGGCCGCCAGCGTGTCGTCGAGCTGCTCGACCGAGCGCGCGCCGACGATCGCCGTCGTCACCGCCGCGTCGCGCAGCACCCAAGCGATCGCCATGCGCGCGAGCGTCTCGCCGCGCGCGACCGCGATCCCGTTCAGCGCCCGCAACCGGTCGCGCATCTCGTCGGACAACTGGTCGGGTCGCAGCGTGCGACCGCGCGCGGCCCGCGCATCATCCGGGATCCCGTCGAGATACTTGCCCGACAGCAATCCTTGCGCGAGGGGCGAGAACACGGCGCAACCGATCCCGAGTGTGCGGAGGGTCGGCAGCAATCCGGTCTCGATGCGACGATCGAGCATCGAGTAGCGCGGCTGGTGTACGAGGCAGTGGACGCCCTGTGCGCGCAGCAGGGCCTCTCCCGCCGCCGTCCGCTCGGGTTCGTAGTTCGAGAACCCGACATAGAGCGCCTTGCCCGCGCGGACGATGTCGGCGAGCGCTCCCATCGTTTCGGCGAGCGGCGTGCGCGGATCCGGCCGGGGATGGTAGAAGATGTCGACGTGGTCGAGGCCCATCCGACGCAGGCTCGCGTCGAGCGAAGCGACGAGATACTTCCGCGAACCCCAGTTCCCGTAGGGGCCTGGCCACATGTCGTAGCCGGCCTTGGTCGAGATCACGAGCTCGTCGCGATAGGGTCGAAGATCCGCCGCCATGATCGCGCCGAAGTTCTCCTCGGCCGATCCATAGGGCGGACCGTAGTTGTTCGCGAGATCGAAGTGCGTCACGCCGCGGTCGAACGCGCGTCGGACGATCGCGCGCCCGGTTTCGGCGCGATCGATGCCGCCGAAGTTCTGCCACAAGCCGAGCGCGATCGCCGGAAGGTCGAGACCCGAGCGGCCACTTCGCCGATAGGTCATGCCGTCGCAGCGGTTCGTCTCCGCTTCGTAGACCGTCAAGCGGTCCTACCAGCGTCCGTGCACGTGCGGCGCGATCAGCCGCGCGTAGATCGCGCGTGCCCGTTCCATCGCGTCCGGCGGGATCGGCGGCAGGAGGCCGGCCGCGCCGTTCGCGCGCGCCTGGTCGCCGTGCCGCGCGCCGGGGATCACCACCGACACCGCGTCCTCCATCAGGATCCAGCGGAGCGCGAACTGCGCCATCGTCGTGCCGGCCGGCACGAGCGGGCGGAGCTCCTCGACCGCCCCGAGCGCGACCTCGTAGGGCACGCCCGAGAACGTCTCGCCGACGTCGAACGCCTCGCCGTGCCGGTTGAAGTTGCGGTGGTCGTCCGCCGCGAACACGTGGTCCGGCCCGAATTTGCCGGTCAGCATTCCGCTCGCGAGCGGCACGCGGACGATCACGGCGACGCGTTCGGCGGCGGCCACCCGGAAGAAGGTCTCGGCCGGCCGCTGGCGGAACAGGTTGTAGATGATCTGGACCGAGCTCACCGTCGGGTGGCGGATCGCGGCCATGGCCTCGTCGATCGTCTCGACGGACACGCCCCAGAACCGGATCTTGCCCTCCGCGACGAGCGCGTCCATCGCGCCGAAGGCCTCGTGGCCCGTCTCGTAGACCGCGGCAGGCGGACAATGGAGCTGCACGAGGTCGAGCCGCTCGACGCCGAGATTGCCGAGGCTGCGGTCGATGAAGCGCTCGAGGTTGGCGCGCGTGTAGCCGCCGGCGACATGCGGGTCGAGCCGCCGCCCTGCCTTCGTCGCGACCAGCGGCCGCGCGCCCTCGCGCCCGGCGAGGACCTCGCGGATCAGACGCTCCGAACGGCCGTCGCCGTAGACGTGCGCCGTGTCGATGAGGTCGCAACCGGCATCGAGCGCCGGCCGAAGCGCCGCCTTGGCATCGTCGTCGGAGACGTCGCCCCAGGATCCGCCGATCGCCCAGGCGCCGAAGCCGATCGGCGACACGGCCCAGCCCGTGCGGCCGAACGGCCGCGTCGTCGTCGTCGTCATCGTCTGGTTCTCCCGTCCGGTGGCAGGGCTATCACGGCGCGCGATCCCTGTCGCCGGAGCGGCGTCGCTGCACGAGGTGGCAGCCGAGTGCCGCGGTGAGGCAGACGAGGCGCGTACCGGGCCGCCCGCCGAGCAGCGCCGAGCGGAGCGCGACCGCGAG
>CAXUBA010000139.1:0-7747 GCA_964249205.1 uncultured Acetobacteraceae bacterium | reverse complement strand
AAGTATTCGCCGGCGAAGTTGATGCCGCCGTCCGCGGAGAGGATGACGCTGCCGACGGCGGCGACGTCGTCGCGGAACGCGGCGACCGCGCGTTCGATGGCGCCCGGCGCGGCGACCGCGTCGCTGTTGAGCAGAAAGGCGTGGGCGTGACCGTCTTCGGCGACCTGGCGCAACGCCCGGTTGTAGCCGCGGGCCCAGCCGAGGTTGGTCGGGTTGCGGAGCACGCGGAGCGACGGAAAGCGGCGCCTCGCCTCGTCGGTCCGGTCCTCGGCCGATCCGTTGTCGACCAGCCAGAGGTCCGGCAGGTAGGGCGTCATCATCGCGATGTTCGCGAAGGTGTCGTCCCAGCCGTTGTAGTTGAGGATCAGGACAGGGACGGTGTCGCGGTGCCGGTCGGCAACCGTCATGCCGCGTGCAGTGTCCGGGCGGCGCGTCGGGTTCGCGTGCGCGTTGTTCGACGCGAGCGGGTCCGGTCCTCGATGAAGGCGACGATGTCGGACGAGGCGACCGGCCCCGACCCGCCCCAGAACTTGGCACGAAGCCGCTCGATCGCCGCCCGCGCGTCGTCGCGGTCGGCGTAGACCTCGCCGCTCGCCACGGCGTCGCACAGCGCGACGAAGGTCGAGACCGTGAGACCGGCGGTATTGTCCCGGAACGGGTAGAGGATCTGCCGGTCGGTCGCCTCGTATTCGGCGATGTCGAACGTGTAAAGGACGGCGCCGGCGGTCTTGCGGAAAATGTAGTCGTAGTAGAGCGAGGAGTAGTCGGTGACGAACGCGTCGATGTCGTCAAGATAGGCGAAGACGTCGATCGCGGCGGGCCAGACGAGGATGTTGTCGAACGTCGTCGGGAGCTTGTCCGACGACCACGGATGCGTCTTCACGTAGAGGACGGCGTCGGTTTTCCGGAGCGCGTCGGACAGGCGCCGGAGGTCGGGCAACGCCGCCTGGAGGAAGGGGCGGCCGGTGTCGCGCCAGGTCGGCGCGTAGACGGTGACCTTCGCGCGGCGATCGGGATTGAAGGTGAAGCCGGCCGAGCGGTCGATGCGGTCCGACAGGGTTTTCAGGGCGGGGTCGGCGAGAGGGTCGAGGCGCGGGTAGCCGAGTTGCGGGCAGCGTTCGGGCGACATCGCGAACTGGCGCGCGAAGTGGTCCTGCATGAAGTCGGAGGTCGAGGCGAGGATGTCGGGGCGCTTCAGGTGCTCGTAGTACATCATGCGTCCGAGCGCCGTGCCGGACCATTTGCGATGGAACTTCGCCATCGGACCGGTGTGGTCGCCGAACATCGTCGCCTTGATCCCGACGCCGTGCCAAAGATTGGCGAGGAAGGCGCCGCCGCTCAGGCGGGAGCTGACGTCCGGCAGGCCGTGGCAGAACACGAAGACGCGTGCACGAAGCGTCGCAAGCAAGCCGGCGGCCGAGCGGCGACGGACGGCTTCGAAGCCGTTCTCGCGGAGTGTGCGGATGACCTGGTCGCTGTCGCCGATCCAGACCGCCCGGATGTCGGGACGGTGGATCGAGAGCCACAGGAAGAGGCCGCGGCTGTTGCCGCCGAAGACGCCGTCGCGGTGCCCGAACAACCAGAAGTCGTTCCGGCGCGGAACGACCGCGGAGAGCGGGACGAGGGTCATGTACTGGAGGCCCGACCGGGTGCGGCCGAGCCAGTTCGCGAGCCGCCCCACGGTCAGTGCCGCACGATGTCGTAGATGTGGCCGGACGTGTCGCCGGTCAGGATGTTGAGCGATTTCGTCGCGATCTCGTCGGGATCAAGCAAGCTGCCTTCGGGCTCGATGCCGAACGCCTTCGTGCGCATCGGCGTCTTCGCGCGGGCCGGGTTGACGCAGTTCACCTTGATGCCGTCGTCGTTCCACTCATCGGCGAGCGCCTGGGTCAGGTTGACGACCGCGGCCTTCGACGCGCTGTAGGTCGAATAGAAGGCGCGGCCGTAGGTGTAGCTGCTCGACGAGAAGAACAGCAGGTGGCCGCGGGTCCGCCGAAGGAATTCGTGGCTGATGCTGGCGATGGTGACGGGGCCGAGGAAGTTGGTGCGGATGTCGTTGTCGATCTCGTCGGCCGACATGTTGGCGAGCGGCTGGCGCGACAGGATGCCGGCGGTGTTCACGACGGCATCGACGCGGCCGTAGGTTTCCGCGGTCTCGGCGAGAAGCCGGCGCACATCGTCCGAGCGGGTGATGTCGACGCCGGAGGAGCGTCCGATGCTCACGACGTTGGCGCCGAAGCCGGTCGCCATGCGGCTGATCGAGGCGCCGATGCCGCTCGTGCCGCCGAAGACGATGACGGTGCGGTCCTTCAGCGTGGACAGCGCGATCGCCTCGCCGCCTTCGCGCAGGTTCCGGCCGGCGTTCGTCTGCAGCAGCTTGTCCATGACGAGCAGGTCGTCGGAGTAGGTTAGTTTCCGGTTAGACGGCTCGCCGTCGACGACGACGGTCTTGTATTGCGGGGCGTATCGGAGAACGACGCCGCAATCGTCCGTGGTCTTGAAGTTCACGTCGGCGAGCGCGCGGTCGTAGGCTTCCTTGATGACGCGATAGTGAAAGCCCTGCGGCGTCTGACCGAGCCGCAGCAGGCTGCGGTCGGGCACGTCCTCGATCGTGTTGGTGGCGGCATCGACCCGGATGACGGTGTCGACCGCGGGGGTCGCGGTGTCGACCGAGCCGTAGTTCTCGAGCGCGCCCAGCACGTCGGAGATGATCCGGTGGCTGACGAAGGGGCGCACGGCGTCGTGGAACAGGAGGCGGATGTCGTCGGCTTCGGCTTCCTCCTCGTAGGCGCAGATCGCCGCCAGCGAGGACTGGTACCGTTCGGTTCCGCCGAGGAGGAGCTTGCGGACCTTCGTGAAGCGTTCGCGCATCACGAGGCTTTCAACCTCGTGGAGGCAGTCCTTGTTCAGGACGACGGCAATTTCGGCGATGTCGGGGTGACTTTGGAATTGCTGCAGCGTGTGCGCGATGACCGGGCGACCGCCGAGCTTGACGATCTGCTTGGGCCGGGAGAACCCGGATCTCAGTCCCAATCCGCCAGCGAGAATGACCGCGACCGACTTCAATGCGAGTGCCTCGGACAGGTGTCATAAAGATGTAACACTCGGGCGCGCGCTGTCGCAACGTCGTTGTGCACCGTGTCAAAGCTGAGGCAGGCGGCGTCAAGCGCCCGTCCGGCGGCCGCCGCGTGCGTCGCGGGGTGTCGGGGCAGCCGTGCCGAGGCTGTCGGCGTGCGCTAAACGCGATTGCCGCGGAGCGTTAGGAGTGTCATCTTTGATGCCTGCGGCGGGGGTGCGTTCCGTCGCGAGGGTCCTTCGAACCGTCACAGGAATGTCGCACCGGCGCGATGGAACGTGGGTCTATGACGGGCGCGACGAGGCGGAAGGGTACAGGCGTGGATATGAGCATGGGCGTCGGCGCGGACGCGGGCTCCGACGACACAGGGTTTCGGGCCGACCATCCGTTCGCCGCCGTCTTCGCGGACGGCGGCCGGCCCATGGGCCGTCAGGCGATGGCGATCGCGCTCACGGTGCGGGAAGGCGCGGACCCGTTCGCCCTGGTCGCGAACACCCTCGAGGAGGAGCCGTGCGACGGCGTGCTGCCGCTCGCCGGCGAGGCGCATTTCGCGTGGCGGGACCGCCTCGGGCGGCTTCCTGCCGGGGACTGAGACCCGGCGGTGGAGGCCGCCTGCTCAGTCGACCGCGCGGAGACGCGACCGCGCGCTCCGGTCGATCCTGAGGAGCTCGTCGAGCCGGGACGCGAGATCGACCTGGCGGAAGGGCTTGGCGAGGCGGGGGATGTCGGCCGGCACGTCCTCGCCGGCCGCGGCGTAGCCGGTGATCAGCAGCGTCGGGCACCGGTGGCCGGACGCGCGGAGGTCGGCGATCAGGGCGGCGCCGTTCATGCCCGGCATGAGGTAGTCGGTGACGATCGCGTCCGGCTCCGTCCCCGATCGAAGCGCCTGCAGCGCCTGCCGGCCGGATCCCGCCTCGACGACCTCGTAGCCGAGATCGCGGAGCATGTCGGCGGTCGCCGTCCGGACGAGCTCCTCGTCGTCGACGAGCAGGATCCGCACGTTCGGGCGCGCGCGCCGGCTCCGCCGCACTGTCGGCCGCGCCGGCCGGCACTTCCTCCGTCGCGGGCAGCCACAGCCCGATCGTGGTGCCGCGGCCGGGCTCGCTTTCGAGGGTCAGCGTGCCGCCGGACTGCGCGGCGAGACCGTGCACCATCGAAAGGCCGAGGCCGGTGCCCTTGCCGACCCCCTTGGTCGAGAAGAACGGTTCGGTCGCGCGCGCGAGCGTCGCCCGGTCCATGCCGACGCCGGTGTCGGTCGCCACGATCCGGACGTAGCGGCCGGGCGCGACCCCCGTGTCGTTCCGGACGCCGGCCGGGGCGACCGTCGCGTCGGCGGCGATCCGCAGCCGGCCGCCGCTCGGCATCGCGTCGCGCGCGTTGATCGCGAGGTTCAGCAGCGCGAGTTCGAGCTGGTTCGGGTCCACGCGCGCGGCCGGGAGGTGGCGCGGCACGTCGAGCGCGATCTCGATCGTCGGGCCGAGCGAACGCCGGATCAGATCGACGATCCCGTCGATCAGCGCGCCGACGTCGACCGCCTTCGGCTGCAGGGCCTGACGTCGGGCGAACGCCAGCAGACGGTGGGTGAGGGTCGCGGCGCGTTCGGCGGCGGCAAGGCCGCCTTCCAGCAGCTTCTGCGACCGCTCGTCGCCCGCGAGACGCCGGCGAAGCAGGTCGAGGCTGCCGACGATCGGGGTGAGCAGGTTGTTGAAGTCATGCGCGACGCCGCCCGTCAGCTGGCCGATCGCCTCCATCTTCTGCGCCTGCGCAAGCTGCTCGTCGGCCGCCTTCCGCGCGGTGATGTCGGAGATGACGCCGCTCATCCGGATCGGCGTGCCCCGGTCGTCGTAGCCGACGCGTCCCCTGGTGCTGATCGACCGGCGGCGTCCCTGCGCGTCGACGATGGCGCATTCGACGTCGAGCGAACCCTCGGCGCGCGCGCGGGCGAACGCGTCGGACACCCGCGCGCGGTCCGCCGGGTCGACATGGAACAGGAACCGGTCGACCGTCCAGCTCGGCTGCAGCGCGCCGTAGCCGAAGATCTCGTCGTGCCGCGGGGTGCGGCGGGTTTCCCCGCTCGCCAGATCGACGTCCCAGCTGCCCATGCCGGCGGCGTCCAGCGCGATCTCGAGGCTCTGCCGCGCGGCTTCGAGCTCGCGCGTGCGTTGCCGGACCGCAAGCTCAAGCGTTTCGGCGGATGCGCGGACCTCGTACTGCCGGCGCCTGGCGGTGAGCGCCGAACGCACGGCGCCGAGCAGCGCCTCGGCATGGAGCGGACGCTCGAGCAGCACGATGTTGCCGAGATCGCCGAGCCGGTCGGTGGAGAGCGGCGAGCGGGGGCCGCGGTCGCCGTTGCTGAGGACGACGAAGGTCAGGTCGGACCAGGTCGGCTGCGCCACCACCCAGTCGGTCAGCGCCGCGCGGTCGCCGGACGCCAGCGCCTCCTCGGTGATCAGGACGGCGCCGGCGCCGGACGCGAGCGCCTCGATCAGCGCGGCCAGGTCGGCGCAGATCTCGGCCGCGATGCCGCTCCGGTGCAGGAGTGCTGCGGCCACGGGCGCGTCGCGACCGCGCGGCGCCAGGATGAGGACCCGGTGTTCCACCTAGCCCGCTTCGTGTGGACCGGTTCCGAGGCTGCCCGCGATCAGCGTCTTTCCTTCGCCGGAAAAGGTCGGCACGCCGGTGAGGATCCCCTGGAACTCGCGGAGCGGTGGCCCGAAGGTCAGGCCGTGCGCCTCGATGCGGAACTCCCGGATGGTCCGCTCGTGGCGTGCCGTGCGTGTCTTGATGACCGAGATCGCCTGCCGGACCTCGCCGTAGGCCTCGAAGTAGCGAAGCTGGAGCACGGTGTCGGCGAGGTAGCTGAGGTCCACGTCGGAACGGACGTCGCCCATGACGCCGTGGAGGCCGAGGATCAGGAGGGTCACGACCCCCTGCTGCCCGAGATAGGTCAGCAGCTCGTGCATCTGGAGCACGAGGAACTGCTCGTTCGGCATCGACTGGAGATAGGCGTTCAGGCTGTCGATCACGACGAGCGCGTTTTCGGCGCGCTCGACCGCCTCGCGCACGGCGCCGGCGAACTCGCCCGGCGCCAGTTCGGCCGGGTCGATCGTCCGGAGGGTCAGCCGGCCGCTGTCGAGGAAGGGCTGGAGGTCCATGCCGAGCGCGGCGGACCGCCTGAGCAGGGTCGGCAGCCGTTCGTCGAACAGGAAGTAGACGGCGCGCTGGCCGCGCTCGAGCGCGGCCAGGACGCACTGCACGGTCGCGGTCGTCTTGCCGACGCCGGCCGGTCCGGCGAGCAGCGTCGCGGTGCCCGGCGCGAGGCCGCCGCCGAGCAACGCGTCGAGCTCGGCCGACCCGGTCGAGACCGCATCCTCGTCGTAGCGGCGGCCGTGCTCGGCGGCGACCAGCCGGGGATAGACCGCGAGGCCGCCGTGGACGATCGCGAAATCGTGGTAGCCGCCGCGGAAGTGGACCCCGCGCATCTTGACGACGTGCATGCGCCGGCGCTGGGCGCCGAAGCCGGACAGCGTCTGCTCGAGCGAGATGACGCCGTGGGCGATGCTGTGCAGCTGGAGGTCGCTGCCCGACGCGCCCTTGTCGTCGAGCAGGAGCACCGTGCAGTTCCGCCGCGAGAAGAAATGCTTGAGCGCGAGGATCTGGCGCCGGTAGCGGATCGGGCTCTGGGCGAGCAGCCGCAGCTCGGACAGGCTGTCGATGACGACCCGGGCCGGACGCACAGCTTCCACCCTTGCCATCACGGCCCGGATTGTTTCGCCGAGCTCGACCTCGCTCGGATGCAGCAGCGTCTGCTCCTGGTCCTCGGCGAGACCTTCGGCGGGCGCCATTTCGAAGATCGTGATGGGATCGAGCGACAGTCCGTGGGTGAGGCCGACGGCGCGGAGCTCGGTCTCGGTTTCGGCGAGCGTGATGTAGAGGCCGGCCTCGCCGACAGGGACGCCGGCCAGGAGGAAGCCGAGGCCGAGCGTCGTCTTGCCGGTGCCGGGCGTGCCCTCGACGAGGTAGAGCCGGTCCGGCGTCAGGCCGCCGTTCAGGACGTCGTCGAGACCGCTGATACCGGTCGACGCCAATCGCGGTTCCGGCTGGGCGTGTGGCTGCACTTCGTTTCTCGGCCTCCGGTCCGGCGAACCGACGCGGGATCCTGACGGTGCTTACCGCAACCGGACGCCTGGCGGTAGCGAGGCGGCGCGGGTGCCGTTTTCGTGCCCGGGGGCGGCGTGCGATGGTCGGCCCATGAGCGCGACGACCCACGTGGTCCGGACGGCGCACGGAACCGTGCTCGTCGTCGATCCGCCGACCCTGACGCTGCGGCACGATGCGGGCGCACGCGACGGACGCCTTGTGGTCGCGCTTCCGGTCGGTCCGGACGCGGCGCTGCTCGCGCGGACGGATGGCGCGACGCTCCGGCTGCGCGCGGGCGACCCCGAGGCGCCGTTCCTTCCCGTGCGCCTCGTCGCCGGCACGAACCCGCCGTCGGTCGCGCTCCGGCACGTGGACGGCGCGCTGCTGACGGCGAGCCCCGGCGACGGGATGATCTTCACGGACCGTACGGAGATCGCCGGCTGGGAACGCTTCACGGTCGAGCCGGGCGGCGGCGAGACGCGCCGGGATCTCGCGGCGCTCCTCGCGAGCGACGCCGCGCTCGAGCGGTTC
>CAXUBA010000138.1:0-7750 GCA_964249205.1 uncultured Acetobacteraceae bacterium | reverse complement strand
GGCGGGGAGCCAACGACGCGTCGTGCTCGGCATCGCGGGGCCTCCCGGCGCGGGCAAGTCCACCCTCGCCGCCGCGGTCGTCGAGCGCCTCGGCGGACTGGCGTGCGTCGTGGCGATGGACGGGTTCCACCTCGCGCAGGCGGAGCTCGAGCGGCTCGGGCGCGCGGCGCGGAAGGGGGCGCCCGACACGTTCGACGCGGCGGGCTTCGTCGCGCTGCTCCGGCGGATCCGCGCCTCGGGCGACGAGACGGTGTACGCGCCGGCGTTCCGGCGCGAGATTGAGGAGCCGGTGGCGGGCGCGATCGCGGTCGCGCCCGGCGTGCCGCTCGTGGTGACGGAAGGCAACTACCTGCTGCTCGACGGACCGTGGGCGCCGGTGCGGACGCTGGTCGACGAGACTTGGTTCCTCGACACGGAGGAAACCGAGCGGGACGCGTGGCTGCTGGCGCGACACGTCGCGTTCGGACGGACGGCGGAAGCGGCGCGGGCGTGGATCGAGGCGACCGACGCACCGAACGCGCGATTGATCGCGTCGTCGGGCGTGCATGCCGACGTCCGGGTGCGCTGGCCGGCGGCGTAGGTCGTCGGCGCCGCGAGGCACCGGCCGGGTTTGACACCGGGTAGAGCCACTTCCAGAACGATCCGATCCCAGAACGACTGCGGATCGGAGCACCGTCGATGGACCGGATGATCATCTACCCGGGCGCGATCCCGCTCGACACCGACCTGCTGAACGTGCAGCGCGGCGTGATGAAGGGTCTCGGCTTTCTCGCCCAGGCCTGCCTCGGATCGACGCCGGTGATCGACGGGTTCACCTGCTCGCCGACGGTGCCGGCGTCGCTCGCGGTGACGGTGGGTCCGGGCTCGATCACCGTGCTGTCGGAGGTCGACGCGACCCCGTACGGCTCGCTCGCGCCGGACACCGCGAACCTCGTGAAGATGGGGATCCTCGAGACCGGCACGAGCTTCACGCTGACGGCGCCCAACGTGTCGGGGCAGTCGGTGAACTACCTGATCGAGGCGGCCTTTCTCGAGGAGGACGCGGCGCCGGTCGTGCTGCCGTACTACAACGCGGCCAACCCGTCGCAGGCCTTCGCCGGGGCGGCGAACAACGGCAGCTCGCAGAACACGCAGCGGCTGCAGACGGTGGCGCTCGAACTGAAGGCGGGCGCGGCGGGCAACACCGGCACCCAGGCGACGCCGGCCGTGGATCCGGGCTACGTCGCCGTCGCGGTGGTCACCGTCAGCGCCGGGCAGACGACGATCAACGCGAACAACATCGCGGTGCCGGGCATCGCGCCGTTCCTCGCCTACAAGCTGCCGCAGCTCCAGTTCGGATCAAGCATCGCGCGGAGCGGCTGGCAGAAGCTGCCGAGCGGGCTCACGATCCAGTGGGGCACGAGCGTGACCAACACGGGCAATCTCGACGCGGTCAGCTTCCCGCTCGCGTTTCCGAACGCGGTGCTGAGCGTGAGCGCGACGGAAGCGAACGCGGCGAGCTGGTCGGTGGCGGGCACGGGTGCGGTCGCGCCGGTGCTCTACGGTGTCGCGAACGCGTCGGCGTCGGGGTTCCAGGTGTCGAGCGTCGTGTTCCGGTCGCAGTCGGGCACGGTCGCGACCGCCTACGAGCCGGCCGCCTCGTTCACCTGGATCGCGATCGGTTTCTAGAGCACCTCGTCCCGACCGGACGATCCCGTCCGGTCGAAGGACGCTCCGGGTGTCATCGGCGGTCCCGGCGACGAGCGCCGGGAGCCGATGCTGCGGGCGGATGACCGGCGCCTTGATGTCGGACGGACACCGAACCGGCGGCCGTGCGCGCGGTTCAGGCTCCGCACCGGAGCGCCACGCGATGACCAGGACGAAGCTTCTCCAGCCCGTGGCGGCGGCGACGGTGCTCGGCGTGATCGCGCTTCTCGCGGTCTCCTTGCGCGAACCGATCCTGGTTCCGAGCCTCGGGTCGGCGCTGTTCACGCAGATCTACGATTCGAGCGAGCCGAGCGCGACGCCCTACCGGATCGGCGTCGGGCAGGTGGCGGGCCTGGCGGGCGGCTTCGCGGGCGTGTTCCTCGCGTTCGCGGCTTCGGCGCCGAGGTTCACGGTCGGTCACCCGCTGGTGGACGCGCGCGTGCTCGCGGTGGTGATCGCGATTGCGGTCGCGTCCGTGCTGCAGATCGCGCTCCGGGCGGTGAGCCCGGCCGGCGGCGCGACCGCGCTCGTCGGGGCGCTCGGCGCGGAAACGGCGAACTGGGCCGGCGGGCTCCGGATGCTCGTCGGCATCGCGGTCGTCACCGGCCTCGGCGAGATCGGCCGCCGGATGGTGCTGCGCTCCGAACGGAAGACCGGAGGCGCCTGATCGCTCCCCTCCGCGTTCCCGCTAGCGATCCGGGAACCAGTTGCCGTGGAAGCCCGGCGGGATGCGGTGCGGCAGACGCACGCTCGCGACGGGCGCGGCCTCGATGCGCCGCGCGTCGAGGATCACGAAGTCGGTGGTTTCGGCGGTGCGATCGATGACGAGGCCGAGCAGCCAGCCCTCGTCTTCCGCCGCGTCGGGATGCGCCGGCACGAAGACGAACTCGCCCGGGACCCGGTCGTCGCCGAAACGGTGTTCGCGCCGGTCGCCGGTCTCGGTGTCGTGCCGGTAGAGGGTGGTCGCGCCGAACAGCTGCGGGTTGCCGTCCGGCGGCACGGCGACCGCGTAGACGTAGCGATGACGCGCGCCGACGCGCCGCTCGTCGATGCGCGGGAATTCCTGCGCGGTGTCGTCGAGCACGCGCCGATCGATCCGGCGTGACGCGGGATCGATCCGCCAGCGCTCGAGCCGGCCGACGGCGTCGAGCCCGTCGCCGCGCCGGGAGCTGAACATCGTCCGGTAGCTGACGACGTCGAGCACGACGGCGCCGTCGGCGTCGTCGAACGCGTTGGCGACGTGGAAGACGAAGCACGGATCGAGGTCGCACCAGAGGATGTCGGCGACACGGCCCCGCCGCGGCAGGAGGCCGACGCGCGCCGGGTGCGACGGGTTCCAGCGATACGGGAAGACGTGGCCGCCGAGCACCGCGCGCATCGAGAAGGTGACGGGCAGGTCGAGCACGATCGCGAACCGCGCGGTGAACGCCATGTCGTGGACGCAGGGACCGTGCCGGACCGGGATCGGCACGTCGCGGATCACCTGGCCCGCATCCGACACGACGACGTGCCTCACCACGTCCCACACGTTGCCGTCGTAGGCGATCGCGTGGTGCTCGCCGGTGCGCGGATCGCGGTGCGGATGGCCGCTGAAGGAGCCGGCGAGCGTTCCGCCGAACGACGTGTAGCGCTGCCGGTCGAGCGTGTCCGACAGTTCCACCGGGAACGAGCCGGCCTCGACCAGCGCGTGGACGCGGCCGCCGATCTCGATCACGTTGGTGTTGACGGTGTCGTTGCGGCCGCGTCGCGGGCCGGGGGCTGCGGGCTCGCCGAGCACCGAAGCGGCGGTCCGCGAGCGGATCCAGCGGTTGCGGTACCAGAGCGCCCTGCCGTCGCGGATCGCGAGGCCGTGGACCATGCCGTCGCCGAGGAACCAGTGCTGGCCGTCGAGGGCGGGATCGACCGGGTTCGCCCCCATCTTGAGGTAGCGGCCGGACAGGGTGGCGGGGATGGCGCCCGCGACCGCGAGGTCGACGAGCGTCCGTTCCGAGCGCATCGGCCGGTGGATGCCGGCGCCGAACGGCGTGGCCGTCCGCGACAGCCGCCGCCGGTTGACCGACGCGATCCGATCGACGGCGGCTTCGGCGACCGCGCGGACCGCGTCCGAGATCGGCTTCGGCATGGGTCGCGCCTCCGACGCCCCGACAAACGCCCCGCGCCGTTCAGGCGGGCGCGCGCGCCTTCGGGAGGTCGCCGGACGCGAGCTCCTCGTCGACGATACGTCGCATGCCGGCGATGCTGATCAAGCCGTAGACCGGCTTCGACAGCAGATCGATGATCGCGATCAGCGCGACGCCGGTCGCGGTGCCGACGAGGCCGGTGCCGTCCGGATCGACGAACAGGATGACCGGGTAAAGGATCCAGAGCACGGAAAGGATCGACGCGTCGCGTCGGTAGGCGGACCGCACGGCTTCTGGCTCGGACGCGTTCTCGGCGCGGAACGGCACCCACATCGCCCAGAGCACGGCGAGGAACGCGACGCAGGAGACGGCATACCAGGTCCACTTGACCCACACGGTCACCGACGCGCCGAACGCGAACGCGGTCACGATCATCAGGAGGTCGGCGAGCAGCATGCCGGCGATCAGGTCGCCGCGCCGGAGCCGCGAATGCACCGCGGTGTAGGCGAGCGGCAGCAACAGGAGCGGCGTCGTGAACGACCAGTCGACGTAGCGCGCGAAGTAGAAGAGGCGGCCGTCGGGATCGGCGGTGCGGAGCACGACGCTGCCCTGCCCCACCGCCATCGCGAAGTAGGCGGTCGCCGCGATGATCGGAACGATGCCGTGATAGATCGTGTGCGCCTGTTCCTTCGACGTGCGCGCGCCGCCGACGACCAGGACCGCGGCGCCGCCGACCAGCATCAGGATCGCATCGAGATAGAGCCAGAACTGTGCGGTCATCGGTTCCAATCCGTCGGGTTGGCTGGAACTGGTGCCGACCCCGGAAAGCGCCAGGGCGCGACCGCGGCGACGCTACATCATGCGCATCTTCTGGTTGCTCAGGATCCAGATCGTGCCCCCGACCATCAGGATCACGATCAACGTCGAGAACAGGATCAGCTGGAGGTCATCCCGCTTCGACTTCGAAAGATCGATGTGGAGAAAGAAGCGGAAATGGCAGACGACCTGGACGATCGCGAAGGCGGCGAGGCACCAGAGCGTCGTGACCACCGGGAACAGGTGCGCGGCGACGACGACGAAGCTGAACACGGTCAGCAGCGAGGCGGAGGCGAGGCCGAACACGTAGGAGTGCAGCTCGCGCCGGTATTCGCGTTCGTCGCGCATCAGGCGAGACCCTGGAGATAGACGACGGAGAAGATGCCGACCCAGACGATGTCGAGGAAATGCCAGAACAGCGCGAGGCGTAGCAGGCGCAGCTTCACCGCGTCGGTGATCCCGAACACGACGATCTGCACCATCATGATCAGGATCCAGGTGCTGCCCGCGGTGACGTGGAGGCCGTGCGTGCCGACAAGCGCGAACACGGCCGACGTGTAGCCGGAGCGGTCGGGGCCGCCGCCGTGCGCGATCATCGACAGGAAGTCGTGGGTTTCGAGGCCGAGGAACACCAGGCCGAGCCCGACCGTCGCGCCGAGCCAGAGGACCAGGGTCGCCGGCGCCTTGCGATACTTCATCGCGATCGACGCCATGCCGAAGGAGAAGCTGCTGAGCAGCAACGCGGCGGTTTCCATCGCCGCGCTCTTGATGTCGAACAGCGTCTTCGGACCCGGGCCGCCGGCGGTCGAGCCGATCATCGTCGCGAAGGTCGCGAACAGGCACGCGAACAGGACGAGGTCGCTCATCAGGAAGACCCAGAAGCCGAAGACGGCCTCCTCGGCGGCCTCGTGCGCCTCCGGATGATCCTGTCCGAGGTTGAGGCCCGGGTGGACGCGGGCCTCGCTCATGCGGCCCGCCGCTCGGCGAGGCCGGTGTTGACGATGGCGGTCTCGCGGAACCGCGTCGTCGGCGACGCCTCGCCCGCAAGGCGGAGCCAGCGTTCCTCGTGGGCGCGGACCTCGCTTGCGGGCACGACGCGCTCGATGTCGGTCACGAAGGAGCGCGCGATCACCGCGATCCAGGCGCACCCGAAGCCGGCGACGGTGAGCCACCAGATGTGCCAGACGATCGCGAAGGCGGCGAAGCCGAGCGCGATCCCGACCACCGGTCCGACGGCGCTGTTGCGCGGCAGCGCGATGTCCTCGTAACGGGCGGGCGGGCGGTAGGCCCGGCCCTCCGCCTTCAGCTGCCAGAACGGGTCGCGTCCGGTCACGACCGGGATCGTCGCGAAGTTCCATTCGGGCGGCGGCGCCGAACTCATCCATTCGAGCGTCCTGCCGTCCCACGGATCGCCGACCGGGACGGCGGTGAGGTGACGCTGCCGGATGCTCACCACCAGCATGATCGCCCAGGATGCCAGCGCGCAGAGGATCAGGAAGGCGCCGAACAGCGCCGCGATCGTCCACGGCCGGTAGGCGGGCTCGAAATACTCGACCGTCCGACGCGGCAGGCCGAGCAGGCCGAGCGCGTAGAGCGGCATGAAGGCGAACAGGAAGCCGAACAGCCAGCAGAAGAACGAGCGACGGCCCCAGCGTTCGTCGAGGCGGAAGCCGAACGCCTTCGGGAACCAGTAGTGCGTCGCGCCGAGCATGCCGAACAGGAGGCCGGGGATCAGCACGTTGTGGAAATGGGCGACCAGGAACACCGTGTTGTGGACCTGGTAGTCGACGCCCGGGCTCGCGAGGATGATGCCGGTGGTGCCGCCGACCGCGAACAGGACGATGAAGCCGAGCGCGTAGAGCATCGGCACGGTGAGGCGGATCTGGCCGCGATACATGGTGAGCAGCCAGTCGAAGATCTTTACCCCCGTGGGAATGCCGATCAGCATGGTGGCGACGCCGAAGGCGGCGTTCACGTCGCCGCCCTGCCCCATGGTGAAGAAGTGGTGCAGCCAGACGGTGAACGACAGCACCGCGATCGCCATGATCGCGTACACGAGCGAAGTGTAGCCGTAGAGGCGCTTGCTCGAGAAGGTCGAGATGACCTCCGAGTACACCCCGAAGGCCGGAAGGATGAGGATGTAGACTTCCGGGTGGCCGAACAGCCAGAACAGGTTGGCGTAGTTCATCATGTTGCCGCCGCCGCCGTTGGTGAAGAAGTGCATGCCGGCGTAGCGGTCGAGGGCCAGCAGCGCGGTCGCGACGGTGAGCGGCGGCATGGCGAAGATCATGAGGATGGACGTGCAGAGCGTCGCCCAGGTGAACAGCGTCATCCGGAACAGGTGCAGGCCCGGGCAACGCTTCTTGTAAATGGTGACGGCGAAGTTGATGCCCGTCATGGTGGTGCCGATGCCGGACAGAGACACGGCGAAGATCCAGTAGTCGACGCCGACACCGGGGCTGAAGGTGTTCTCGGTGTAGGGCGGGTAGCCGCTCCAGCCGCCGGTCGAGAACTTGCCGAGATCGAGCGAGACCATCATCAGCGCGGCGCCGGCACCGGTGAGCCAGAGGCTGATCGAGTTCATCAGCGGGAACGACACGTCGCGGGAGCCGATCTGCATCGGCATCGCGAAGTTCATCATGCCGATCAGGAACGGCATGCCCATGAAGAAGATCATGATCGTGCCGTGGGTCGTGAACAGCTGCGCGAAATGGTCGGGCGGGAGGATGCCCGGGCTGTCGTAGCTGAACGCCTGCTGCGTCCGCATCAGGCACGCCTCGATCACGGCGCGCGACAGCATCACCAACGCCACCACGATGTACATGATGCCGATCTTCTTGTGATCGAGGCTGGTCAGCCAGTCGGTCCAGAGCGGCCGCCAGAGCTTGTACCAGGTGAGCAGCGACGCCACGACGACGCCGCCGATCACCACGAGCGAGGCCGCGAAGGTCGCGATTGCGCTGTAGAACGGCAGGGCGGCAGGCGTGAGATTGCCGAGCAGCAGGAACCACCAGGTGCTGTGCGTCATCGGGGGATCCTGCTCGGAAGAGCCGTCCGCGGGACGGCGCGGTTCGCTGCCGGGCTCAATTCGGGGTCGCGGCGGCGGGCGGGGACATGCCCGGCATGGC
>CAXUBA010000137.1:0-7842 GCA_964249205.1 uncultured Acetobacteraceae bacterium | reverse complement strand
GACGCCGTCCGACCGATACTTGCCGCGGACGTCCTGGTAGACGCGGATGAAGCCGGCGTCCGCGAGTTCGACGTCGCCGCGCCGGAGGACTTCCGTCATTCGCGGACTGTCGCTGTCGGCGGCGGCCTTGTGAGCGTCGTAGGGCGTCCGGGTGAGCACGATCGGCGCGCCGTGCGCGTTCTTCGGGATCACGATCACGGTGTAAAGCTTCACGCCGTCGCGCATCGGGATCATCGCGGTGCGGCGCACGTAGTCGTTCTCGGCGAGCGGACGAACGAAATGATCGGGGATGTCGCCGGACGGGGCCGGATCGGCGAGCGACGGCGCGGCGGACGTGACGAGAAGGGCGGCGAGGGCCGTCCTGCGGAAATGGCGCATCTTTGGTCCTGGAATGGAGACGGGCGGTTCTTACGCGAAACCCGTGCCACGCCCGCTGAGGTCCGATCTTGCGCAATCGTCACTGGCGCGGACAGGCGGCGATGCTCAGCCTCGGCCGATCGCAGGAGCGCAGGGCATGATCCGGGCGGCAGGATCGGTGGCGTGTGTCGCGGGGTTGATGATCGCAGGCGCCGCTCGCGCCAGCGACTGGGACGGTGCCTGGACGCTCGACCCCTCGCGCAGCACCGCCGGCGCGGCCGCGTTCGCGGCGCCGGGCTACGTGTTCGCGATCACGCCCGACGGGCGGATCACCTGGCGGATCCCGTCGATCGGCGAGGTGGCGACGGGAAGGACTGACGGTGCGCCGATGGCGGTCGATCGGACGCGGCCGGTCCCCGGCATGACGTTGGCCGTGCAGGCGGAGGGTCCATGGATGCTGCACTACGTCGTCGCGCGGAACGGCGCAGCCGAAGGCGCGGGGTTGATGCGGCTGATCGAAAACGGCCGCGCCTGGGTCGACCTGTCCTGGCGCGTGGACAAGCCGGAGGAAGCGGGAGAGCTCGTCTACGTCCGCGCGCGTTGAAGACCGGTCTCGACGCCGTTTCGGTCACGATCGAAGACGGCGACGAAGGTCGCCGCTCCGATCGAGGCCCCGAGCGAGAAGTGGAGAAACAGCATCGCCTGCCGGAACGTCGACTCGCCGAGCGCGACCGCAGCGGCATGCGGGTCGGCACCGACATGTTTGAGCAGGGTATCGAGCCCGAGGTCGAGCAATGCGATCGGAAGCATCGCCAGGATCCAGGCCGCCGTGTAGCGGAGCGAGACCCCGCGCATGGCGCGGACGCCGTCCCGCCAGCCGGGATGCGGCGGATCGAGCGTGAGCGCGGTGAAGAAGGGCACCTGTCTGACGACGGCCCAAAGGGCGACGCCGAGCGCCACCGGCACCGGGAGCAACGCGACGGCCAGCGGTGCGTGCCACGTGTGACCGAGTGCGAGCGCGACCGCAATCGACAGCAGCACGAGCGGGATGCTCCACGCGTAGGTGAGGATCAGGAAGCCTAGATATCGCCAGAAGGGCTTCTTGAAGAAGAAGGGGTCGAAACGCTCGTGGCGCAGCAGGTGACGACGCCATGAGATGCTGAACGAGAGAAGGAACTTGAGCCCGATCAACCAGGCGACCGCGGCGAGGAGCGGCATGTACCAGGCCGACGAGACCAACGCGTGCCATCGGGCCTGCGGACCGTGCGCGTCGCCGAAGATGCGGTGGTAGAGGAACTCCGCCGTGACGAGAAACAAGATAGGCGGCCAAATCGCCTTGGCGTGCAGACGGCGCTCGCGCCAGAGCAGCGCGTAGGCCTGTCCCGCGGTGCGAAGGATCGGAAGGGTCGCTTCGGCCGGCATCTCTTTCGAAAGCGCAACGTGGTGAAGAGGTTCCGTAAGGTCGGGTTCGGCGCAGGGATCGGCCGTGCCTGACGCTCCCGTTCGTTCGACGCCTCCCCCGTGCGACCGCCCCGCGGAACAGTCGAAGCCGCGTTCGGCGACCTGGCACTTCCGGGTCCGGAGGAGCAGCCGGACTCTCCGAGGTCGATCGAAGGCGGTCTAGGCGGCGGTGATCTCCTCTTCGCCGAGGACGCGCTCGTGGCTGTCGAGCAGGCTCTTCGCGCGATACTGGAAACCGTAGTTCCGGTCGAACGGCATGGTGCGAACGATCTTGTAGGCTCCTGGCCGCTGATTGGGATTATCGCGGTTGGTGCCGATCACGACGCGATCGCCGACACTGAACTTGGCTGCCGGCATTGCGGGTCCTCCGATGCGACGTTGCGGCGATGGCGGCCCGGGGACGCGGGTCGCGACTTTGGCCATGCAGAGGTGGCGGTGAGAGCGTGAGAAACCAGGGGCGGCAGGCCGATTGCCGGCGGACGACCAGATTATTTCGGCGTGGCGGTTCATCGACACGCTGCCGCTGCGGAAAAGGCTTGCCCGGCGACCGGGCCGGGCGCGTTGTTGGACCGCGGGCTCGCCGGCCCATGCAGGGCCGACCGCAGGAGGATCATCGGATGTCCAAGGAAAAGCGCAAAGGCAACCGCGAACAGAAGAAGCCGAAGGCGACCGCGAAGACCGTCTCGCCGTCGTCCGTCAGCACGCAGGAACGGATCCTTTCCGCCAAGCCCGGGGGCAAGAGCGGCGGCAAGTAATCCCGTCCGCGCGGATCAGGCGCGCCGGTCAAGGAAGTCGCGAACCGCGGCGACCGTCGCGGGCGCTTCCTCCTGCGGGATGTGGCCGACGTCGGGGAGCGGCACGACGATCGCGTCGGAAAGGGCGCGCCGGTAGTCGGCCGCGTTCCGGAACGGGATCATGCGGTCGCGCTCGCCCCAGAGCAGGAGGGTCGGGCAGGCGATCCGCGCGAGCAGCGGTGTCGGTTCGACCAACGCCGCGGTGCGCATGCGGGCGAGAATGGCGCGCCTGACGCCGGGTGCCAGCATCATGTCCCGGTAGCGGGTGAACAGTGATCGCGTGAGCACGGCGTGGTCGGCGTACGCGGTCGCGAGCGAGCGGCGGAACATCGAGGTCGGCAGGACGTAAGGCAGCGCCCGCATGACGGGCGGGATCCTCGGCGCGACGCCGTAGCGGTAGCCGGGGCTGGCGAAACCGTCCGGCGACACGAGCACCAGACGCCCGACGCGGTTGGGGTGCAGGGCGGCGAGGGTCCACGCGATGCGGCCGCCCATGGAATGGCCGACGATCACCGCCCACCCGACACCGAGCCGGTCCATGAGCGCGAGCACGATCTCGATCGCGCGCCGGTCGGTGTAGTCGCCGGTCGGGTCGGCGCCGGTCAGGCCGAAGCCGGGCAGGTCGAAGCGGACCACGCGGTGATCGCGATCGAGATCGTCGGCCCAGGCGTCCCAGGTGTGCAGGCTGCCGCCCAAGCCGTGCAGCAGGATCACCGCCGGCGCCGCGCGCGGTCCGGTGTCGCGGACGTGGAGGCGAAGGCCGGAGACTTCGAGAAAGCGGGACGGCGGCCCCGCGTACGCGGCTTCGAGGACGCGGCGGCGCTTGTCGGGCGTGTGGAGGCCGGTCGCGACACCGGCGAGCAGGGCGGCCAGCGAGGCCGTCAGTGTTCGGCTGAAACGGGTGTGCCTCTGCATCGATCGCCCGGTTCGTTCCAGCGGGTCGGGAGGACGTCGGCCAAACGATCACGGGCAGGCAGAGGAGGCAAGGCGCCGCCCACCGCTGCTCGCCGTCGGCGAGGATCGAGGACACGAGCCGTGGCGTCCGGCGCCGAACCCTTCCGAGCCGGCTCCGGATCGACGGCGTTCGACACGGCGCGGCGGGGGCGCCGATGCGACGGGTGAACAGTCCGGGTCCATGCCCACCTATCAATCCGTAACGAAGGAGCGTCCAGGATGATCCATCGCCGATCCGTGCTTTGCTTCTGCCGCGATGCGGCGCTCGCGCTACCGGCACTCGCGACCGGGTTCCGCGCCGAAACCCTTTTTGCGGCCGACAAGACCACCTCGGCCGCCGACCGCGCCTTCATCATGAAGGTGTCACAGGGCGGGATGTACGAGGTCGAGGCGAGCAAGGTTGCGAACGGGAAGGCGCGCGAGCAGGACGTGATCGACGTCAGTCTGACCGAGGTGCACGATCACCAGCTCGTCGGCGCGAAGCTGACGTCGATCGCGAGTTCGCTCGGGATCTCGTTCCCGACGACGTTGAACCCGATGTTCCAGGCGCGCCTCGCGAAGCTGCAGTCCTTGTCCGGGCCGGCGTTCGACGACGCCTACATCAAGGAGATGGACGCGATCCACGCGGTCGACGTCCAGGCGTTCGCGAACGAGGCTAGGTCGGGCCAGAACCCGGCGCTGCGTGCCTTCGCGGCCGAGACGGTCCTGATCGTGCGGCGACACATCGGCGCGCTGCATGCGACGCCGTTGCCGACGATGTAAGCGAGTTCGTCCTTGGCGTTGCCCGCCATGGAGGGCGGCGTGCGGTGTCGCGACGTCCCGATCGGCGCGAGGGCGACACCGCCGCCGGTCGCGATGTTGGTTCCGCAACGACCCGTTCGGGCTCGACGATATTTCAAATCGGGCGGTGTCGGCGCAACTCCACGGAGCGCGTCGCATTCAGGTGCTGCCGGCGCAGATCCGGAAGCGAGGGCCGATGGGTTCCGACCGACCCTCCGACGAGGACGTCGTCCTCCCGTTCGCTCCGCGAAAGCGACCCGGTGGGAAGCCGGACGGTCAAGCGCGCGGGATCATGGGTCACGACCGAGCGCAGCGAGACGACCGACGTGACGCGGCTTCCTTCGGGACGAAGTGCCTCTCGTTCCCCCGGAACTCGACCCGCCAGCACACCGAAATCGTCCGATTGCGGACACAGGGCGTCATCGTGACGCGGAGCGTCCCTCCCGACGCGAACGATCCCCTACCAAACCCTGCAAGACCGACCGGAGAACATGATGCCCAGTGAAACCATCGTCGCCGTCTACGACACGTCGCTCGCCGCCGAGGAGGCCATCGCAGGACTGCTCGAGCACGGCGTGCCGGAGAAAGCGATCCAGCATTTCGGGCAAAGCGGGTCCGACGTGGCCGCGGGCGGAATGTCGGAGCCGTCCACGGCCTTCGGGTCGGCCACCGGCACGACGGAGCGGAGCACGACCGGCTCCGGCGGTGGGATCTGGAGCTGGCTTTCGGGCGACCGTGCCGCGACCGCGCGCCACAGCGACGAGTACGACCGTTCGATCGGCGACGGGCGGAACGTCGTGACGGTGGTGATCGAGCAGGCGATGGCGGCCTCGGTGCTCGACGTGCTGGAACGGCATTCGCCGATCAATCTCGAGGAACACGGCATCGACGGCGCCGTCGATGCCGTGCCGCCGACGGCGCCGTCAATGCCTCCGACCGCGGGTTCGCGCGCGACCGCGGGAACAGTCGGCGACGGCGAGAAGACGATTTCGCTCGCCGAGGAAAGCCTCGACGTCGGCAGGCGGACGGTGGAGCGCGGCACGACGCGGGTGCGTCGTTACGTCGTCGAGCGGCCGGTCGAGGAGCAGATCCGACTTCGCGACGAGCACGTCTCGGTGTTCCGTCGTCCGGTGACCGGACGCGGCACGACGCTCGCGCCCGACGCGTTCTCGGAGAAGATCATCGAGATGAACGAGACCTCGGAAGAGGCCGTGGTCGCGAAGAAGGCGTTCGTCGCCGAAGAGGTCGTTGTTCGGAAGGCGGTCGACGAGCACGTCGAGACGGTGCGCGACACGGTCCGAAAGGAAGAGGTCGAGATCACCGGCCCGGACGGGAAGACGATGGCGGCGGCGACCGACGCGAAGACGGCGGTCTGAGGTCGGGGGCAGTCCGCGCGCACGCGGGCGTCCTGCCGTTTCGGCGGCGGGGGTTGAGAACGCCGGGTCGCCTGTGTCCGGACTCGCGTTCGTGGCGTTCCCGGTCCATCGGGCACGCAGGCTTGGCACCGCGGCGATCGTTCGTTCCAGTCGAGACCGTGCGGCTGGCTTCCTGATCAAGGCAAACGCCTATGCCGATGTCTTCAGGACAACTGGGGATTTCCGTCGTTTCTCCCCGGCGGGTTTGGCGGCGATAGATGACGCGTCATCCTCATCGATGGCGGCCGATCCGTCACGCTGGGCTCCGTCGCTGGCGCCCGCTACTGTGGACGATCGTTCACGGGAGAGCCGGATGGATGGTGCGCTCGCGACGGTCTCGGGACTGATCGTCGGATTGCTCGGATTGATCCTGTCGGCGATCGGCGGGATCGAACATGCGCTGCGCACGGCCCTCGGCCGGGTCGGGGTCGTGGGCGACGCGCAGAGCGTCGTGCTGGTGGTCGCGCTTGTCGCGCTGGCGGTGCTCGCGCTGCGGCTGTTCGGGCGCGTGTTCGCGGTCCTGATCGTGATCTTCCTCGCGCTGCTGCTGCTCCATGTGCTGCTGCCCGGTGTCGGCGGCGCGACCGGTCGGTCGTGAGCCAGGCGGCGAGCGACCGCCAGGCCGGCGCGGCGGCGGACATGCTCCGGCGGAGCGGTTTCGCGCATCTGTCGCCCGACACGACAACACCGGCGCTCGAGGCGGCGGGACTCGCCGATTGGACCGGGTTCGCCGCCAGCTGGAACCGTCTGGAACCCGACGAATACATGAACGACGGCGGCCGGTATCGGCGGCGGCGGCATGCGGTCTACGCGCTGCGGCAGTCGCGTGGCCGGGTCTCGATCGAGCGGCTTGCGGACCGGCCGCACCATCAGGCCGTGGCGCACAACCGGCTGAACGGCGGGATCCTGCGGCACTTCGCGCCGGTCGAGGCGGCGATCGGCGCGCACCCGGCGCTGGTGTCGGTCATGCGCTACGCGTTCGCGACGTTCGACGGGCTGTCGCCCGGTGCGGCGCCGGCCGACGACGGGTGGCTGGCGGAGGTGCACCAGTTCCGGATCGAGGCCTCGGGCACGGCCGTCGGACAACCGACGCCGGAGGGAGCGCACCGGGACGGCGTGGACTGGGTCCTGGTCATGATGATCGGACGGCGGAACGTTTCCGCGGGCGAGACCACGGTCTACGATCCCGCGGGCCGGCCGCTCGGGAGCTTCACCCTGCGGGCGCCGCGCGAGGTCGCGCTGGTGGACGACGCGCGCTGCCTGCATGGGGTAACCGCGGTGCGCGCGGTCGATCCCGCGGAGCCGGCGTATCGGGACGTGCTGGTGGTCACGCTGCGCCGGGATGCGGCCTTGCGGGCGTGAAGAGGCACGCCGGCGCGAGCCCGACCGCCGCGCGGCCCGAGCGGTGACGACTGGTCGGGTCCGGCGGTTCGCGGCCGGGTTGCCGATCACTCGACCGGTGTTCGGCCCGTCGTCCCTTCCGTCATCTTCGTCCGTGCGGGCTTCGGCAGTCTCGCGACGACCATCCGGTCGCCGTCGGCGAGCCGGTCCGGCGACAGAAGTTCGGCCCGCTGGGCTCGGGCGAGATCGGGCATCGGGCGCGCCACTCGCTTCGCACAGCAGCGCGAGGGCCGTGCCCGACGCCTTGAAACCGTCGGTGGGCGCGCTCGAACGTCGCCCGGCCGACGCAGTGCGTCCGCTTCTCGCGGAACCTGATCTCGGCCGTCGTTCCGGGGCGTTCCAGACCGTGCGCGTGGAAGCGGGCGAAGATCATGGTCGCGTCCTTCCAGGCGAGCGGAGCGTCAGCCGGCGGGGATGGTGACCACGGCGCCGGTGGGATGGCTGGTGGTGGCGAGCGCAAGGAGGTTCTGCAGGATCTCGAAGGCGAGCTTGCTTCGGAAGTCGGTGCTGCTGATCCAGTAGGTGTCGCCGTCGTAGCGTGCGAAGACGAAGCTGTCGGGCGGCGCGGACGCGCCCGAGCGGATCGCGATCGGGCTCGCGGACGGCACGGTCGGAAGCGTGCGGCCGGTCGCGACCGCGCGCGGCGGGACCGCGATCGCGAAGGCGGCGGCGCCGATGAC
>CAXUBA010000136.1:0-7861 GCA_964249205.1 uncultured Acetobacteraceae bacterium | reverse complement strand
TAGTAACCCGCTCGGCAGTAGTTGCAGTATCCGCAGCCGATCGTCGAGCAGATGACGACGCGGTCGCCAATCTGTAGGTTGCGCACATCCTCGCCGATCTCCTCGACGACACCAACGCCCTCATGGCCGAGGATCGCCGGGAACAAGCCCTCCGGGTCGGCGCCCGACAGCGTGTATTTGTCCGTGTGGCAGATCCCCGTCGCGCGGAGCTCGACCAGCACCTCGCCCGCGCGGGGCCCTTCGAGGTCCACCTCGTCGATCTCGAGGGGACGCCCCGCCTCGAACGCGATCGCCGCCCGTGTCCTCATCTCGTCCTCCCGGTTCCGACCGCCCGACCGGACGTCGGCGTGATTAAACCCCCACCCGCCGGGTCCTGAACAGGGCGGCGCCGCGTGAGCCCGTTGCGGTTGCGACGATCGATGCCCCGGTTGCGTCCGCGGACGTTTCCGTCGCCGTTCCGACATCTCGCGTCGCAACGAAGACGAGGCGTGATCCCGCGTCAGCCGCGGAACGCATCAGGAATGGGCGTCGGGGAGGCGACAGCCGGGCGCCGCTCGCCTACGTCGGACACCATGACCGACAGCACCGGAGTGGCGGCCGACGCCGGCGGCCCCGCCCGCGGCCGGCAATATGGCCGGGACCCCGACCCGGCGCGCGACCCCCGCGACGAGGCGACCCGCCTCGTGGTCGGCAGCCCGAGCCATCTCCGCGAGATCGATCACTGGATCTTCGGCGCGCGACGCCCGCGCTCCCGCCCGCTCCGGGCGCTGTTTGCCGGCGGCGGCACCGGCGACGGCGCCGTGATGCTCGCGACCCAGCTCCGGGACGCCGGACGCCCCGGCACGGTCCACCATCTCGACCGCTCGGACGCCGCGTCGCTGATCGCCCGTCGGCGCGCGGAGGCGCGAGGGCTCCCGAACGTCGCCTTCAGCCTCGGCTCGCTGCTCGACGGTCCCGCCGCCGCCGAGCCGCCGTACGACTACATCGACTGCTGCGGCGTCCTGCACCACCTGCCGGATCCGGCCGCCGGCCTCGCCGCGCTCGCGCGCCGCCTCGCGCCGGGCGGCGGTCTCGGGATCATGGTCTACGCCCCGCACGGCCGCACCGGCGTCTACGAGCTGCAGGACGCGCTCCGCCGCCTGGTGCCGACCGACGCGCCGCCCGCTGTCCGCCTCGACGCTGCCCAACGCGTCATGCGCCACCTGCCCGCGACCGCCTGGCTTCGCGGCAACCGGAACTTCGCGGACCACCTGACCGGCGGGGACGCCGGCCTCTACGACCTTCTGCTGAGCCCGCGCGACCGGCCCTTCACGGTGGGGGTGCTCGCCGATCTCGTCGACGGTGCCGGGCTCCGCATCGCGTCCCTGATCGAGCCCGCCCGCTACGACCCGGACCTCCTGCTGCCGGATGCGCGCCTCCGAGAACGGGCGGCCTCCCTCGCGCCGCTCGCGCGCGCCGCGCTCGCCGAGGACCTCGCGGGCGACATCGCGACCCACGTCGCCTACCTCGTCCGCGCCGGGGACGCGCCGGTCGCGCGTCCCGACCCGCTCGACGGGGACGCGGTCCCGATCGCCCGCGAAACCGCCAGCGACGCGCTCGCCGCCCGCATCACCCCGGCCGGCGTCTACCCGGCGCGCTTCGGCACGCTTCCGCTGCCCCTCCCGCTGCCGGCGGGCGCCGGCGCCGTGCTGCGTCTGGTGGACGGGTCGCGGACGGTCAGCGCGATCGCCGCCGAGGCATCGAGGCGCGGGATCGACGCGCGGCGCTTCGAGCGCATCTGGCCCGCCTTGTTTCGCACCCTCGAAAGCGCCAACCGACTGCTGTTCCGCGCGCCGGATTGAGGGTGAAACGAGGCGCTTCCGACGGCGCTTGGCCGCTCGCCGAGCGGCGGGATTTCACCCCGCACCCCACCAAACGCGCGGCGTTTGGATCGCGGTTCGGTTCTCGCGCTTGATGGGTTGGGTACGGGGCTCACGGAGGCGACAGGTGTGGCGGCGCTGCACATGGCTCGGCAGAGAAGTTCCGGGATATCCCGTCTTCGGACCGCCTTAGAGATACAAGTTCTGCGGAGGAAACCCTTGCCGCCCGACAACGAAATCCTCGCGCTTCCTGACGGCCGCCGGGCCGACGTCCTACTTGGCGGCGATCCCGCCGGCACGGCGATCGTGATGCACCACGGCACGCCGTCCGATGCGACCACCTTTGCCGACTGGAGCGGGACCTGCGCGGCGAAGGGGCTCCGCCTCGTGTCGATCAGCCGACCCGGCTACGCGGGTTCGAGCCGCCGTCGCGGCCGGTCGGTCCTGTCTGCGGCGCGCGACGTCGCCGACGTGCTCGACAGCCTCGCGATCGACCGCTTCGTCGCGCTCGGCTGGTCCGGCGGCGGACCGCACGCGCTCGCTTCCGCCGTCCTGCCGGGGGAACGCTGCCGCGCGGTCGCCGTGCTGGCCGGGGTCGGGCCCTACCGGATGGCGGGCGTCGACTTCCTGGCGGGCATGGGCGACGAGAACGTCGCCGAGTTCGCCGCGGCCGCCAGCGGCGAGGCGACGCTCCGCGCCTGGATGGAACGGCACGCCGCAGCGTTCCGCGCGGTGACGGGCCCGTCACTCGCCGCGGCGTTCGGCGGCCTCGTGCCGCCGGTCGACCGCGACATCCTGCAGGGCGCTTTCGCGGACGAGCTGGCGGCCACCGTCCGCCGGGCCCTGTCGCCGGGCTTCGACGGCTGGATCGACGACGACCTCGCCTTCATGCGTCCCTGGGGGTTCGAGCTCGACCGGATCCGGGTTCCGGTGACGCTGTGGCAGGGCGAGCTCGACCTCATGGTGCCGGCGGCGCACGGGCGCTGGATGTCGGAACGCATCCCGGGCGCGCGCCTGGCCGCGGCGCCCGGCCACGGTCACATCTCGCTGGTCACCCGCTTCCGCGACGAGATCCTGGACGACCTGCTCCGCGCCGGCACGTCGCCCGCGCGGCGCGATCGCTAGAGCATGATCCGCTCGCCTTGGCTCGCGGACCATGCTGTAGCCTATTGTTCTGGCGCGCATCTTTATCCGACCGAACGATGCCGTTCGATCGGATGATGCTCTAGCGCGTGTCCGGTCCGCGTCGGACGGAGGGGGCGTGCGATCCCGTCGCGGCGGCCGGGACGACGGGGCCGCCGGTCGGGAGCGGCCGATCGGTCGCCGCTGCTTCCCGCGTGCCGCCGAACCGGCGGCGGATGAAGCGCCGGGCCGGCGTCTCGACGGCGCGGTAGGACAGGATGGCGAGCGCGAAGGAGATCAGGAACGGCGCGTAGAAATCGAGCGCATCGTGTGTCCGGAACAGCGGGTGCGCGTGGTAGGCGATCAGCACCGGGACGTGCACGAGATAGAGCGAGTAGGAGATCCGCCCGAGGAAGACGAAGGGCACGCTGGCCAGCAGCCGGCTGACCCGTGCGCGTGCGTTCATCAGCCCGAGGATCAGCCAGGGCGCGAGGAAGACGACGAACTGCCGCTCGCCGATGCCGTGCGACGCCAGCACCACGACGAGGACGAAGGCGCAGGCGACGGGGTCGGCCAGCCGCCCCGCGAGGCCGGCCACGGCGGGCCGGAACCGCACCAGCAGGCAGCAGAGCCAGCCGGCGACGAACATCGCGACGCCGCGCCCGAGCGGCGCCCAGTAGGCGACCTCCCGTGTCGCCGAGCCGTAGCCGATGCCGAGGATGTTCGCCTGGAACGCTCGGGTGAAACCCAGATAGTCGATCGCGCTGCCTGCCACGATCGCGGCCGCGAGCAGCGCGGCGGGACTCGCCGCGACGCGCCGGCTCAGGCGGAACACGGGCGGAAAGACGAGGGCGTAGCAGAACGCCTCGACCGACACCGACCAGGCCGGGATGTCCCAGAACCCGATCAGCCGCTTCACCGGAAACGCGGCCAGCAGGAACAACTGCCAGACGAACCGGAGCGTGGTTTCCCGGATCACGGCCGGTCCGAAGGCGGCGCGATCGAAGGCGACGAGGACCAGCACCGAAAGCAGCAGCGTCGCGAGGTAGACGGGATAGATCCGCGCGATCCGCGCCACCGCGAACGCCCGGAGGTCGAGCCGGCGTTCCGTTCCGGCGCCGTACACCAGGCCGAGCGTGAAGCTGCTGAGACAGAAGAAGACGTCGACCGCGGCATTGTGGAAGATGAGATGCCGCGCCAGCGGCACGTAGCCGAAGTCGTAGTGGCCCAGCACGACGTCGAGCGCCAGCGCGCCGCGCAGCCCGGTGAGCTGCGGGATCTCCTTCATGTCCGGCGCATGGTTCCGGTCCGCCCGGCCTCAGCCCGCAACCGGCCCGCCCCGCGCACGCACCATCTCGCGCAGCCGCGCGAACACCGCCGGCGACGCGCGCAGCCCGTCGTGCTCGTATTCGTTGGTGACCCAGGCCTGAAGGTTGCCGATCCGTCCGGCCGTCTCGAGCGACAGTCCCGCGTCCACGTAGAGATCGTCGAAGTAGACCGCGGCGGCGACCGGCACCTCGTTGCCGGCGAGCCGCGCCGGATCGACCAGGGGCTCGTAGCGTCCATGCGCGGCGAGCGCTTCCGCCGCCCGCTCGAACGGCCGGAGCGAGCGGATGTCCCGGAACATCCAAGGGAACATCATCTCGCCGTGGAACAGCAGCGGCCGACGGTCGGTCCCGAACTGCGGGTGGTCGGCGCCGATCCGCGCGGCCGCCCAGCCGGTCGCGCCTTCGCCGCTGCCGTAGATGCTTTCCTGCAGCAGCGCGAACAACGGGTTGTCGTCGTATGAGGTGAGCGAGAGCACGTTCGCGAGGAACGCGTCGGACAGCCGGTCCTCCCCGCGTGTCGCGAACGCCTCGTCGAACACCCAGTGGACGTTCTCGAACCCGGGCGCCATGCCGAAGTCGATGCCGAGGATCTGCAGGCGCCGGACGGTGAGCCGGTCGCCGTCCGGCAGACGGACGTCGCTCCCGTCGAGGATGTCGGCGACGCGACCGATCCGGGCCCGGTCGTCGGGGAAGCGCGCGTAGAAGAGCGCGGTCTTGCCTTCCGCCCGCCGGTAGGTGCGGCGGTAGACGTCGTCGGCGCGCGCGTCGAGCCCGGGCAGGCCGCCCGTCACGTAGCAGGCGGCGAGGCCCTCAGGAGCGAACGAGAGATAGGTCGCGGTGACGAAGCCGCCGTAGCTCTGGCCGAGCGTTTCCCAGCGCGCGCCGCCGAACACCGTCCGCCGGAGATGCTCGCAGTCGCGGACGATGCTGTCGGCGCGAAAAAGGCAGAGCGTGTCGGCGATGCGGTCGGGGGCGGCGAGGGCATCGATCCGGCTCGCCTCGATCCGGCTCGACCGCCCGGTGCCGCGCTGGTCGAGCAGGACGACGCGATGCGTCCGGAGCGCGTCCGCGAGCCAGGCCGGACTGCGATCGGTGGGCCGCGGCGACTTTCCGCCCGGGCCGCCCTGCAGGAAGAGCAGCACCGGCAGGGCGTCCGCGCCACGGGTCGGATCGACGACCTCGCGCGCGAACACGTCGATCGTCCGCCCGTCGTCGGGCGCGCGCCAGTCGAGCGGCACCGTGACGAGATGGTCCCGGATCCGCATGCCCGGGATCACGTAGTCGGACACGATCATGCGGTCACCCCGTCGTCCGCCGCGACGGCGGCGCCCGGCCCGATTGTGGAGACCGGATCGGGCGGCGTCGATCCCGCGACCCCGCCGATCCGCGCGCGATCGGACCGCGATCCTGCTACGCTCCGTTCCGGACAATCTCGGAACAGCGACCATGATGGGCTTGATCACGCAGTTCCTGACGCGTCCCGAGGATCGCGACGCGCTGGCCGCGATCCTGGCCGCGGGCTCCGCCGACATGCCGGGCTGCGTGTCGTACGTCGTGCTGGCGGACGTGTCGCGCGACGACGCGCTCTGGGTCACCGAACTCTGGACCGACACGCAGCACCACCTCGCCTCGCTCGCGCTCCCGCACGTGCGTGACGCGGTAACCGAAGGGCGCCGGCTGATCACCGCCGTGGCGCAGCGCACCACCACGGAGGTGCTGTCCCGCGCCTGAGCGCCCGCACCGCGTGTCGTCACGACCGCGTCACCGACGTCCCAACCGTGACCGATCCGGGCTTGATGCCGGCCGACGGGGGCATACCATCATCGCATGATCGAACCGGCGGACGATCGGCTCGAAGGCCGCAAGTTCCGCCGCGCACTCAGGCTGCTCCGCGCATTGCGCCGCGAGATCGGAGAAGGGAGCGAGGAAGCCCTTCGCGCGGTCAGCGCGATCGAAGTCCTGTTGGCGGAGAAGCGCAGGCAAGGTCCGCTCGACCGGACCTCGGTCGAGCAACTGTCGGCCCGGCTCCGATGGCTGCGCTCGATCTTTCCGCCCGACGGCGACTGAGCGCGGCCTCGCGCCGGTGCCGTCCCTAATCGCCCGGTGGAAGCGCGCCGCCGCGCGACGCGAGGGGGGCGGCGGCGGCGAGATCGTCGCCGAGCCGCGCGCCGAGCGACGGGATCTCGTCCGCCCGAAGCCGGCCGGTCCGCACGGCGGCGACCGTCCACAGCAGAAGCGAGCGCAACCCGCTCTTGCAGTGCGCGAACACCGGACCCTCCGCCGCGGCGAGGGCGCGCGCGAACGCGTCCACCTCCGCGTCCCCAATCGCGCCCGGCGCCACCGGCACGTGCGCGTAGCCGAGGCCGCGACGCGACGCCGCCGCCCGTTCCGCCGCGGCGGACGGCTGGGCGCCGTCCTCCCCGTAGCGACGGTTGTTCACCACGGAGCGGAAGCCGCCGGCCGCGATCGCGTCCCAGTCCGCGTCCGTTTCGGGCTGCGTCCCGGCCGAGAACCGCTCGTCCACGTGGATGATCCGCATCAGCGTGCTCCCCTTCGGACCGCGCGTGTCGATCCGCGCGGTTCCTGCTACCTCCGTCCGGCAACAGCGACAGGAACGGACCGCCGATGTCAGCGAGCAGCAAGACCGCCTTCGTCGTGATCGCGACCTTCCACGTCAAGGAAGGCGCCATGCCGGAATTCCTCGCCGTCGCGCAGGCGGACGCGACCGACAGCGTCGCGAACGAGCCCGGCTGCCAGCAGTTCGACGCCGTGATCCCGGAGGACGCGCCCGATCATCTCGTGCTGTACGAGGTCTACGACGATCGCGCCGCGTTCGAACGCCACCTGGAGCAGCCGCACTACTTTCCGTTCCGCGATGCCGTGCCGCGCTTCACGGTGGGCGATCCCGTGGTGCGGTTCTGCGTCCGGGTCGGCTAGCGCGACGGGCACGCCGTCGGTCGTTCGGAGCCGCGCAGGGCACGCGTGGCCCGGCACGATCACCTTCCCGTGATGTCCCCCTTGTCACGTGAGAACCTGGGCAGTGCACGCTAGCGTCCGGCCGTTGCTGGAGGTGCGCATGACCGAGCGTCTTGTCGATGTCCTGAAGAAGGGCCAGGCCCTGCTCCACACCTTTCCGGTCAGGGTCGGGAACGAGACCCCTGCGCCCGACGAGGAGGCGCTCGCCAAGGGCACCGACGCCGCGGCCTATGCCGGGCTGGTACCGCAGCACGAGCACGGCGAGCTGGTGACGCGGATCCATGTCGACCGCGGCGGCTCCATCTGCCCGCCGGGCGACAAGCTCCCGCCGGACGCCGAAACCCGCGAGCATCTCGAAGCCTGCGTACGCGCCGAGGCCTATCGCCTGTGGGAGGCGGACGGCTGTCCCGAAGGGCGCGCCGACGAGTACTGGCATCGCGCCCGCGACGCGCACATCCGCGACCGCGCCTATCGCCTCTGGGAGCGCGAAGGCCGTCCCGAAGGGCGCGGCGACGAGTACTGGCACCGGACGCTCGCCTTCGAGCGCGAGTGACCCCGTCCGGGCGGCCGGCGCGC
>CAXUBA010000135.1:0-7888 GCA_964249205.1 uncultured Acetobacteraceae bacterium | reverse complement strand
ATCATGGACCTCACGGGCGCCGCCCGCCGCTTGTCGAGCGCCACCTTCACCGCGACGCCGCTCGTCGAGGCCGGGCTGATCTACGCGGGCCTGACGGCGCTGTTCAGCCTGGCCGTCGGCCGGCTCGAACGCCGCCGGTCCTGACGGCCGCGTCGGGCGCGACTGAGTGGTCCGCCGGAGGCGGGACCCGCGCCGTCCTGCCGGTGTCGGCCCCGGACCGCACCCCTAACCGCCGCCGGCGCCCCGGTAACCCCGCCAGACATACTCGAGCGCTTCCGGCAGCGTCTGCGCCGTCGTCGGCTTGTCGCCGTGACCCGCGTCGCGCGCGAGCACGAACTGGTAGTGATAGCCTTTGGCGGCGAGCACGGCCGCCATCCGCTCGTTCGCGAGCACCCAGTCGTGCATCCCGTCGTGCAACGCCGCCACCGGATAGAACAGGTCGTGGTCGCCCGCCTCGAACCAATAGCGGATCGGCTTCCGCGGACTGTTCGGGATCAGCGGCGCGCCGGAGCCGAGGTCGGTCGGCGACACCACGATGCCGGTGACCGACAGGCGCGGCGTCGCCGGGCCCGGCCAGGGATCGTGATATTCCCAGGCGCCGCCCGGCAGCGCGGTGTCGTGCGGCCACTGCTGGTTCACCACGGTCGGCGAAAAGGCGAGCACCCGATGGTACCATTCCGGATGGAACCAGGCCATCGTGAACGCCGCGACCCCGCTCGAGCTCACGCCCATCGTCGCCCGCCCGTCCGGATCGTGCGTGAGGCGCACGTGCGCCGACTGCTCGACCCGCGGCAGGACCTCGTGCTCGACCCATTCGGCGTATGCGCCGGACACGGCGTCGTACTCGCGCCCGCGCTCGCTGCCCTGCGCGTCCTGCCCGCCGGAGCCGATCGCCACCACCACGGTCGGCGGCAGCCGCCGCGCGGCGATCAGGTTGTCGAGCACGGTGAACAGCTGGTGCTCGTTGAAGAATCCTGACGGGCCGCCGTCGCCGAGCACGATGAACGGCGCGCGCGTGCCCGGGCGATACTGCGCGGGGACGTAGACGTCGACCGTGCGCACCCAGCGTCCCGCGTGGCTCCCGGTCACGATCATGTCGGACGGATCGCCCGGCGCGGTCGCGGCGGTGTCGACCACCGAGTTCCGGCAGCCCGGCCTATCGTCCCGGATCATCGCCGGTCGGAAGATCGTGCTGTCGTCAGAGGAGAACGTAAAGGAGCGGACCGCGCCGGTCGGCACGCCGGCCCGGCGCGTGGTTTCCGGCGCCGGCGGATGGGTTGGTCCGAGAATGAAGTTGCCGTCCGCGTCGCTCGCGGGAAGCGTGCCGTCGGCGAGGCTCGCCGCGTGCGGATAATGCGGGTTCGCCAGGTCGCGCGTCGGCGGCGACGTCCTGGTGTCGAGCCCGCTCGTGTCGATGAAGAAGGGCGCGGACGGATTCGTGGTGTTGCTGCCGGGCGGGATGGCGCCGTTGTCGGTGGGGCAGGCGCTGCCGGCCGCGAGCGCCGGCGCGGCGGCGGACAGCATCGTCGCGATCAGCACGGCTCCGCGCATCGTCATCGGTGTCATGCTCCCCCCGGGTTCCGTTTTCCCGTTCGGTCGTCCTTGCGCCGGTGCGTGTCGCGCCGCAAGCGCCCGCCGACTTGTCAGTTTGCCCGCGATCGCGGTCACTCGCCGTCCGATCGACACACCAGGAGCCGGGTCGCCGCCATGGACACGCCGCACGAGATCCCGATCACCGGCGACGCCGACGCGCTCGCCGCGATGCGGGAGCGGAAACTGGCGGCGCTCGCGTTCCGCCGCGCCCCCGAGCCGGGTCGTCGCCGCGGCGCGCCGGCCAGTTTCCTGACGCCGGCGCTCGTCGCCGAATTCGGGATCCCGGACGCGCCGCCCGTCTCGGCCAACGAATACGGCGGCCCGTTCGTCGCCGCGATCCGCGCCCATCCCGAACGCCTCTGCGTCGATGTCGGCGCCGGCCTCCGCGCCTCCTGCTTCAGCAACGTCGTCAATGTCGAGATCCACCCGACCGCCAGCACCGACGTGCTCGCCGTCGGCGAGGATCTCCCCTTCGCCGACGCGACGTTCGATTACGCGCTCTGCTGCGCGACCCTCGAGCACACGCGCCGACCCTGGGACGTCGCCCGCGAGATCTGCCGCGTGCTGAAGCCGAGCGGCGAGGTTCTCATCGACTATCCTTTTCTGCAGGGTGTCCACGGCTTCCCGCACCACTACTTCAACGCGACCCCGCTCGGCTGCGTCAGCCTGTTCGAGGCCGATTGCGACATCGTCTCGTCCCGGATCGAGGGCAACAACCATCCCGTCGAGGCGCTCGCGTGGATGCTGCGCGAATGGCGTGTCGGCCTGCCGCCCGAGGCGAGCGCCGCGTTCGGACGGATGACGGTCGACGAACTTCTCGCGACCCCGCCCGGTGCGCAGCGCGATCGCGACCACTGCCGGCTGCTGTCCGAGCACGCGCTGCACGCGATCCCGGCAGGATCGACGATGATCGCGCGCCGTCGGGATGCGCCGCTTTCGCCGTCGCGTGCCGACCTGCTCGCGGGCGAGGTCGCGGCGTTGCGCCGGTCGACCTCGTGGCGGGTCACGGCGCCGGTCAGGGCCTTGTTTGAGCTCGTGCGCGGCAGGTAAGGCCGGGGGCACTGCCCCTGGACTCCGGCAAAGGCGACGCCTTTGCGATCCGTTCAGTCCGTGGGGCTCGCGCGCCGCCACGCGCGCCAGCGACCGTGCAGGATGTTCTCGGCCAGTACCACCCCGACCAGGATCACGCCCATCACGCCAGCCTGGTAGATCGGGTTGAAGCTGTTGTAGCTGAGCCCGTAATCGGCGATCGCGATGAGCACCGTCGCGAATGCGGTGCCGAACACCGAACCTTCCCCGCCGAAGATGCTGGCGCCGCCGAGCACCACGATCGCGATGCTGATCAGGTTCGCCTGGTCGGTCCCGTCCGGCGTCGCCGTGCCGAGCCGGGCCGCACCGATGACGCCGGCGAGACCGGACAGCAGGCCGGCGATCACGTAGGTGGTCGTCCGGACCCGGTCGATGTCGATGCCGGACATCCGCGCCGCCAGCGCGTTCGTGCCGGTGAGATAGAGCGCGCGCCCGAACACGCTGCGGTGCTGCACGACGCCCGCCACCAGCAGCACCGGTGCGTAGATCGCGACGAGCTGGAGCGGCAGACCGAGCGCCATGCCCTGGCCGATCGCGAGGAACCCGTGCGGCGACGCGGTCAGGTCGATGTTGCTGCCGCCGGTCAGCACCAGCGCGAGCCCGCCGAACGCGAACATCGTCGCAAGCGTCGTGATGATCGCCGGAATGCGGAGCCGCGTCACCGCGACGCCGTTGACGAGCCCCATCAGCGCGCCGGCGACGATCCCCGCCGGAACCGCGATCGGCCAGGCGACATGGCGCGCGAGCAGCAGCCCGGTGACCGTTTCCGCGAGACCGGAGATCGCGCCGACCGACAGATCGATCGCGCCGTCGCCGCCGACGATTACCAGCGTCTGGCCGATCGCGACGATCCCGACCTCAACCGCGAACACCGCCATCGACGCGAGATTGTCGCCGCTGAGGATCGTGTCGTCGATCGCCGCGAACCCCGCGAGCACCAGCACGCTCGCAGCCAGCAGCAGCGCGATCCGGCCGAACCGCAGCCCGCTCATGCGCGGTGGACCCTCATGCCTCGGCGCCGATCCGGCTCGCGCCGACCGACGCGAGGATGATCGCGCCGAGCACGATGCCACTCCAGAACGGCTGGATATGCATCAGCACGATCGCGTCGGTCACCAGCGCCACGATCAGGGTCCCGAGCAGCGTGCCGCCGATCGTACCGCGACCGCCCGCGAGCTCCGTGCCGCCGAGCACGACGGACGCGATCACCGCGAGCTCGAAACCGGTCCCGGTCGAGGTTTGCACGAGCGGGCTCTGCCCGAGCTGCAGCAGGGCCGCCGCGCCCACCGCGACGCCGAGCAGCGTGTAGGCGCTGAAGCGGATGCGCGCGACGCCGATACCGGCGAGCCGGGCCGCCTCGTCGTTGTTGCCGACCGCGTAGACGTGCCGGCCCACCTTGTGGAAGCGGAGGAACAGGCTGACCGCCGCCATCACCGCGAGCGCGAGCACGGCGGCGACCGGGAACGGCCCGACACGCGTCGCGACGAAGAACATCGTGAGCCCCGACGGGATCTTGGTGATCCACTCGCTGCCGAGTACCAGGAACACGCACATCCGGTAGATCGAGAGCGTGCCGAGCGTCGCCACCACCGGCGGCACGCGGCCGCGTCCGATCAGGCTCGCGTTGACCGCGCCGAACAGGCCGCCAAGGACGCAGAACAGCGGCGCGACCGCTGCGAGCGGCCAGCCGGCGCGGAACGCGGTGCCGCCGATCGCCGCCACCAGCCCCAGCATGGAGCCGATCGAGACGTCGATGCCGCCGGTCAGAATCACGATCGTCATCCCGGTCGCCGGCACGGCGGTGATCGCGGTCGAGACCAGCAGCGACCGGATGTTGACGGCGTCCCAGAAGGCGCCGTGCGAAACGATCGAGACGGCGATGCCGACGACGAGAAGGGTCGCGAGCAGCGCGGCTTCGCGGGCGCCGATCGGCAACCGGGCGCGCCGGTTGTCTCCGAAGCGGGAAGCCGACGGCGCTTCCTCGGCGATCGCCGTCATGCCGCTTCCTCGGCCGCCCCGCTCGCGCCGATCGCAGCCCCCAACACGCGCTCCGCGGTCATCTCCTCCCCGGACAACACCTCGACCACGCGTCCGCCGCGCATGACGATCATCCGTTGCGCGAGCGCCATGACCTCCGCGAGATCGGACGAGATCACCACGATCGCGACGCCGCCCGACGCCATCCCGCGGATGAAGTCGTGGATCTCTTCCTTCGTCCGGATGTCGATGCCGCGCGTCGGCTCGTCGAGGATCAGCACGCGGAGCGGCGGGGCCGCCCATCGGGCGAACAGACTCTTCTGCTGGTTGCCGCCCGAAAGCGTGCCGATCGCCGTCGCACCGCCCGCGGCCTTGATCGCGTAGGCCGACATCTGCCGCGCCGCCGCGCCGCGGAGCCGAGCGAAATCGAGGGCGCCGCGCCGCGACAGCGCGGGGAGCACGTTGCTTGTGAGGTTCGCCTCGAGCGAACGCGGCGCGAAGATGCCCTGCCGCTTGCGGTCCTCCGGCAGGTAGCCGATGCCGAGACGGATCGCGTCGGTCGGCGATCGCGGCGCGACCGTTTCGCCGTCGAGCAGGATCGTGCCGCGCTCGGCGCGTTCGACGCCGAAGATCGCCGTCGCGACCTCGGAGCGCCCGGCCCCGACCAGGCCGTAGACGCCGGTGATCGCGCCCGCCGGCGCGTCCCAATCCACGTCGCGGAAATCGGGTTCGCGGGTCAGTCCGCGCACCGCGAGACGCGCCGCGGTCGCCGCGGTCGCGGCGCCCGAGCGCGCGCGCGCCACCTCTTCCTCCTGGCGCGCCACAGTCTTGCCCGCCATCAGCTGCAGCAGGCTTGCCGACGATACGCCGGCGGCGGGGAAGTCTCCGGTCACCCGTCCGTCGGTCAGCACCGTGACGTGATCGCCGATTCGCGGCACCTCTTCGAGCCGATGGGTGATGTAGACCACCGCGCGCCCGTCGTCCCGCAGCCGTCGGACGATGCCAACCAAGCGGTCGGTTTCCGCCCGCGACAGCACCGAGGTCGGCTCGTCGAAGATGATGATTCTTGCGTCGCGCACCAGCGCCTGCGCGATCAGCACGAGCTGCGTATGGCCCGGCCCGAGCCGCCCCATCTTCTCGCGGAGGATCGCGTCCGGCAGTTCGAGCGCGCGGAGCGCGGGACCGACGGATTGCGCCATCGCCGCGCGCCGGACGAGGCCGCCGCGGCCGGTCGTTTCGGCGCCCGCGAAGATGTTCTCGAGCACGTCGAGGTGCCGGAAGATCATCGGCTCCTGGTAGACGCAGGCGACGCCGAGGGCGCGCGCGTGCAGCGGATCGCGATACACGACCTCCTTCCCGTCGAGACGGATGGTGCCGCCGTCGGGCGTGACCGCGCCGGTCAGCACCTTGATCAGCGTCGACTTGCCGGCGCCGTTCTCGCCGAGCAGCACCAGCGCGCGTCCGGCGTCCACCGTGACGTCGACGCCTTTCAGTGCGTGGACGCCGCCGTAGGACTTCGCGATGCCCCTGAGCTCGGCGAGCGCCACGGCGCGTCGCTCAGAAATCGAGCGAGATGTTGCTCTTGTCAATGACGAGCGGCTTGCCGAGCAGCAGCGTCTTCGTGCTCGCGTCGTAGGACACGGTGCCGAGCTTGGGCACGTCGTTGCTGGCGCTCAGCGTCTTGCCCTCGAGCAGCTGCGTGACGCCCCAAACGGTGAGATAGCCGAGGTCGGACGGGTTCCACAGCACCACCGACTTCACCGTGCCGCCGGTCACGTAGGGCCGGATCGTGTTGGGATCGGTGATGCCGGTCACCGCGACCTTCCCCGACAGCCCGGCGCGCAGCACCGCCTGCGCCGCACCCGGCACGGCGGTCGAGTTCACCCCGATGATGCCCTTGAGGTGCGGGTAGGCCGAGAGCAGCTGCGCCGTGAGCTCGGTCGCCTTGCTCGTGTCCTCGCCCGCGTACTGGATGCTGACCAGATGCATCCCCGGGTAGGCGGACGCCATCCGGCTCTTCATGAAGCCGATCCACGCGTTGAGGTTGGTCGCCGTCGGACCGCCCGAGATCAGCGCGACATCGCCCGTTTTGCCCATCGCGGTCGCCAGCTGGTCGACGCATGCGTTGCCCAGTGCTTCGTCGCTCGCCTGGCTGACGCGAAGCGCGACGTTGTCGCCGCTGACTTGGCTGTCCGACGAGAAGAACAGGACATGGTGCGACGCCGCGCGTGCCGCCTGCGGTTCGAGCGCGGTCGGGCTGTTCGCCGACACGCCGACCGCGTCGAGGCGGTGATTGATCATGCTTTCGGCGATCTCGGTCTGACCGGACACGGAAGCGGTGGTCGGGCCCTGGTAGTTGATGTGCGCGCCGAACGCGGCGCCCCCCTTGTCGAGGCCGACCTTCATCGCGTCGAAGTAGGGGATGCCGATCAGCTTCGGCACGAAGCCGATGCGCCATGTCTTGGCCGATGCGGCGCCATGGAGGCCGACGGCGAGAAGGGCGGCTACCGAGATCTGTCGCAGCATGAACGTTCTCCCGCCGCTCGTTCCGGCGGCTCCGGCGAAGGTTTGAACATTTTCCGCCGCGAGGCCAGTCTGGAACGCGGTTGACGTACGCCGCGGCCGCGCCGGCGCCGTTCCGGGAAGGATCGATCCGATGCGAGCGACAGGCCGACGACCCGCGCTGGTGTTCTCCTTCCTGTTCCTGACTGCACAGGCCGCCGGCGCCCAGGGTCAGGGCGTTCAGCCGACTGGCGCCATGCCCGACCGGGCCTCGCCGGCCCCCGCGTCCTCCAGCCCCGCCGACCGCGCCATGATGGCCGGCATGTCGACGATGCAGCACGGCATGGCGGACGCGCCGTTGACCGGCGACCCCGACCACGACTTCGTCTCGATGATGAAACCGCACCACCGGGGGGCCATCGCGATGGCGCGCGTCGAACTCCGCGACGGCCGGGATCCCGAACTCCGGCGTCTCGCGAGGGCCATCATCGCGGCCCAGGAACGCGAGATCGCCGAAATGCGGGCGTGGCAGGCCAAGCATCCGGCCTGACCCTCAGGCCAGGACGAACCACAGGCGGAACAGCGCCGTTTCGGCGATCGTCTGGCGCCGGAGGCGATGCCGCGCGAGGAAGCGCAGGCGGGCGGCGGGACCGGCGTTGAGGGCGGCCGCGATCTCGGGCAGCAGGGCGCGCGCCTCCGGGCCGAGCCGATCCGCGACGGCCGACAG
>CAXUBA010000134.1:0-7957 GCA_964249205.1 uncultured Acetobacteraceae bacterium | reverse complement strand
TGGTGGAGCTGAGGGGAATCGAACCCCTGACCTCCTCATTGCGAACGAGGCGCTCTCCCAACTGAGCTACAGCCCCGCCTGACCGGCGGCGGAACATGATGGGTGGCGGGAAACCCGTCAAGGCCGCGGGGATCGGTGCGACCGGAAGCATTCAGTGACGTTCCCGAAGCCTCGTCAGGAGGTTCTCGAGCGGCGACGGGACGTGCCGGTTCGGCGATCCCTGCTGCAGCGCATTCGAGAAGGCGGGCGGCAGGAAGGCGGGCGTGATCGGAGCGGTCGGTGCCGCGGCGTTCGCCGCGGTTTCCTGGTCGCTCGGCAGCGGCGCGGGGTGCAGCGTCTTGTCGCCGTCCGCGTCGGACACCGTCACCGCGATCCGGGAGATCGCGCGAACGACGTAGGGTCCGACGCGGCCGCCCGCCCCGAGCACGACCGGTTTGCCGTCGTTCTCGAAGACGGCCCGCCGGAAGTCGCCCCGCACGACGATCCCGGACAGTCGCGGCAGCGTGGTCGACGACGGGCCGGCTTCGGCGACCGCCGGCGGCCGACGGCTCGCGTTGAAGAGGGGTCGCGCCAGGATCGTCTGCTCGTCCTCGGCCGGCTGGACGGCGCTGACCAGCGTGGGGCCGGTCCCGCCTTCATGCGGCAGCCGGAAAACCCCGGCCGGCGCGGGAAGCGACGCGGGCCAAGCGAGCACGGCGGCGATCACGCCCGCGAAGACGAGCGACGCGAGGAGGGGAGCGGCGAGACCGGCCTGCACGCGCGTTCGTCCTTTTCGGCTCGGGGTCTGGGCGCCGGAGCATCGCCGAGCGGTCGCCGGCCGTCCAGCGCCGGCGACCCGCGCTCAGACGCCCGGCAGCTCGTTCACCGCGACGACGCGCCACGCGGCGTCGTGCCGCTCGATCACGGTCAGCGACAGGTTCTGCACCGACAGGCGGAGCGCCTGCGCGCCGGTCAAGGCGAGCGCGTGCGCCACCGCAGCCCGGATCGCGCCGCCATGGGTGACGGCGACGACATCCTGGCCGCGATGGCCGGTCGCGAGCCGGTCGAGGCTCGTCGCGACGCGCCGGCAGACCGCGTCGAAACTTTCGCCGCCGGGCGGGATCTCGTCGGCGGCGAGCGGCCAGAACGGGTGCGCCGGCCGCACGAGACGCGGCGGCAGTTCCTCGTGCCGGAGCCCGGCCCATTGCCCGAGATCCTGCTCGAGCAGCCCGTCCTCGACGTCCGGCCGGATCGCCGCGTCGCGCCAGCGGGCGATCGCCTCCAGAGTCCGGCGGGTCCGGCTGAGCGGCGTCACGTACCAGGACGCCGACACGGGCAACCGCCTGGCGAGCGCCTGGTACATCGGAACCTGCGCGACGAGGCTTTCGGGACAGAGCGGCACATCCTGCACGCCGTAGAGACGGGCCCGCGCGTTCTCCTCGACGAGCGCGTGGCGAACCAGCCAGAACCGCGTGATCCCGGGCTCGAGCAGCGCCGCGTCGAGAATCGAAGGCAGGGCGGACGACATCGATGTCGGAACTCCGGCGTGTCAGAACTCGGGGGGGGCGCCGAAGCTCGGCTTCGGATCGATCGGCCGAAGCCGGTCGTAGTGACGCATCAGGAGCGACAGCTTGTCGAGGCAGGCCGTCGCGTCCGCGATCTCGCGCGCGAGCCGCGCCTCGGGATCGATCCCCTCGTGCGACGGTTCGCCGGACACCAGACGGGCACCGGCCGAGATGCGGAGCGCGCCGGCGATCCCGCCCCGGCCATCGGCAACCGGCGCGGGCTGGCCGACATGGCAGCGAAGACCGGCAAGGAAGCGCTCGGTGGCGCCGAGGCCGGCGGGCAGCGCGTCCCGGACGTCCGCGTTGAGCCAGGCGTAAAGGCGGCGCGCGCTCGGAAAATCGAGCGGCAGCCGGTCGGGACCGAGAACGAGGAACGGGATGATCGTCTGGAGATCGTCCCACGTGGCCTTCGCGTCACCCAGCACGGGCCGGCGGAGCGGCGGCGCCGTGACGCGCGCGGTGTCCGCGCATCGGTCGATCGCGGCGCGGACGCCCTCGGTGAAGCGCTCGAGGACCTCGCGCTTGCGGGCGCCGGGCACCGACGCGAAGGCCTGCATCTCGCTGATCGCCGCCTGCCAGCGGAGCACCATGCCGACATTGACGTCGGCCGGCAGGAACGCCGCCGGGATGTCGTCCGGCCAGTCCGCTCGGCCGCAGTAATCGGCGAGACCGGCGGGCAGCGAGGACGGCTCGGACGTCCCGTCGCCGGCCGCCGCGCACGGTCGCTCCCTCAGGCTCGCCATCAGCGACGGCGGCAGCAGCACCGCGCCGGCGAAGGGCGGCCCGGTGAAGAACTTCGAGCCGGTGACCATCACCGTCCAGCCGACCTCGACGAAGGAGCGGACGCGCTCGGCGTTGAGCCGCGCCTGGCAGGCATCCACCACCACGTCGAGCCGGCCGCGATGCGTGCGGCCGAGCCGGGCGACGCACTCGATCGACGGCGCGATGAGGCCGGTCTTCGAGACGTCGAGGTAGTGGAGAAGGACATGCCGTCCGTCGCGGACGGCGTCGCCCACCAGACGCGCGGCGTTGCGGTCGACCGTCGCGGGATCGAGCAGCGTGCCGTCGGCGGCGCGGACCGCGAGGTCGGCGCGCCCGATCTCGCGCGGCATCCCGTCGATCAGCCCGCCGCGATGGACCGTGGCGCCGCGCGCGGTGTCGTCCGCGAAATGCCGGCCGACGGACGCGAGCGGCACGCCGCTCCCGGTCTCGTCGGGGGCGGTCAGCAGGTTGAGAAGCGGGCGTCCGCGTCGCGCCGCGGCGACCGCGGCGAGCGCCACCAGCTCGCAATCCGTGCCGGAGGCCGCGAGCACGATCCCGGTGCCGGGCGGCAGGGCGTAATGCTGGCGGATCGCCTCGCGGACGGCCCGGAGCTCGTCGGCCGCCGCGGACGGGCCGCGCGTCCCGAGGGCGCCGCGCAGCAGGCGTCGGCGCGACCGCTCGGCCGCCGCGAAGCCGCGTTCCGACAGGGCGGACGCCGTCGAGGACGCATACGTCACCGCCCAGGGCCGTGGCCGGTGGCTGGTGCCGTAATGGTTGAGCAGCGTGTCGGGATCGGTCCGGAGGCGTCCGTCGCCGCCGGTCGCGAGAAGCGTCTCGACCGGGCCGACCGTCGCCCAGTGCGTGCGGAGGAGCGCCGCCGTTTCCCTAGAAGGCGGCGCGACGCTGAGAAACGCCGCGACCGCGGCGAGCGTCGACGCGTCCGGGCACGCGGCGGCCGTCATCGGCGCGAGGAACGGGCACGGATCGGGTTCGCGTCCCGGTCCATCGAGCCCCCAGAAGAGGGCGGCGACGCGAAACGCGGCGAGCGCCGCGAGCGTGTCCGCGATCGGCGTTCCGGCGGCAGCCGCCGTCGGGTCCCGGTCGAGCAGTATGGCGCGCTCGAGCGCATGCCGGAGATGAAAGGCGAGCGCGCGACGCGACCCGCAGGCGCCGGCGCCGAGCACAATCCCGATCGGACCCGTGCCGGCCGAACCTTCGAGGTCGCGGAGGCGGAAGGCGGACTTCTCGTCGGGATCGAGCCCGATGTGCCGCCCGTCGGCAAGGACACGGATGTCCGGCCGCTGCAGCGCCGCGAGAAGCGGAGCGCTCAGTCCTTCCGCGAACACGCGGCGTCTCTTCGGAACGGCGGCATCATGGGATCAAACAACCCGTGGACGCGGCGTCTGGCAAGTCCGGCTTCGTCACGATTGCTCTCGGCGCCCATGTTTGCGAGTGTCCGCGCGTTCTGCGGGCGGCCAAGCTGGAGCAACACGGCAATGCGCATACTCCTGACGGGCGGCTGCGGCTTCATCGGGTCGGCGGTGATCCGGCATCTGATCCGCTCGACGGAGCACAGCGTCGTCAACGTCGACGTTATGACGTATGCGGCGTCGACCGAGACGCTCGAAGAGGTCGCTCGCGATCCCCGCTACGCGCATGTACGGGCCGACATCACGGACAGCGACGCGATCGGCGGGATCTTCGCCGTGCACGCGCCGCACGCGGTCATGCATCTGGCCGCCGAAAGCCATGTCGACCGCTCGATCGACGGACCGGCGCCGTTCATCAACACGAACGTGGTCGGCACCTTCGTGATGCTCGAAGCGGCGCGGAAGCACTGGCAGTCGCTCGGCGGTGCCGCGCGCGACGCGTTCCGCTTCCACCACATCTCGACCGACGAGGTGTTCGGCGCGCTCGGTGCCGACGATCCGCCGTTCACCGAAACGACGCCCTACGATCCGCGATCGCCTTACAGCGCGAGTAAGGCGGCGTCCGATCACCTCGTGCGCGCCTGGCACCACACGTACGGCCTGCCCGCCTTCGTGTCCAACACGACGAACAACTACGGCTTCTGGCACTTTCCGGAGAAGCTGATCCCGCTGGTGACGATCAACGCGCTCGAGGGCCGCGAACTGCCGGTCTACGGCGACGGCTCCAACAAGCGGGACTGGCTGTTCGTCGACGACCATGCGGTCGCGCTTGTGCGCGCGGTCGAGCGCGGCGTTCCGGGCGAGACCTACGCGATCGGCGCGCGCCAGCCGCGCTCCAACCTCGAGGTCGTGCACGCGATCTGCCGCACGCTCGACGTGCTCGCCCCCGATCCCGCCGGCCCGCGTGAGCGGCTGATCCGTTTCGTGTCCGACCGACCCGGGCACGACTGGCGCTACGAGATCGACCCGTCCCACGCGGAAACGGCGCTCGACTGGAAGGCCGAACACGACTTTGACAAGGGGATCCGCCGCACCGTGCAATGGTACATCGACAATCGCGCCTGGTGGACCGCGATCCGCGAGCGCCGCTACGGCGGCCAGCGGCTCGGAACGGCGTCCTGACATGGCGCGCACGCCGCAGACCGGCATGAAGGGGATCGTTCTCGCCGGCGGTTCCGGCACGCGGCTCCATCCGATGACGCTGGCCGCGAGCAAGCAGCTGCTGCCCGTCTACGACAAGCCGATGATCTACTACCCGCTCAGCACGCTGATGCTGGCCGGGATACGCGACATCCTGATCATCTCGACGCCGGCCGACCTGCCGCAGTTCAAGCGCCTGCTCGGCGACGGATCGCGGCTCGGCTGCCGTTTCGCGTATCGCGAGCAGCCCTCGCCGGACGGTCTCGCGCAGGCGTTCCTGATCGGAGAGGACTGGATCGACGGCCACCCGTGCGCGCTCGCGCTCGGCGACAACCTGATCTTCGCCGATCATCTCGGCGTCCTGCTTCGCGCCGCGGTCTCGCGTCCCGAGGGGGCGACCGTGTTCGCCTACCAAGTGCGCGATCCGGAACGTTACGGCGTCGTCACCTTCGACGAGTCGAGCCGCGCGCTCGACATCGTCGAGAAGCCCACCGACCCAACCAGCAACTGGGCGGTGACCGGTCTGTATTTCTACGATCACCGCGTTTCCGAATTCGCGCGAGCGATCAAGCCGTCGCCGCGGGGCGAGCTCGAGATCACCGATCTGAACCACATCTATCTCGAGGAGGGATCGCTGCATGTCGAGCGTCTCGGGCGCGGCTGCGCCTGGCTCGACGCCGGCCTGCCCGACAGTCTCCTGCAGGCCGCGACCTTCGTGCAGACCATCCAGGGACGGCAGGGCATGCTGGTCGGGAGCCCCGAAGAGGTCGCGTTCCGCATGGGCTACATCGATCGCGCGCAGCTCAAGGCGGAAGCGAAGAAGCTCGCGAAGACGGAGCTCGGCCGCCTCCTGCTCGAGATTGCCGACCACGTCACGCCATGAAGGTCGCGCCATGAAGTCCGAACGTCTCGCCATCGAGGACGTCGTCCTCGTGACGCCGCCCCGGTTCGGCGACAGCCGCGGCTTCTTCTCGGAAACTTTCAACGCGCCGCGCATGGCGGACGCCGGCATCGCCATCCCCTTTGTGCAGGACAACCAGAGCTTGTCCGCGAAGCGGGGCACCGTGCGCGGTCTCCATTGCCAGCTCGCGCCGCACGCGCAGGGCAAGCTCGTGCGCTGCACGCGCGGCGCGATCTGGGACGTCGCGATCGACGCACGCGTCGGCTCGCCGACCTACGGGCGGTGGGTCGGCGCCGAACTCTCGGAAGAGAACTGGTCGCAGCTCTGGATTCCGCCCGGCTTCCTTCATGGGTTCGTGACGCTCGTCGATGGAACGGAGGTGCATTACAAATGCACCGACGTCTACGACAAGGCGTCCGAACGCGCCGTGATGTGGGACGACCCGGATCTCGCGATCGACTGGCCGATCGCCGCCGACGCGGCGATCCTGTCCGACAAGGACAAGGTCGCATCCTCGTTCCGCGACAGCCATGGCTGGTTCCACCACGCATGAGCGGGACGATCCTGGTGACCGGCGGCACCGGCCAGCTCGCGACCTCGCTGGCGGCGGCGGGTGGCGAGGGCGTGCGCGCCGTCGGGCGACCCGCGCTCGACTTCGACGCGCCCGACACGATCCGGCGCGTGTTCGACGAGGTCGCGCCCGCCTTCGTCGTCAACGCCGCGGCCTATACTGCGGTCGATGCCGCCGAGGGCGACCGGGACACCGCGGCCCGCGCCAACCGGGATGCGCCGGCGCGCCTTGCCGCGCTCTGCGCCGCGGCCGGGATCCCGCTGATCCACGTCTCGACTGACTATGTCTACGACGGGCGCAAGGGCGCGCCCTATGTCGAGACCGATCCGACGGCGCCGACCGGCGTCTACGGGCGGACGAAGCTCGACGGCGAGCAGGCGGCGCTCGACGCGAACCCGCGCACCGTGGTCCTGCGCACGTCCTGGGTGTTCTCGCCCTACGGCAAGAACTTCGTCCGGACCATGCTGAACGCCCAAACGAAAACCTCGTCGCTGAAGGTCGTCGCCGATCAGCACGGCTCGCCGACCAGCGCCCCCGACCTCGCGGACGCCATCCTCGCCGTCATCGCGCGCGGGATCGACGACACGGTCGCCGGCGTCTACCACGCGGCGAATCGGGGGTTCACCACCTGGCACGGACTGGCCGTCGCGACGTTCGAGGAGGCGACGCGCCACGGGCGGGCGATGCCGGACGTCGCCGCGATCCGGACCGAGGACTGGCCGACGCCGGCCACGCGGCCCGCGGACACGCGGCTCGACTGCACGAAGCTCGCGCGGACGTTCGGGGTCAGCTTGCCGGAGTGGCGGGTGTCGTTGGCGAGAACCGTCGACGCAATCCTGACGACGTAGCGGGCGCTGCCCCTCGCCCCGCCGGCACCGGGCACCGGATCCCCGTCGTTGAGCACCCACGTCACCATCCTGCTTTCGACCTGGAACGGGGCGCGGCATCTCGCGGCGCAGCTTCGAAGCTACGAGACGCAGACGCATCGCGACTGGTCGTTGCGTTGGCGTGACGACGGCAGCGTCGATGGCACACGCGACCTGCTGGCGGCGTTCGGGCGAGGGGTGGCACTCGCCGACGACGGTCGCGCTCTCGGCGCCGCGCGCAGCTTCACCGCGCTGCTGCGCGCCCATGTCGACGGTGGCGATGGCGACGGACCGGTCGCATACTCGGATCAGGACGACGTCTGGCTGCCCGCGAAACTCGCGCGCGGCGTCGCGGCGCTGGCGCAGGTCCCGGCGGACGTCCCGGCCCTCTACTGCGCGCGGCAGCGCCTGGTGGACGAGGTGCTCGGTCCGGTCGGGCTTTCGCCGGCGTTCCGTCGGGCTCCCGCGTTCCCCGACTCGCTCGCCAGCAACGTCGCGACCGGATGCACCGTGATGCTGAACAGCGCGGCGCAACGGCTCGTCGCGCACGACGACCCGCCCGACGGGACGCTGCACGACTGGTGGGCCTATCTCCTGGTGACTGCCGCGGGCGGCACTGTCGTCGCCGATGGGGAACCGACCATTCTCTATCGGCAGCACGCCGCGAACGCGGTCGGTGCGCCCGGAAGCGCGGCCGCACGCGCGCTGGCCGCCGCGCGGCGCGGTCCGGGACGCTTCATGAC
>CAXUBA010000133.1:0-7992 GCA_964249205.1 uncultured Acetobacteraceae bacterium | reverse complement strand
GGGGCGGGCACGCGATGGCGGCGGGCTACGGCCATGCGCCCGGCGGCCGCGCGGCGCTGCACGCCTTCCTCGACGAACGGCTCGCGGCGGCCGCGTCGCGCGCCGACGCCGAGGATCTCGCCTGCGAGGGCGTGCTCGTCCCCGCTGCGGCGACGGTCGCACTCGCGCAGGGGATCGGGCGGCTCGCGCCGTTCGGCGCGGGCAACGAGGAGCCGCTCTTCGTGCTGAACCGGGCGCGCGTGGTGCGCGCCGAACGGCTCGGACGCGAGGGCACGGTGATCCGGACCGTCGTCGCCGGCGAGACCGGAGGACGGGTCAAGGCGATGCTGTTCCGCGCGGCCCCGGACAACGCGATCGCCCCGCTGCTGCTTGCGCCCGGCGGTCCGCCGCTGCATCTCGCCGGACGCCTCCGGGTCGAGACATGGCAGGGCGCGGAGGAGGCGTGCTTCGCCATCGAGGATGCGTCGATCGCCACTTGATGGCGTGCGGGCGAAAAGATCGTTCAGGGACCGTCCATTCCGGTGGCACGACGCTTGCGGTATAGGCGAGCCGTGCCGAGCCATCTCATCCTTCTTGCGAAACGATCGAGCGCCGTCGCGAGCGCCTGCCTCGTTCTCGCCGCCTGCGAGGTCGGTCCCGATTACCGGCGCCCCGGCTTTCCGGTGCCGTCACGCTATTCCGAGGGTCTCGAGCCGCGTCGCACCGCCGCGGTCTCGACCACCGGCGGCCGGTCGCAGGATCTGACCGTCGGGCAGGACGTCGCGGCCGACTGGTGGGCGCTGTTCCGGTCGCCCGCGCTGACCGCGCTCGTCGTGACCGCGCTCCGAAACAATCCCGGCGTGGACGCCGCGCGCGAAGCGCTCCGCAATGCCGAGGAACTCGCGCTCGCCCAGTATTCGGGACTGCTGCCGGCGGTGAGCGGCACCTTTGCGCGCTCCTACGAGCAGATCCCGGCGGCCTCCGAAGGCGTGCAGCCCGGCACGGAAGGTCTCGGCACGATCTCGGCGCATTTCTACGAGGCCGAGCTGTCGCCGGTCACCTACAACATCGACGTCTGGGGCGGCATCCGGCGCGGCATCGAGGAGCGGCGCGCGATCTCCGACTACCAGCGATCCTATCTGGAGGCGACGGATCTCGCGCTGACGGCCAACGTCGTGTCGACCGCGATCGCGATCGCCTCGCTCGAAAGCCAGATCAGGCTTCAGGGGCAGCTGGTCGAATACGGCCGGCGCTATCTCGCGACGCTGCGGGTCCAGTTCCAGACCGGCGCCGTCAACGGAACCGACGTCGCACTGGAGCAGACCACGGTCGCCCAAGAGGAGGCGGTGATCCCGCCGCTCCGCACGACGCTCGAGCAGGACCGCCACCTGCTCGCGGCCTATCTCGGCCGCACGCCGGTCGCGGCCGACCTTCCGCGGATCGATTTCGACGCGCTGTCGCTGCCGCCCGAGCTGCCGCTGTCGCTGCCGGCGTCGCTGCTCGACCATCGGCCCGACGTCCTCGAGGCGGAAGCGAACCTGCACGCCGCGACCGCCGCGATCGGCGTCGCGGTCGCCAACCGGTTGCCGCAGGTCTCGATCCAAGCGACGCTCGGCTCCGCCGCGGTCGGCGCGCAGGACCTGTTCACCGGCGGCGGCGGCCTGTCGAGCTTCATCCTGCAGGCCGTGCAGCCGATCTTCCAGGGCGGCCTCCTGCTGCATCAGCAGCGGGCGGCCGAGGCGACCGCGCGCGAGGACGCGGCGCTTTGGCGGCAGACCGCGATCGGTGCCTACCAGCAGGTCGCCGACGTGCTGAGCGCGATCCGGAACGACGGCGACGAGCTCAGGGAGGATCTCGCCGCCGAGCAGGCCGCCAAGCGCGCGCTCGATCTCGCCGAAATGCAGTATCGTCTCGGCGGCGTCGCGCTGCTGACCGTGCTCACCGCGGAGGTGAGCTATCAGGACAGCGCGATCGCGCTCGTGCGCGCGCAGGCGGCACGCTTCGCGGACAGCGCCGCCCTGTTCACGGCGCTCGGGGGAGGCTGGTGGAACCGCGACGACATCCCGCCGCCGCCGCCCGGCGTCCTTCCGTCCCTGCTGCCCTGGAGTGCGTCCTGATGCGGTGGACGGTTGCCGCCTTCCTGCTGACGGTCGCGTCCCTGGCCGCCGCGCCGTCGCGCGCCGCGGAGCCGACGCAGACCGTCGCCGCGACCAAGGCGCCGCTGCTTCCATGGCGGCCGCATCTCGACGCGGTCGGCAACCTCCGTGCCGTGCGCGGCGCCGACATGTCCGCCGAGGTCGCCGGCATCGTCGACCAGATCCGGTTCGGCTCCGGCGGGGACGTGCATGCGGGCGACGTCCTCGTGGAGCTACGCCTCAACGACGAACCAGGCCGCCTCGCCGCGGCGCGCGCGGCCGCCAGCCTCGCCGCGATCAATCTCGCGCGCGACCAGCGGCAGTTCGCCGCGCAGGCGGTCAGCCGGGCGATCGTGGATTCCGACCAGAGCACGCTCGACCAGGATCGTGCGAATGTCGCGCAGATCCAGGCGCTGATCGACGAGAAGATCGTCCGCGCCCCCTTCGACGGCAGGCTCGGCGTCCGTCTCGTCGATCCCGGCCAGTATCTCGCGCCCGGCACGCCGATGGTGACGCTGCAGTCGCTCGATCCGATCTTCATGGACTTCTACGTGCCGCAGGCCTCGATCGAGAGCGTGCAACCCGGCGACCAGGCGACCGTGACGGTGGACGGGCTGCACGGCCGCGCCTTTCCGGCGCGCATCCTCGCGATCACCCCGCGCGTCGACCAGGCCAGCCGCACGGTGCTGGTCCGCGCGACGCTCGCGAACCACGACCACGCGCTGCTGCCCGGGATGTTCGCGTCGATCCGGATCGAGAGCGGTGCGTCGGCGACGCTTCTCGTCACGATCCCGCAATCGGCGGTGTCCTACACGACCTACGGCGACACGGTGTTCGTGGCGAAGCCCGACGCCGCGGGCGTCCTGGTGGCGCACCAGGTGCTCGTCCGGACCGGCGCGACCCGCGGTGACCAGGTCGCGATCCTGTCCGGCATCGAGCCCGGCGAGCGCGTGGTGACGGCCGGCCAGATCAAGCTGCACGACGGCACGCCGGTCGCGATCGACGACAAGGTGATGCCGTCCGACGCGCTCTCGCCCAACCCGCCGGAAGAATAGGGACCGGCCATGCGCTTCACCGACGTCTTCATCCGGCGCGTCGTGCTGTCCGTGGTGGTGAGCGTGCTCATCCTGGTGGCCGGCGTGCGCTCCTACCTCGCGCTGCCGGTGCAGCAGTATCCGAGCACGATCAGCGCGACGATCACGATCTCGACCGCGTATTACGGCGCGGACGCGGCGACGATGGCGGGCTTCATCACCACGCCGCTCGAGAGCGTCGTCTCGCAGGCGCCGGGCATCGACTACATGACGTCGATCAGCCAGACGGGCCAGAGCACGATCACGCTGACGCTCAAGCTGAACCAGAACCCGAACGCGACGCTGGCGCAGGTGCAGGCCTACGCGTCCTCGATCCAGAACCAGCTGCCGCCCGGCACCCAGGCGGTCAGCATCTCGGTCGCCAACAACACGAACGGGATCATGTTCGCGTCCGCCTCGAGCCGCGTGCTGCCGCCCGAGCAGGTCGGCGACTGGGTCGCGCGCGTGCTGTCGCCGCAGATCCAGGCGGTGCCGGGCGTCCAGAACGTGTCCGTGCAGGGCTCGCCCAACCTCGCGCTCCGCGTCTGGCTCAAGCCCGATCGTCTGTCCTCCTACGGCCTGACCGCGACCGACGCGGTCACCGCACTGTCCAACAACGACTACGTGACCGGCGTCGGACAGACGCTCGGCGGCACGACCTACGTCAATCTTGCGATCAACAGCGGGCTCCACTCGGTCGACAGCTTCCGGAACCTCGTGGTCGCGCGGACCGGAACCGCGCTGGTGCGCCTGTCGGACGTCGCCGATGTCGCGGTCGGACCGGACGCGACCAACAGCGAGAACATCGGCCGGGGCGGCGAGGGCTCGTTCATCCAGGTCAACCTGACGCCGGGCGCCAACCTCCTCACCGTCGCCCGCGGCGTCGAGGCGGTGTTCGCGCGCGTCGAGCGGCAGCTTCCGCCAGGCATCGACCTCGACGTCCTTTACGACGCGTCGACCGACGTGCTCGCCTCGCGGCACGAGGTGATCGTCTCGCTCGCCGAAGCCATGGCGATCGTCGGCGTCGTGATCTTCCTCTTTCTCGGTTCGCTCCGCTCGCTGGTGATTCCGCTTGTCACGATCCCGCTGTCGCTGATCGGCACGTTCGCCCTGATGGCGCTGTTCGGCTTCTCGATCAACTCGCTGACCCTGCTCGCGATGGTGCTCGCGATCGGCCTCGTCGTCGACGACGCCATCATCGTCGTCGAGAACGTCAACCGGCATCTCGCGGACGGGATGCGGCCGCTGCCGGCGGCCGTCCTCGCGGCCCGCGAGCTCGGCGCGCCGATCCTCGCGATGACCGCCGTCCTGGTCGCGGCCTACCTGCCGATCGGGTTGCAGAAGGGGCTCACCGGCGCGCTGTTCACGGAATTCGCCTTCACCCTCGCCGGCAGCGTCACGGTGTCCGCCGTGCTCGCGCTGACCCTGTCGCCGATGATGTGTTCGCGCATCCTCCGGCCGCACGCGCCCGGTCGTCGCGGTCTCGGCACCTGGCCCGACCGCGCGCTCGCCGTCGGGCAGCGCGTCTACAGCGCCCTGCTGTCCCGCGTGCTCGACGTGCGGCCGCTGGTGCTCGTTCTCGCGGCCTGCATCCTCGTCTCGATCGTCTACATGTTCCGCCACGCCGCGCACGAGCTGGTGCCGCAGGAGGACAGGGGCTTCCTGCTCATCCAGGGCGTCGCGCCGCCGGCCGCCAATCTCGACCAGCTCGCGCTCTGGGATCCGATGATCCTGAAGGCCTACCACAGCCTGCCGGAGCAGGACGGATACTGGATCGGCAACGCGCCCAACAGCATCTTCGACGGTTTCATCCTGAAGCCCTGGAACGAACGGCACCGGACCACGAGCGTTGTCCAGACGGAACTCCAGGACGCGCTCAACAAGGTCGCCGGCATCGAGCTCGCCGTCTTCCAGCCGTCCGACGTTCCGGGCAGCGGCGGCGGGCTGCCGGTCCAGTTCGTGCTGCAGGGCACCGGCTCGATCGACACGCTCGCGTCCGTCAGCGACCGGATGATCCTGGCCGCGCGACGGAGCGGCCTGTTCGCCTATATCGACAAGGACCTGAAGATCGACCAGCCGCAGACGACGATCGTGCTCGACCGTGCGCGTCTCGCCGAACTCGGCCTCGACGTCGCGACGATCGGCAACCAGCTGAACAACCTGCTCGGCGGCGTCTTCGTCAACTACTACAGCCGGCAGGAACGCTCGTACAAGGTGGAGCCGCTGGTGGTCCGCGACCGGCGCCTCAACGCGGACCAGATCCTCGACTACCCGATCGCCAACCTGAACGGCGTGCCGATCCCGCTGTCGGCCGTCGCGACCCTGTCGCACCAGGTCGTGCCCGAACAGATCAACCACTTCCAGCAGCTGACCGCCACCACGCTGTCCGGCATCCCGATGCCCGGCGTGTCGCTCGGTCGGGCCTACGCGTTCCTGCAGGATCTCGCGCGCGCCGACCTCCCCGCCGGCTTCGCGACCGACACCGCGGGGGGCCTCCGCGAATACGTCAACGAGCAGGGCGCGTTCCTGCCGACCTTCGCGTTCGCGATGATCATCATCTACCTCGCGCTCGCGGCCCTTTTTGAAAGCTTTCGCGATCCGCTGGTGATCATGGTGTCCGTCCCGATGTCGATCGCGGGCGCGCTCTTGTTCATCTGGCTCGGTGTCGGCGGCGCCTCGATCAACCTCTACAGCGAGATCGGCCTCGTGACTCTCGCAGGGCTGATCAGCAAGCATGGGATCCTGATCGTCGAGGTCGCCAACGAGCAGCAGATTCTCGGCCGCACGAAGCGCGACGCGATCGAGCGGGCGGCCGCGCTCCGTCTCCGGCCGATCCTGATGACGACGGCCGCGATGGTGCTTGGCGTGCTGCCGCTCGTGTTCGCGACCGGCGCGGGCGCGGCGGCGCGCTACGTCATGGGCCTGGTTATCGCGACCGGCCTCGGGATCGGCACAATCTTCACGCTGTTCGTGGTCCCGACGGTCTACATGTTCGTCGCCGCCAGGCACGAGCACGCCGAGATCGACGGCCCGCTGCCGACGCCCGCAGCGCCGATGGTCTAGCGCCGCTCGGCGCCCTGGACCGATGCCTGAAGGATGCGGGTCCGGGCGCGCCGCGCGCTGCGGGGTTTGGGGCAGCGCCCCAACGATCACTCCCGCCGGAACTTCAGCACGAAATTGTCCGCTTCGCCGATCGCCTGGTACTTCGCCCGATCCGTCTGCCCCATCGCGAGCACCGGCGGCAGGGTCCAGACCCCTTTCGGCCAGTCCGTCGTGTCGCGCGGGTTCGCGTCGATCTCGGACGAGCCGACGAACGTGAAGCCCGCGCGCTCGACCAGCGCCTCCGCATAGCGCTGCTGCACGTAGCCGTCGGCGGCCTTCGGATCCTGCGGCGTCGTGCGTTTCGAGCGGTGATCCTCGATGCCGAGGATGCCGCCCGGCTTCAGCGCGACGCGGATCGCCGCCAGCATGCGCGGCGCGTCGCCTTCGTCCATCCAGTTGTGCAGGTTGCGGAAGGTGAGCACCACGTCGGCGCTGCCGGGCGGCGCGAGCGCGGGATGATCGCGGCCGAACTCGGTGATCCGGACGCGGCCGTACACCGCGGGATCGGCAGCAAGCATCTGCCGGAAGGCGGCCGACACGCTGAAGTGGCTTTCGACCTTGTCGCCGTCGGGCACGCCGGCGGCCACGACAAAGGTCCCGTGGTCGTGCAGCAGGGGTGCCAGGATCTGCGTCCAGTAGCCGCCGCCCGGCCAGATCTCGACCACGCTCGACGTCGGGCGCACCCCGAAGAACGAAAGCTCGGCGGCCGGATGGCGCGCGTGATCGCGCCTGACGAAGGCGGCGCTCCGCGTCGGCGCATCGACCGCGCGTTCGATCGCCGGCTCGACCGCGCCCGCGGCGGTGGACAGCAACAGGAACACCGCCGGAACTACGAGACGGCGGCGCGTGACAAGGTGTCGCATTCGGAACTCCGGGCGCGTGACGCGCCATCCTGCCCCCCGGCGCGGCGGTCTGTCGCGTGACGAAAAGCCCGGACGAAGAAAACCGCCGCGTTCGTGCCGACCCTGGGTGTCCGCCGGAATGCCCGCCGCCCGCGCCCGGTCCGCGTCAACCGTGCTCGGCGTGCCCGGCCTTGAGCGCGGTCGCGACCTCGATCATCCGTCGCGCCTGGTGGCGGGCGGCATCGAGATCTTCCGGGCGCGGCGGCCGGTTCTCTGCGCCGACCACGGCCGACGCGCCGTAGGGCGAGCCGGCTTCCAGCATCGCCTCGTCGGTGTAGCCGGTCGGCACGATGATCATGCCGAGATGCGCCATCGGCGCGTAGAGCGAGAGCGTGACAACCTCGCTCCCGCCATGCGGCCAGGACACGGAGGCGAGCGCGCCACCCACCTTCCCGGCCAGTTCGCCCTTCTTCCACTGCGGCCCGAGCCCGTCGAGGAACGCTTTGAGCTCGGTCGCCATCGCACCAAAGTAGCAGGGCGTCCCGAACAGGATCGCGTCGGCCCAGACCGCGTCGTCGTTCGTCGGCGCCGGGTAGAGGGCGTTCATCCGCTCGGCGTTCTCGCGCCAGCCGTCCGACTTCGCCATGACCTCCGGCCCGACGACCTCGCGCGCACGCCGGATCCGAACCTCGGCCCCGGCATCGCGACCGGCCGCAGCGGCGGCCTCGACCAGCCGCTCGGTGGAACCGGTCCGCGAATAGAAGACGACGAGAAGACGTGTGGACATCGGGCGAAGCTTCCTTTCGCCCGCGTGCGCCGGAAACGATGGAGGGAGGCGGGGCCGCCTTGAAGAGGGGTGGG
>CAXUBA010000132.1:0-8056 GCA_964249205.1 uncultured Acetobacteraceae bacterium | reverse complement strand
ATCCCGGACCGGCGCGGCTCGATCACGGTCGACGACGAGGGAACGCCCTCGGGACGGACCGTGCTGATCGAGCGCGGGCGGTTCACCGCGGTGATGCAGGACCGTTTGAACGCGCGCCTGATGGGAGAGCAGCCGACCGGGAACGGCCGTCGGCAGTCGTACGCGCACGCCCCGATGCCGCGAATGACCAACACGACCATGCTCGCGGGTGCCGCGAGCCCGGAGGACATGATCCGGTCGGTCAAGCGGGGCCTTTACGCGGTGAATTTCGCGGGGGGCCAGGTGGACATCACGTCGGGCAAGTTCGTGTTCTCGACGAGCGAGGCCTACCTGATCGAGGACGGTGTGGTGGGGGCGCCGGTGAAGGGCGCGACGCTGATCGGCAACGGCGCAGACGCGCTCACCAAGATCTCGATGGTGGGCGCCGATCCGGCGCTCGATCCCGGGATCGGCAACTGCGGCAAGCAGGGGCAGTGGGTGCCGGTCGGGGTCGGGCAGCCGCACGTGAAGATGACGGGGCTGACGGTCGGCGGGACCGGCGGTCCGTAGCCGGGGCTTCCGGGCAAGAAGGGGTCGGCCGGCCGGGTTGCGTCGCCGGCGGCCGTGTCGTTTTCTTTCCCCGCGATGACAGGCGTCCGCCATCTCGACCGCTCCGGTCTCCACATCCGCGTCGTGGCGGCGGGGCGTGTGCTGATGGGGCCGGGACGCGCGGATCTGCTCGAACAGATCGGCGCGCTCGGCTCGATCGCGGCGGCCGGGCGTGCGCTCGGCATGAGCTACAAGCGCGCGTGGGATCTCGTCGAAGCGACGCAGCACGCCTTCGGCACGAAACTCGTGGAAGGCTCGCGCGGCGGCGAGGGCGGCGGCGGCGCCCGGCTGACCGCGGACGGCGCGCGCGTGCTGGCGCTGTATCGCGCGGTCGAGGCGTCCGCCTCCGAAACCTCGCGCGACGCGCTGCGCGCGCTGGAAGGAATCCCGGCGGGGCACGGCACGCCATCCGGCAAGACACGCGGAAGCCGGGTTGCGCTGCCCGACTGAGGCGGTCGACCGAACGGTCGCGGGGGCGCCGGCTCGCGATCACCGAGACCACGCATCTCGACGGGCTCAACATCATCGGCACGACCGGCGATGCCGACCGGGAGCCTCGAGAGTATGCGGGTGCTCAACGGGCTTGCGGGCGACCGCTACGGACCGGAATCGCCGGCCGGCGTGTTCAACGACGAGCGTCCAACCGCCCGAAGGCGACAGTCCCGTGGTCGTCCGCGCGGGTCCGGCCGCGACGGGCGGGCCTGCCGCGAAAAGGGGTCCGCCAAATCAGATCGGCCAAATGTAAATGACCTCACCGAAGCCGCTAAACCGATAGATGAGGCGCTTCATGGCCTTGATCACGTCGGGGATGAAATTGTCGCCAACGACGAGAGTGTAAGCCAGCGCCAACCCCTCTCTGCGCATCCTGTTTCTAGCGGGCTACTTCAACGACACGAGCAGCGCGAAGGGGGCGGGCGCGGCCCGCATGGTCTGGAACACGGTGAACTTGTAGGTCTTCGCTTCCGTCCTGAAGGAATAGTTGTCCCGGTCATCAACCAGGCCGTCAATGGTGAACGCCATATTACTGTTCGTCCTGGTGAACTTGAACGTGGCCGTCTGGCCCTTACCAGCCGCAAGCGTGTAACAGGGGAAAGGCTCATCGGAACCGACCGCGCCGGTGATGGTCGCAGAGGACTGGCCCGTGGCGAAGCGGACCGGCGTGCAGCCTGCCGGTTGCTGCGCGAGCGCGGCGGAACCGACAAGAGTAAGCAAGGCGGCGAGCGTGGGCCTGATCATCGCGGAAGGCTAGTTTTCAGCCCGCCGAGGGTCAATTCGACGATGGGGAGTCGGCACGACCCTTCGGCGTTTCCGGTTCGGGAAAACGTTCGCCCGTCCTCAAGGTGATCGCTCGAAAGGGCTCCGGTTGCCGCCGGCGCCGGACGGGCGACCGCGGACGAGGCAGAGAGCGCGATCAGGACGGCGGCTTGCAGGATCGTCCGCCTGGAGCGGCGCCGCGTCGCCGGTCGTGCGGCACCGTGCCGATATCGTCAAACGTGGGATCACCGCGGACCGGGAGGCTGGCGGATCGGTCGGGCGTGGCGTCGCGCGCGCCGGTGCGCCCCGTCCGACCGGGCAGGGTTTGCCGACAACGGGCGGATCAGCTCGCCATCGCGAGAACGGCGCCCTGGAGCGTCGCGGAGCAGGCGACGAAGGCGAGCGTGCCGCCCAGGAGGATCTGAGGGAGGCGGCTCTTCTCGATGATGCGGTTCATGGCCGTTCTCCTGTTCCGCCGGACGGGATCGCCCGGCGTGATGGAAGGAGCATCGGGCGTGCCACGCCGGCGAGCACCTGCAAGTCTCTGATTTCGAGAAATATCTTCGCGGAAGCTCTCCTGTCCTCCGCGTGCAGATCGGATTTGACGTCATCCGATGGCCCGGAACGCCGCAAAGTGTCTCGAGATGCCACCAGGATCATTGACGCTAGGCTTCGGCGAGGCCGCGCCGGTGTGTCGATTGATCCCTTGCTCCCGTTCGAGGGAACGCGCGCAGGGTCCGGCTGCGGTCAGGCCGGACGGTAGACGCGCGCGATCGAGCCGCCCGGAAAAGGCGTCGTTTCGACCAGTCGGAGGCGCCGCGGCCGGTCGATGTCCGCGAAGATCGGCAGGCCCGTTCCGAGGACCACCGGATGCACCAGCAGGGCGTAGCGATCGACGAGATCGGCCGCGACGAGGCTGCGCGCGAACGCGGCGCCGCCATGGGCGACGATCGGCTTGCCGTCCGCGGCCGCCTTGAGCCCGGCGATCTCGACCGCGAGATCGCCGGCGGCGACGTGGGCCTCGGCCCAGCCCACCGCATCGGCGCCGGCGTCGGGGTCGGACGCGGGAAGCACCGCCCTGCCCTGCCGCGAGAAGACGGCCTTCGGGATCCGGTTCATCGGCGGCGCGAACGGTCCGCCGGCGGTCGGCCAGAAGGCGGCCATGTCCCGGAAGGTCCGGCTGCCCATGGCGTGCAGGCTCGCGTCGGACACGGTTGCGACCTTCCAGGCCTTGGCCGCTTCGTCGCCGCCGAACATCCAGTCGATCTCGCCACGCGGACCGGCCACGAACCCATCGAGCGACATCGACATCGTCAGGATCAACTCCCGCATCGCATCTCTCCCCATCCATCCGGCGCGTGGCCGATGCCTCCAGCTTGCACCTTCCGCCCGATCGGGTTTCAAGGGCCAAGCCCTTGATCGGGTCCAGGGGCGACGCCCCTGGCCTTCCGGAGGACGCGTCGATGGCAATGCTCCGCGCTGACACCGGCGGCACGGGGCTGTTCCGCCGCCAACCGGTCGCCGACGTCGACGAAGCGACGCCCGACGCCCTCCGGCGCGCGCTCGGCCTCCCGGCGCTGACCGCGATCGGGCTCGGCGCGATCATCGGCGTCGGGATCTTCGTGCTGACCGGCATCGTGGCGGCGACGACCGCGGGGCCGGCCGTGGTGCTGTCGTTCCTGCTCGCGGGCGCGGTCAGCGGGTGTTCGGCGCTGGCCTATGCCGAGTTCGCCGGGCGCGTGCCGCGGGCGGGCAGCGCCTACAGCTACGCCTACGCGTCGCTCGGCGAGCTCCCGGCCTGGATCATCGGCTGGGATCTCGTGCTGGAATACGCGCTGATCGTGGCCGTGGTCGCGATCGGGTGGTCGGGCTACGTCCGGTCGCTGCTCGCGCAGGCGGGGCTCGACTGGCCGGCGGCGCTCGGCGCGGTGCGGCCGGGGCATGTGGGGGACAGCGTGGACGTGCTGGCCGGGCTCGCGGCGCTCGGGACGGCGGCGCTGCTCGTCGCGCGCGTCGATCTCGGCGGCCGGGTGAACGCCGCGATCGTGGCCACGAAGATCGCGGCGGTGGTGGCGGTGATCGCGATCGGCCTGCCGCACGTGCATCCGGCGAACTGGCATCCGTTCCTGCCGTTCGGTTGGTCGGGGGTCGTCGGCGGAGCGTCGGTCGTGTTCTTCGCGGTGTTCGGATACGACGCGCTGACCGCAGCGGCCGAGGAGGCCCGCGACCCGGTGCGCGACGTGCCGCGCGCGGTGCTGCTGTCGCTCCTGATCGCGATGGTGCTCTACGTCGCGATGTGTCTCGTGCTGACCGGGATCGTGCCCTTCCGCGCGCTCGACGACACCGCTCCCGTGGCGCACGCGTTCCGGCTCATCGGGCTCGGCGGCGCGGCGGCGCTGGTGTCGGCGGGGGCGATCGCCGGAATGACCTCGGTGCTGTTCGCCTGCCTGCTCGCCTGCACGCGGATCTGGTGGGCGATGGCGCGCGACGGGCTGCTGCCCGCCTGGTTCGCGGTGACGCATCCGCGGTTTCGGACGCCGCACCGGCCGACCGCGGTCGCAGGCGTGGTGACCGCCGTCGCGGCGTCGCTGTTCCCGATCCGCTCGATCGCGGAGCTCGTGAACGTCGGCTCGCTGTCCGCCTTCGCGCTGATCAACGTGGCCGTGCTGGTGGCGCGGCGACGGCACGGCCGGCCGACGGGATCGTTCGCGGCGCCCGCGCTCGCCCTGGTGGCGCCGCTCGGGGCTGCGGGCTCGTTGTTCCTGATCGCGGGGTTGCCCGCGGTCACCATCTGGCGCTTCGTCGGCTGGCTCGCCGTCGGTCTCGCCGTCTACGGCGTCCATGGCCGGCGACGGAGCCGGCTCGCCGGACCGGGACCGGACGGGATGGCGGCCCCGTGAACGAGCTGTTCCTGTCGGGCGGGGGCGTGCTCGGCGAGCTGATCGCGGCCCGCGACTGGGCCGCGACGCCGCTCGGCCCGATCGACGGCTGGGACGAGGCGGTCCGCACCACGGTCGCGCTGATCCTTCGTTCGCCGGTGCCGATCGTCACGCTCTGGGGCGAGGCCGGGATCATGATCTACAACGATCCCTACGCCGTGTTCGCGGGCGACCGTCATCCGCGCCTGCTCGGGTCGGCGGTGCGCGAGGGTTGGGACGAGGTCGCGGACTTCAACGACCACGTGATGCGGCACTGCCTCGCCGGCGGCGCGCTGTCCTACGAGGACCAGGAGCTGACGCTGCATCGCTGCGGACGGCCGGAGCAGGTCTGGATGAACCTCGACTATTCGCCGGTGCTCGGGCCGGCCGGCCGGCCGATCGGGGTCGTCGCGATCGTGCGGGAAACGACCGGCAAGGTGGAGGCCGAACGCGCGCTGACGATCGCCGCGGCGGCGCTCGGGACGCTGAACGCCGAGCTCGAGGCGCGGGTCGCGGAGCGGACGCGCGACCGCGACCGAATCTGGCGCCTGTCCACCGACGTCATGCTCGTCGCCGACCTCGACGGGACGATCGGGGCGGTAAACCCGGCCTGGACCGCCCTGCTCGGCTGGCGCGAGGACGAACTGCTCGGACGCTCGGTCCTCGACTTCATCCACGCCGACGACGTCGCGGCGACGCTCGCCGAGCTGTCGTCGCTGCAGCGGGGGGAGACGACGCTCCGCTTCGAGAACCGCTACCGGACGCGCGACGGCGCCACGCGGTGGCTGTCCTGGACCGCGGTGCCGGACGAGGGCTTCCTCCATGCCGTCGGCCGGGACATCCAGGGCGAGCGCGAGGCGGCGGAAGCGCTTCGCGTCACCGAGGAGGCGCTGCGGCATGCGCAGAAGATGGAAGCGGTCGGCCAGCTCACCGGCGGCATCGCCCACGACTTCAACAACCTGCTGACGGCGATCAGCGGCTCGCTCGAGCTGATCACGACGCGCGTGCGGCAGGGCCGGGTCGCGGATCTCGCCCGCTACACGGAGGCGGCCGAGGCGGCGCTCCGTCGGGCGGCGTCGCTCACCCACCGGCTGCTCGCCTTTTCGCGGCGGCAGACGCTCGATCCGCAGCCGGTCGACGCGAACCGCCTGGTGGACGGGATCGAGGAGCTCGTCCGACGCACCGTGTCGGGCGCGATCGCGGTCGAGCGGCGGCTCGCGCCCGACCTTTGGCCGACGCGGGTCGACCCCGGCCAGCTGGAAAGCGCTTTGCTGAACCTCTGCATCAACGCGCGCGACGCAATGCCGGACGGCGGTCGCCTCCTGATCGAGACCGGCAACCGCGTGCTCGACGCCGGCGCGGCCCGGGCGCGCGACATGGCGCCGGGCGACTACGTGACGCTCTCGGTCCGCGACGACGGAACAGGGATGGACGCAGACACTGCTCGGCGGGCCTTCGACCCGTTCTTCACGACCAAGCCGATCGGCCAGGGCACCGGTCTCGGATTGTCGATGGTGTACGGCTTCGCCCGGCAGTCCGGCGGTCAGGCGCGGATCCATTCCGAGCCGGGCGCCGGCACGCTCGTCCGGCTTTACCTGCCGCGCCACCATCAGGCGGCGTCCGCGGCGTCAATGGCGGACGAGAGCGGCCCCCTGCCGCGCGCCGACGGCGACGAGACGGTGTTGATCGTCGACGACGAGGCGGCGCTCCGGATGGTGGTCGGCGAGGTGCTGGACGATCTCGGCTACCGCGCGATCGAGGCGGCGGACGGCGCGTCGGCGCTCCGCATCGTCGAGAGCGGCACGACGGTCGACCTCCTGGTGACGGATGTCGGCCTGCCGGGCGGGATGAACGGGCGCCAGCTGGCCGACGCGGCGCGCCGGATCCGGCCGGCGCTCCCGGTGCTGTTCATCACGGGCTACGCGGAGGCGACGGTGCTTGGCGACCGTGATCTCGCGCCTGGGATGCGGGTGCTGACGAAGCCGTTCGCGATGGAAAGCCTGGCGGGGCGGGTGCGGGACCTCCTGGCGGCGGCGGCCGGGCGACGCGGAGACTGAGCGTCGCCGCGGATGACCGCGCTCGCGACAGCCCCTATGATCCGAGGTCGGAACGGGACGGGACGGTCGGACATGGCGCTCTGGCCGGTGATCGCGGGGTCCGGGTCGTTCGTGGGGAGCCATCTCCTGCTGTCGCACCCGTGGCGCCGGCCGCTCGTGTCGCGGCTCGGCGAGAGCGGGTTCCTCGGCCTCTATTCGGCGGTGGCCGCGGCGACGCTCGCGGCGGCGGCGATCGGCTACCGCGTGGCCGGGCCGGAAACGCCGCTCTGGGCGATCGGGGATGGGCTCTGGCTGGCGGCCACCGTGTTGATGCTGCTCGCCTCGGTGCTGCTGGTGGGCTCGCTGGTGCGGAACCCGGCCGCGCCGCGCCTCGGTTCGGATGCCGACACGCCGGCCGGACCGCCCGCCGGCGTGTTCGCGATCACCCGCCATCCGATGATGTGGAGCTTCGCGCTTTGGGCGGCGTCGCACGCGCTCGTCTATCCGGTGCCCGCCAATCTCGTGCTGTCCGGTGCGATCGCGGCGCTTTCGCTCGGGGGCGCGGCGGCACAGGACCGGAAGAAGCAGGCGCTGCTGCCGGTCCGGTGGCGCCTCTGGCAGCAGGAAACGAGCTACTGGCCGTTCGCGGCGATCCTGTCGGGACGCACGCGGTTCCGGCCGCTCGGCCTGCATGCGCTCGGCGGCGGGGTCGCGGTGTGGCTCGTCGCGACCTGGCTGCACGGGCCGCTCGCCGGCTGGCCGGCCGGAATCTGGCGCTGGGCATGACGGGCGGGCTTTCGCCCACGGTCGCGGCGCTGTTCGGCAGCGTCGCGACCGCGCTCGCGATCTTCGCCGGCGGACTCGCGGTCGAGCGCTACAAGCGGCGCCGCGATCGAGACGGGATGGCGCTCGCGCTGGCCGGCGCGATCGACGCGATGCTCGGCCTGATCGAGGCCCGCGACATGACGGGCGAGCTCGGCCGCGCCGTGCCCGAATTGGAAGCCGGCCGCGCGGTCGAATTCGGATCGCTGATCAACGACAACGCGCCCTTCCAGACGATCACCATGGCGTATGCCGAGACGCTCGGCGGGCTCGGCGGCGACCTGCCGTTCCGGGTCGCGCGCTTCCTCACCTGGAGCGAAGGGCTGATGCACGACCTCCGCGCGCTCGAGCGGAACGAGGGGCGGCCGGAACGTCAGGCGGCGATCGTCCGGCAGATGGCGGCGCTCTGGGAGCGGAACGACACGCTCGGCCGCAGCC
>CAXUBA010000131.1:0-8280 GCA_964249205.1 uncultured Acetobacteraceae bacterium | reverse complement strand
CAGCGTGTCCGACGTGATCACCGCGACCGGCGGCCTCTCGGACGGCGCCCTGCACGTGGTTTCCGGCACGCCGGTGGTGTCGTACACGCTGTCGAACCCCGATCCGGACGACCTCGACCTGACCACGACGGTGGACTTCGCGGCGCCGGCGGCGTTCGGGGCGGACGGCCTGCTGAGCCGCGACCGCGAGGCGGTGGGCGAGGCGTTCGACACGATCGAGGCGACAGGGTCGTCGGCGTCGCTGACGCCGGTGGCGGAGGCGATCGCCGCGGTGCCGACGGCGCGGTTGCTGGCGGCGGCGTATGACAGCCTGTCCGGCCAGTCGGTCGTGGACGCCCAGCAGGTGTCGTTCGGGGCGCAGCAGCAGTTCGAGACGACCGTGCTGCAGCGGATCGACGGCGAGGCCGGCATCGGCGTGCCCGCCTCGGCGACGCCGCGCCGGCTCGGCCCGGAAGCCTGGATCGTCGGGTTCGGCGGCAACGACCTCCTCAAGGGTGCTGGCGGCACGGCGAGCCTGCAATCGGAGACCGCGGGCGGCGCGTTCGGGATTGCCGACTGGTTCAGCGACGCGTTTATGGCCGGCGTCAGCGTGGGCGGCGGCAGTTCGAGCTTCTCGGTCAGCGGCGAAACCGACGACGGCAGCGACCGCTCGGTGGATGTCGGCGTCTACGGCCTCGCGCGTCGGGGACCGTTCTACGCGTCGGGGATCCTGTCCTACGGCAACTATGGCGTCGACGAGACGCGGACGGGGATCGGTCAGGTCCTCGGCCTCGACAGTGCCGCGACGGCGGACTTCGACCAGAACGCGTTCGGCGGCCGCTTCGAGCTCGGTCGGGTGTGGAGCGTGGGCCGGGTGGACGTGACACCGTTCGCGGCGCTGGAAGCGGACGGCTTGTGGCAGGGCAGCGTCGCGGAGACGCCGGTGGGCGGCTCGCCCGAGGCGGCCTCGGTCGCGCTCCGCTACGGCGCGCACTCGGACGTGTCGGTGCCGTCGACGCTCGGCGCGCGGGCGGACTGGCGCCTCGCGATCGGCGACGGCCAGGTGCTGGTGCCGACGGTCGAGTTCGGCTGGGTGCACGAGTTCAGCTCGGTGCGCACGCTCGACGCGGCGTTCGCCGGGGCGCCGGGCGTGACCTTCGAGACGGAAGGCGTCGAGGCATCGCGCAACGCCGCGGAAACGGCCGCGGGCGCGTCGCTGTCGCTGACCCGCGCGATCTCGCTGATCGGCACGTTCGACGGCACGTTCTCCAACGTGGAGACCGCCGTCGGCGGATATGCCGGGATCCGCGCCGTGTGGTGAGTCGAGAAGACGCCCACCAGATGTTGCTTTAAGGGAACTGTTTGTCAGCCAAGATGATCGCAATCTGCCAACACGCCGCGGGAATCATCGCCGATTGGCAAGCCTCCGCTCAAGTCGACGTGACGCTCTCGTCGTCCACCTAGACGTCGCAGCAACTCGGATGACGTCGTCCTGCTCACACATCCTTGAACAGGCGTCGCAGCAGTGGGCGCATGGTCAGGCCCTGACCGAGCGTGCTCGACAGAACCACAGCATAGGCGATCGCGAGCACTTCGTCCCGATAGCGCGAGGCGGGCGCAGCCAGAACCATGGCGATCGAGACGCCGCCGCGCATTCCGGCCCAGGTGAGCACGGCCGTCGTGCGGCACTTTTCACGCCAGGAACCGCGCAAGAACAGGACCGGCAATCCGGTGCTCACGAGCCGCGCGGCGAGAGCGAGCGGGACAGAAGCGAGGACGGGCGCCCACGCAATCTGGCCGAATGGGATACGCGCGACCTGCAGGCCGATCAGCAGGAACAATACCGCGGTGAGCGTTTCGTCGAGAAGCGACCAGAAGGCCCGCGTCGTGGCTCGCCAATCCTCGCTCGAGATGTTGCGTGTCGGGCCTGGCCGGTCTTCCAGGCCAAGCATCAGTCCGGCGACCGCAACCGCGACCGGTCCCGACACGCCAAGCAGATGGGCCGCCCGATAGGCAAACAGGACGAGGGCCACGGACAGCATCAGATTGAGCGCTGCGTCGTCGATCACGCGCATCAGCCGTCCGGTCAGCCATCCGGCGCTGCCGCCGAGCAGCATGCCGCCGCCACCGGCGATGAGCATCGCTTCCGCGATGCGGCCGTGCCCGACGAGTCCATGCTGGCCGCCGGCGATCTTCAGCGCGACCACGAACAGGACAACGCCGGCGCCGTCGTTCAGCAGGCTTTCTCCCGCGATGGCGGCGCGTAGCGCCTCCGGCATGCGTACGCGGCGCAGAAGCCCGTCCACCACCACCGCATCGGTGGGCGCGAGCACGGCGCCGATGACCGCGCACCAGCCGATCGGCAGGCGCACGCCCACGAGACGACAGAACCCGTAGAGGGTGCCGCAGAAGATCCAGGTCGAGAGGACCACGCTGCCGACCGACAGCAGGATGACCGTCCAGCGGTTCTCGCGAATGGCGGCGAGCGTCACGTTGAGGCTTGCCGAGAACAGCAGGAAGCCGAGCACGCCGTTCAGGAAAAGACCCGGCATGTCGACCCGCTCGAAGCCGCGCGCGAGCCAGGGCCGCACGCTCCGCCCGGTCAGCGGATCCGCCGCAAGCAGGAGGAGACAGATGGTGAGCGAGCCGATCAGAAGCGCGATCGGCTGCGGCAGGCGAACAGACAGATGGTTGACGGTCGCGATCGCCGCCGCCGTGACGAGCAGAAGCGTGAAGAGGTCGAACAGCGACACGGTCGAGCTCTGCGAACAGGTTCAGTCTTGCGGTCACGCGCCAAGAGCGGGGACCAGAAGCGTCGTCGTCTGCCTCGGGATTACCACTCCGCCCCGAGTCCGCCCAGCCCGCCGTAGGCGGTCTCGACATTGGAGAACCGGCCGTTGAACGACCCGAAAAGCGAGAAAACGCGAGTGAGCGGAAACGTGGCGCCGATGACGGTGTCGGCGGCGTTCCGGGACGCCTGGACGCCTTGGGTCTCGAACGGCGCAGCGGGGGCGGCGGCGAAGGAAGCCTCGAGCGAACGGACCGGCTCGAATTCGTGTACCCAGCCGAACTCGATCGCAGGAACGATGACGTATCCGCCCCCGAGCGGGATGCGCGAGACGGCCCGCGCGCCGAGCGTCGCCGGCACCGAGCTGATGCCGTGCGCGTCGAAGCGGAGCGCCGCGGCGTCGATGCCGGCGCTGCTGCCCGCGACCGGTGTTTCGCCGAACGATCCCTGCCACAGACCGTCCGCTTCGATGGCGGCGAACGGCGCGATGTCGATCGTCCGGAAGCGCCATACGCGACCGATCTCGACACGGCCGCCGAAGCCGCTGGCATCGAACGAGGACATCGCCGCACCGCCGAGCCCGATCGGTGTGCCGATCCCGGTCCGCGTCTCGCCGGTCGCGAAAACGCCCTAAGACAGGATGGCCGAGGCGTAGAACGGCCCATGCCGGGCAAGGCCGTAAATCCCGAGATCGACCACCCGGTCGGTCCCGTCCGCGGTCTCGCCGCTGACCGAGAAGCCCGAGCTGCTACCGCCGACGGCGACGCCCGCCGCCAGGTCGTCATCGAACCAGTCGGTGAGACCGACGGCGGCGCCGGCAGTTTGAGAAGCGAGGCTCGCGGTGCCTCCCGTCCCCTTGAGGAGGTCGTTACCGCCGAACCCGGTGATCCAGGGCTCGAGGCCGCGTTCATGCGAAGGCGACGACAAGGGTGACGCGACGCCGGCCTCGCCGACGCTCTGCGCGACCAGTGCGATCGCGTCACGTCCGGACGTCTCGATGTCGGAGTTTTCATTTTGCCCGACTTCGACCGTGACGCTGCCGCCCGAACCGTTGCTCCCGCCGTTGCGGCGGACGCGTCGCCCGTCGTGGCGATCTCCCCGCCTCTCCCAATGATGACCACCGACTGGCCGACGCCAGCAGCGCCGCCGTTGCCGCCGCTCGACGAGAACACAGCACCGGCACTCGAGCCGCTGCCGCCGTCGCCGCCGACACTGCTGCCGAACAATCCGGGCGCGGCGTAGCCTGTTGTGTAGAGCTTCCCGCCGACTTGTTCGAGGTTGATGGGTCCGCCGTTCCCGGCCGCACCACCGCTCCCACCGGTCGCAGTGCCGAAACCGGCGGAGGCGGATCCGCCGGGAGCACCGGCGCCGCCGGTATCCTCGGCGAGGATCGCACCGCTCACTTGTGAAAGTCGGACGATGATCCCGCTCACCACGAACGTTCCGCCGGTGCCCGGACTAGCAACCCCGGTGGCGCTGATCAGGCTCGAAGCTCCCGATTGCAGCAGGTCGATGAGGCCACCGCTGCCACTGGCCCCGCCGTCTTCTCCATCCGCATTTCCGACGAACGTGGAAGTCGCTTTGCCGCCTGTGCCGCCGTCTCCGCCCGCAGAAACCGCGGCAACACCCGAACCTCCGGAAATGATGCTGCCGCCAAAGCCACCCGAGGCGTAGTTGCTGATTGTTCCGCGTTCCCGCCTCGACCGCCGTTGTAAGCGGAAGCATTGTAAGTCTGTGTTGTGCCGGGAAGCGTCCCGCCGTTGCCGCCGCTCGACGTCAAGGTCACCGCCGCGACACCGGCCACGGTGGACGTGATGGCCGAGCTCGCGCTCGTTGCCAGGTCGATCGACCCGCCACTGCCGCCGTCGCCGGGCCGGCCGGCGTCGCCGTGGTTGGCCGGGTAGCCACCGTTGCCCGCCGTGCCGCCCGCAGTGATGATCTGGACGGTCGAACCGGTCGGACCGCTCCCGATCTGCGCGCCGGAGTAGAGTCGCACCGCGACCGCGCCCCCGCTTCCACCGTCGCCACCTTCGGCTCCTTCGAACTCGCCGAGGCCATCCCCACCTGCGCCCCCCGTGCCGCCAATTGACGTCGCCGCTACGACCGGCCCGGCACCGCCACTCGACACGGATGTCGCCAGAGAGCGCGCAATCGCTCCGCCCGCTCCTCCGACGCTGCCATTCGGTCCATGCCCTGGATTGTTCTGGCCCTTCACACCATTCGCACCCGGGGCGGACACGATCGGCGGCGACGGAAAGGGCACGAAGGATTGCGCCAGAGCCGGCAAGGGCGCAGTCGTGGCGAGCGCGAAGGCGAGCGCCGACTCGGCGCGACCGATTTCGCCCCGGCTCACGAGGCGGCTCCCTTGGAGGCGCCCGGCGCGGCGAACCAGCCACGTGCCGCCGCATATCGGGCGACCTCGCGCGCGATCGCGCCTCCGAGACGCCCGGCTTCCCGGGCAACTGGTGCCTGTCGCGTTTCGCCGGACAACCCGAGCGTTGCCGGAGCGGCCGCCATCGCCGGTCCGACATCGCCAGCCGCACCCGCCGCGCCGATCCCGAGGCCGGGCTTGCGGCCGCTGTCCGAGCGTCCATCGAACCGTTTCAACAGTATCAGCGTACCGTCCGGCACGATCGCGGCGAGGTCCGCGGTTGCGGTGACGACGCTCTGTCCGGCGCCGAACCCGATGACGAGGCGCCGCGTGCGGTTGCCTTCGTCGATCCGCTCGATCTCGCCGGTGAGCAAGAGGTCGCCTGGTCGTGCCGAGCCAGCGGCCGGCTCGGGGACGGCGGGAAGCCCGTGGGCTTCGAGCGAGCGGACGAGCGCCTTGGCGAGGGCCGACTGTACGTCGGCGGCGATCGCGGCGCGCGCGACCCCGGGGTCGCCTCCAGACATGGTCCGCTCGAGCCGGGCACCGAGGCCCTGATCCTCACCGACCGCTTGGGGATCAACCGCGAAGGCGGCGACCAGGATCCGCGCAGGCGACCCGAGCGCCTCGGCGGACCGGTCCGAAACGACGTCCGAGGAGCGAACCGTTGTCGTGCAGCCGGAGAGCGTGAGGATCGCGAGCGGCGCCGCGATGGGGAGCGCGGATCGGACGCGCGGAACCATGAGATGGCCTTTCGCCCAGGGGCGCCGCATGATCACGGCGACCAATCTGTGGCGCGCTCATTGCAGAAGCGGAGCGGTGCCGGGGACTGGCAGAAATTGAGCGGATCCAGGAATGGGGGAGCGGATGCCGGCGGCTGGACTTCTCCGTCAAAGCGTCTCCCGTAACGAGCCCGATGACGACCTTCGACCCGAGGCGTGGCTGACGTCGGTCGCGGTCGACGCGCTGTCAGCGCATCCGGCCCTGCCGGACGCGGTCGCCGGGCTCCTCCAATCGCTCATCGACAATTACGCCAGCAATCGGCTGCTCAATCAGGTCCTGTCCGACCGCGGACGGGTCATGGTCGGGCTTTATGTCTGCTTTCTCGCGCTGCACCCGAGACCCGGCGATGAGGGGGTGACGCAGAGCGCCGTCCAGGCGCTCTGCCGCCAGACCGGCCTGTGCAGCCCGGGTCGGGTCGCGGCGCTCATGGCGCTGATGCGGTTCGGCGGGTTTATCGTGTCCGAGATCGATCCCGCCGACCGTCGCAAGCGCCGCCTGATGCCGGCGCCGAAGCTCCTCGACGAGCACCGGCGTCGCTGGACCAGCAACTACGACGCGATGCGCGCGGTGCTGCCGGGCGCCGCGCCCGTGCTCTCGCAGATCGGGACCGAACACTTCCGGAATGCCCTTCTCACCGAGCTCGGAGCTCACTATCTCGCGGGTTTCCGTCCGCTCGCGTACGCGCCGGCGCTAGCCTCGGTGGCCGACAGCAACGCGGGCCTCCTGATCGTCGCGGGCATCATGCTGCGCCAGCGGCGAAGGACGGAATGCTCGCAATCCGGCCCGATCCCGGTGTCGATTTCGGCCGTTGCCCGCCGCTTCAGCGTCGCGCGCGCGCACGTCCGCAACGTTCTGGCGCAGGCCGAGGCCGCGGGTCTCCTGGTCCGGTCGGCGAACGGCGCAGGAGTCGTGGCACTCCCGGCGCTCGGCGCATCGATTCACCACTTTTTCGCCGCGCTCTTTCTTTTGTTCGACCGTTGCGGCGCACGTGCGCTCGTGGCGTCGGGATCGACGTCTCGTGTCACCGATCCCGCCGCTTGACGGTCGTCGTCCCCCACGCGCGCGCGGAAGTCGCCAGTCAAACTCGACGTTACAGAACCAGGCGCGACCCGCGGCGCCCCGATCAGAAGTCCTGGCCGAAGCCAAGCACGCTTCGGAGGTCAGGCACGCTGAAGTCGGACTGGGTGCGGCTTCGGATGAACGCGTCATAGGCGAGTGCAGCGGTTTTGGAGGTGAGCTGGGCTGAGCGGAGCGCCGGGGGCAGCGGGGCGCGGAGTTCGTTCTGGACAAGATCGCCGAGCAGAAGGGAGGTCGCGGGGATAATTCGAGGATCGTCACGCAGGTTCGCGAGCTCGAGGCGACCGGCCTCGGTTCCGTAATCGTAGAATTCGGTTTCGAGACCGTTCTCGGGCTCGATGGTGCCGGCCAGCGTCCAATTCGCGTAGGTGCCGAGCTTCGCCGCCTCGGTGCGGAGGCCGAGGATATGGGTCGGCGACTTATTGAAGTTGTAGTATCCGGGAACGACCTCGTCGGTCGCGAGCAAGACGTAGGGGCGGCCGGCAGCGGTGGGCGAACCGAGCATCGCGACAAGGTCCTGTCGGGTGCCGTAGAGCGCGCCCGAGATGCCGGTCAGCCAGTCGGTGCTGCCGCCGTTGCCGAGCGTGACCAGCATGCGGAGCAGGTCGACCGAGGAGGTGAGACCGGTGCGCGGGACGTCGATGTCGCGGGTGAAACGGCCAGCGGGATCGGCAACGATCAGGGGGACGTGATAGGCCTCGTCGTAGACGGTGCCGACCTTGCCCGAAATGAAGCCGTGCGCGCCGGCGTACTCACCGTGGTCGGAGGTGAAGACGATGACGGTGTTGTCACGAACCGCTGGCGGCAGCGCCTCGACGCAGTCAAGAACCTCGCCGATGCGCGCATCCACGATCGTCATGGTCTGCGCGTAGCAGTCCTGGCCGCGCTGCCAATACGAGAATGGGGCGAGGCCGATGCCGTAAGGGAGCGCACCCGAGGCGGGCGGGATCGGGTAAGGCGAAACCGTGAAGCCGGTCTCCGCGGTGTCGTCGGTGACGCCGCCCCAGACCGCTTCGGTAAAGAGTTTGCTGAAGAGCTGGGCGGACGGCTTATCGGCGGTAAGGGTTGCGGTCGACTCCCAGTTGTCCGGCACGGACGGGAACGGGACTGGCGAGGATGGCGGGTTCGCGAGCGGGTTGTCGGCGGGGTCGACGAGTGGTTCGTAGGCCTTGCCGCCGATCGTCTCGGAGTAGAAAGTAAATGGCTGGACGTCGGACCGCGACTGAAACAAGGCGTTGTAGGTCGTGAACTCGGTGCCGGCCCAGAAGAACTCCTTGTCGTGCGG
>CAXUBA010000130.1:0-8345 GCA_964249205.1 uncultured Acetobacteraceae bacterium | reverse complement strand
GATCACGCTGTCGCCCGGGAAACCGCCTTCGCTCCGCCGGCGCCGGCCGACCGCCAGCGCGAGCCCGGCTTCGATCGGCGTCGTCAGCTCGTCGATGTCGGCGCCCCAGAGCGGCAGCCCGGCCTCGAGCCGGAGGCTGTCGCGCGCGCCGAGACCGGCCAACCCGACGCGTCCGTCCCGCAGCAGCGCGTCCGCCAGCGCCGCCGCGCGGTCCGCCGCGACGGAGATCTCGAACCCGTCCTCGCCGGTGTAGCCGCAGCGACCGACGATCGCGTCCGCGCCGTCGAACGGCAGGACGGCGGCGTGCATGAAGCGGAGCGCCGCGCTGCCGGGCAGCACGGCGTCCACAGCGTCCTTCGCGCCCGGTCCCTGGACCGCCAGCAGCGCGCGGCCGGCCTGCTCGTCGACCGCGACCGCTTCGGGCAGCGCGGCACGAAGATGCGCGAGATCGACCTCGCGCCGGGACGCGTTTACCACCAGGAAGAGCCGGTCGGCGGCGAGGCGGGTCACGATGAGGTCGTCGATGATGCCGCCCGCCTCGTTCAGGAGCACGGTGTAACGAAGCTGCCCGTCGGCGAGGCCGAGCAGGTCGGCGGGTACGAGCCGTTCGAGCGCGACCGCCGCGTCGGCGCCCTGCAGCAGGACCTGTCCCATGTGGGACACGTCGAACAGCGCGGCGCCGGTCCGGCACCGTTCATGTTCGCGAAGGACACCGTCGGGGTATTGGACCGGGAGCGACCAGCCCGCGAACGCGACCATCCGCCCACCGCAAGCGCGGTGCATCGCGTCGAGCGGCGTGGTCCGGAGTGCCGCCGGTTCGCCGTCCGGGCCGAGATCGCTGTCGCTCATGTTGTCACCATCCCGATGCCTCTGCCCGTGAGGCAAGACCCTTGCCGGCGGCGATGCCGGCGAACGGGCCCCCCTCTGTCCGGTGACCTGAGAGATTCGGCGACCGCGCCCGCGTGGCCGCCTTTCTCCGTCGGTGCGGATGGCGGTAAGCGTCGCCGTCCGGCTTTCCAGAGGCTCGTGATCCGGCGCGGTCCCTGTGGCCTGAGCGTTTCCGGGGGCCGGTTGCGCCTTCGGCGGCGGCGAGGTGCCGCACTCTCCCGCGCCGGCGGCTCGAGCCCGCCCTCATTGCCCGATCGGCCACGTGGTCGCAAGAAGAACGCGCGGGGTTCGGGACGCCGCGCGTCCGGTCGGATGCGGGGCGAGGCCCGCCCGGTCGTCAATCCTTTGCGCCCGCAACCGTCGGCACACTATATGAGCCGCGTGCCGACGCCTGGCGCCCGGCCCCTTTTGGAAGGAAGCGCGGATTCTCATGCCCGACCAGACCCCTGGCCTCCTCGGCGCCGTCCTCGACCTTGTCCGGCCGCAGCCTGCCGCCAAGCGCGAGCTCCGGGTGCTGCTGGCCGGGCCGCGCGGCTTCTGTGCCGGCGTCGACCGCGCGATCCGTGTGGTCGAGGAAGCGATCCGACGTTACGGCGCGCCCGTCTACGTTCGACACGAGATCGTCCACAACCGGACCGTCGTCGAGGCGCTCGAGGCCCAGGGCGCGATCTTCGTCGAAGAGCTCGACGAGGTCCCGGGCGACGCGCCGGTGGTGTTCTCGGCCCACGGCGTGCCGAAGACCGTTCCCGCCGAGGCCGAGCGCCGCAACCTCCTCTACCTCGACGCCACCTGCCCGCTGGTCTCGAAGGTCCACCGCGAGGCCGAGCGTCACTATGCCGATGGCGGCCCCGAGCAGCGCCACATCCTGATGATCGGCCACGCTGGCCATCCCGAGGTGGTCGGCACAATGGGACAGCTGCCGCCCGGCGCGATGACGCTGATCCAGTCGGCCGAGGAGGCGCGCCTCGTCGAGCCTGCCGATCCGGCCATGCTCGCCTTCATCACCCAGACGACGCTTTCGGTCGACGACACGGCCGAGATCGTCGCGATCCTCCGCGAACGCTTCCCGCTGATCGAGGGGCCGAAACGCGAGGACATCTGCTACGCGACCACCAACCGCCAGGAGGCCGTCAAGGCGATCGCGCCCGGCTGCGACCTGGTGATCGTGATCGGCAGCCCGAACTCGTCGAACTCGCAGCGCCTCCGCGAGGTCGCGGAGCGGACCGGTACGCCGCGCGCGATCCTGGTGCCGAAGCTCGCGGATCTCGACTGGTCGGCGCTCGACGGTGTCGCGACCCTCGGCATCACCGCCGGGGCCTCGGCACCCGAGACGCTGGTGCAGGAGATGGTGGACGCGCTCGGCGCGCGCTTCGACCTCACAATCGAGGAGCGGATCGTCAAGCAGGAAGACGTGATCTTCAAGCTTCCGGCGCCGCTCGACCGGGGGTAAGCGGCTTTTCCATGACGACGAAGTCGAGGTCGTCGCGGAAGGGTTCGACGCCCGCGGCCTCGTAGGGAAACGCGGCCCGGCCGACCGTGACGTAGCCGCGCCGCTCATACCAAGCGACAAGCTCGGCCCGGAGGGAAATCACGTCGATCCGGACCGTTTGGGCGCCTCCTGCCGCGGCGGCACGCTCCGCAAGGTCGAGCAGCTGCCGCCCGATGCCTTCGGCCTGCCGGTCGGGCCGCACCGTCAGCATGCCCAGATGGCAGATCCCGGCGCCCGCCGGTTCGAGCAGCACGGCGGCGATCAGCGGGGCGGACGCATCCCCGTCGATCGTGCCGACCAGCAGGACCCGTCCGCCCGACAGCATCGCCCGCAGCGCCGTCGCGTCGGTCCGTCGTCCGCCGACCAGGTCGGCCTCGTGGGTCCAGCCCAGCCGCGCGGTGTCGCCGCGATAGGCGCCGTTGATGAGGTCGGCGGCGGCCGCGAGGTCGTCGGGGCCGGCGGGGCGAAGCAGCATGCGGCGCTTGTCGGACGCGAGGCCGCCCGTGTCGAGCCGCGCCTGCGCGACCGTCTGCAATCCGCCGGTCGCCGGGCGTCGACCGACGCAAATGGACAGGGCGCTCGGGGCACGCCACGTTCGGCGCCGGATCGCCGGAGCGACGCGACATGACGGATGTGGATCTTCGGCCCACCGCGGACCGGCCGGACGACGACCCCTATCTCTGGCTCGAGGAGATCGACGGCGCCGACGCGCTCGCCTGGGTCGCGGCGCAGAACCGACGCACCGCCGAGCGGTTCGGGGGCGACGCCGTCGACCGCGACCGCGACCGTCTGCGCGCGGCGCTCGACCGGCCCGACCGGATCCCGCATGTCCGGCGGCGGGGCGGATTGCTTTACAATTTCTGGCAGGACGGCACGCACAAGCGCGGCCTGTGGCGTCGTACGACGCTCGCGTCCTATCGATCGGACGCGACCGAATGGGAGGTCCTGCTCGACCTCGACGCGTTCGCGTCGGCCGAGGACGAGGACTGGGTCTGGAAGGGTGCGGCGACGCTGCCGCCGCGGCACGGGCGCGCGATCCTCAGCCTCTCGCGCGGCGGTGGCGATGCGGTGGTGCTGCGCGAGTTTGATCTCGACGCGAAGCGCTTCGTCGCCGACGGGTTCATGCTCGGGGAAGCGAAGGGCGGCGCCGCGTGGCTCGACGCCGACACGCTTCTCCTTACCTCGGCGCATGGCGGTCCCGATCGCGTCACCCGCGCGGGCTACGCGCGGAGCGTGCGCGTCTGGCGGCGCGGCACGGCGGCGGAGGACGCGGCGACCGTGTTCGAGACCGATGCGGCCAACATGGCTGCGTACGGCATCGTCGATCGCACCGCCGCGGACGAGCGCATCGCCTACGTCGCCATGCTCGGCTTCTACGATCGCGAGACGCATCTCGGCGACCGCACGGGCCCGAAGACGCGCCTCGACGTGCCGACGGATCTCCGGATCGACTGGCACGGCGACTGGATGACCGCCCAACCAAGGACGACCTGGACGATCAACGGCCGCGAGATCAGCTCCGACACGCTGCTCGGCTTCTCGCTCCCCGACTTCCTCGCGGGCGAACGGCGAGGAACGGTGCTGTTCGAGCCGGGCGAGCGGATCGCGCTCGAGGACAGCGCCTTCGTCGCGGGTCGGCTCGTCCTGTCGATCCTCGACGAGCTGCGACCGGTCTTCCGGGTCTGGACGCCCGGCGACCCCGCCTGGACCGAGACGACGCTCGCGGGGCTACCCGAGGCCGGCGTGGTGTCGGTCGCCGCACTCGACGCCGAGGAGAGCGAGAGCGACGGCACGCTGCTCGTCAGCGCGCAGGATCCGGTGACGCCGCCGACGCTCCTGCTGAGCGAAGCCGGCGTCGGCGCGCCGGTCGTGCTGCGCCGGGCCCCGGCGACGTTCGACGCGAGCGGTCTTGCCGTCACCCGTCGCGAGGCGGTTTCCGTCGACGGCGAACGGATCCCCTACGTCGTGACCGGTCCCGCCGGCGAGCCGACCGGCGACGCGCCGGTCCACCTCACCGGCTACGGCGGGTTCCAGATCTCGCTCCTGCCGGTCTACGGCACGCGGATCGGCACGCTCTGGCTCGAGCGCGGCGGCACGAGCGTCGTCGCGAACATACGTGGTGGCGGCGAGTTCGGGACGCGCTGGCACGAGGCCGGCCGGGGCGAACGGAAGCACCTCGCGCACGAGGATTTCGCCGCCGTCGCCGCCGATCTCGTGCGGCGCGGGATCACGCGGCCGACGCGCATCGCGGCCGAGGGCGGGTCGAACGGCGGATTGCTGATCGCCAATATGCTGACGCGTTTCGGCGACCGGTTCGGCGGCCTCTTCTGCACGATCCCGCTCACCGACATGCGGCGCTATGCGAAGCTGCTCGCGGGCGCCAGCTGGATCGCCGAATACGGCGACCCGGACCGCGAGGAGGACTGGGTGCATCTCGCCCGGATCTCCGCCTACCACGTCGCTATACCAGGATCGTCGATGCCGCCGATCCTGATCGCGACGACCCGGCGCGACGACCGCGTGCATCCCGGCCACGCCCGCAAGTTCGCGGCCAAGCTGCAGCGGATTGGGGCGGAAGCGTTCTTCCACGAGCCGGAGGCGGGCGGGCACGGGTTCGGCAACGACAGCACCCAGGTCGCGGCCTTCGCGTCCCTCGGAGCCGCGTTCCTGCGCCAGGCGATCGGCTGGAGGCCGGCCGAGCGCGCCGGAGGGCCGGTTGGGAACGGGGTCGAGACTCCGGCGTCATGATCGGCAGTGACGAGGAGATCCGGGTCTTGCGCTCCGTTCGACGCATCCGCCTGCCGGCGTTTCTCGCCGCGCTTCTCGCCGCGATCCCGCTCGCGGCGTCGGGTGCCGACTTTCCCCCTCTCGTGTCGCCGCCGAGCACTTTCAGCGCGCCTGGCAAGTTTGTCTTCGCGGAGCTCGTGACGCCGGATCTCGGGCGATCCGAGCGGTTCTACGGCGCGCTGTTCGGGTGGACGTTCCGACCGATCCCGGTCGAGGGAACGCGCTACGCCGAGGCGACGTCGGGCACCGCGGACGTGGCGAGCCTGGTCGAACGACCCCTGCCGCCTGGCTCCGCTCGCAGGCCGAACTGGCTTCCCTTCGTATCGGCGTCCGACCCCGATCACGCCGCGTCGCTCGCGCAGGGAAGCGGCGGCAGGGTGCTGTTCTCGCCGCGCGACGTACCGGGGCTCGGACGCCTCGCGGTTCTCGCCGACCCGTACGGCGCGATCTTCGCCGTACTGCATTCCGTCAGCGGCGATCCGGCCGACCGCGAGACTGCGGTCGGCGACTGGATCTGGAGCTCGCTGATCACGCCCGGTCCGGGATCGGATGCGAACTTCTACCGGACGCTGTTCGGATACGACGTCTACCCGCTGCCGGACAGCGCGTCCGGCCAGCATCTCTTGGTGGCGTCCGGCGGCTATGCGCGCGCGAGCATCAACTCGATGCCGCCCGGCGCCCCCGCCGGTGCGCCGGCACGCTGGGTTCGTTTCGTGCGTGTCGGGAACGCCGGCGCCGTTGCCGAGAAGGCCGAGGCGCTCGGTGGCCGCGTCGTCGTGCAACCCCATCCTGATCGCGACGGCGGCACCGTCGCGCTTCTCGCCGATCCGGACGGTGCCGTGTTCGGCGTGCTCGAACATGCCGACGAGGCCGCCGCTTCGGAGGCGACGCCATGACCGCGGCACGGACGTTCCGGGCCGGTTCCACCACCCGGCTGAGTGCAGTCGTCCTGCTGCTCGCCGGCTGCGTCGGCGGTTACGGCTACAACGGCTACGACGGCGGCGGCTACGGTGCCGGCTATTACGGCGGTGCCGGCTACTACGGCGGCGGCGGCTGGGGTCGCGGCTACGCCGTCGGTCCGTATTACGGCGGCGGTCCTCGATCCGGTCCCGGCGGCCGCGGGGTGCCTGGGATCCCCGGCGGTTTCCATGGTGGCGGCAGACCCGGGGCTGGCAGACCCGGCGGCGGCTCCCACGGCGGTGCTCCGGGTGGCGGGCGCGGCGGCGGCCATGGTGGCCCTGGCGGCGGTCACGGGCATTAGGTTCGAGGGTCACCGGACCGTAAGCGGAGGCCGTGTCCGATCGGCCCGCTCGTGCGGCTGATTGAGATCGCGTCGCTCGAGGCCTGCGGAGCCGAGCGGTTTCGGCGCCGCTCCGCACGCGGCGAAGACGGCGGCTTTCCGCGCCGAATACCCGCGTTCGCTCGTCACCGTTGATCCCCGACACGGTCACCGCATTTCGCGGAAGCTGCCCGCCAACCGCCCTGCCGGGCGTCGTCAATCATCCGCATCCGCAAGAAGTCGACGTCGATGCCAGACCTGCCCGCGGTCCCACGGCGGATCATCCACGTCGACATGGACGCCTTCTTTGCGTCGGTGGAGCAGCGGGACGATCCGAGCCTGCGCGGCAGGCCGATCGCCGTCGGCGGCTCGCGCGAGCGCGGCGTGGTGGCCGCCGCCAGCTACGAGGCGCGTTCCTTCGGCGTCCGGTCGGCCATGGCGTCGGTCACCGCGCGCCGCCGGTGCCCCAGCCTCGTGTTCGTCAAGCCGCGTTTCGACGTCTACAAGGCCGTATCGCGACAGATCCACGCGATCTTCGCGCGCTACACGCCCCTGATCCAGCCGCTCTCGCTCGACGAGGCATATCTCGACGTCACACGGCCTCTGCTCGACCGGGGTTCCGCGACCGCGATCGCCGCGGAACTCCGCGCCGCGATCCGCGCCGAAACCGGCCTGACCGCATCGGCCGGAGTGTCCTACAACAAGTTCCTTGCCAAGCTCGCCTCCGATCACCGGAAGCCGGACGGGCTTTTCGTGATCACGCCGGCAATGGGCGCCGCCTTCGTCGAGACGCTCGCGGTCGGCCGCTTCCACGGCGTCGGCCCTGCGACGGCGGCCCGGATGGAGGCGCTTGGCATCCGCACCGGCGCCGACCTCCGCGACCGACCGCTGGCGTTCCTCCGCGAGCATTTCGGGAAGTCGGGCGACTACCTGCACGGCATCGCGCGGGGAGAGGACAACCGGCCGGTCGACCCCGACCGGATCCGGAAGTCGGTCGGCGCCGAGAATACGTTCGAGCGCGACCTCCGGGCGTGGGAGGAGGTCCCCTCCGCGCTCGCGCCGCTGGTCGCGAAGGCCTGGACCGCGTCGGCCCGTGCCGGCCACGCGGCGCGCACGGTGACCGTGAAGGTCAAATACTCGGACTTCCGGCAGATCACCCGCGCGCGCTCGCTTCCCCGTGCGCTCGCGTCGGCCGCGGAATTCGAGGCTGTGGGTCTCGACCTGCTCCGGCCGCTGTTCCCGCCGCCGCTTGGCGTTCGGCTGCTCGGGGCGTCGCTGTCCGGCTTCGAGGTCGCGTCGCCGGCCGCAAGCCTGGCGGAACAGCTGCCGCTCGCCTTCTGATCGGCTTGTCCTGCCGGCGCGACGGCAGTGCGGCGTCGCGATACGCCGCGCGGTCCGCTCAGAGGGACCGCCGCAATCCGAGCATCGTCAGGTTCCGGAGGACTTCGTTGGCGCCATGGTCTCCGTGCCGCTTAATGTGGTCGAGCGGCGTCGCCCCGCCGAACGGTGCTTCGCGGACGGGGCGGCGCAGCCAGTCGGCTGGATCCTCGCCGAGCGGTCGGAGGGCCGCATCGATCTCCTCGAGCAGCGAGAAGACGAGAGCTTCCCGACCGGTTACCCGGAACCGCGGCCGGGTTCCCTTCTTCGTCAGGCCGCCGCGATGCCCAACGAGCGCCAGCGCGTCCTTGTCGGCGATCCGCCAGTGATCCATCAGCCGCCAGAACACTGTCGACGTCGCGTCCGGTGCGGTGGGTTCTCGTGGCGGGCCTGCCGGCGGCTGTGAAGGCGGACGCTCCTCTCGCAGGCCGCCGGCCGGCGGCCGAACCCCGCGCACGACGATCGGCCAAAGTGCACGCGGTTCCGGCGCGTCGGCCGGCGTTTCCCGCGCCGGCACGGCACGCC
>CAXUBA010000129.1:0-8384 GCA_964249205.1 uncultured Acetobacteraceae bacterium | reverse complement strand
GTCGCGGACCGGCGGCTCCTCCTGCCGCTCGCGTCCCGCCTGGTCGCGACCGCGACCGAGCACCCGGTCTGGCTCCTGCACGGACCCGCGCCCGACCCTTCGCGCGCCGCTTCCCTGCTCGAGCGCGGCGTGCGCCTCGTGCCGACCGACGGCACCGTCCGGTCCGCCGTCCTCGCGCTCGGCGCCGCCGGCCTCAACACCGTCTTCGTCGAGGGGGGCGCCGCGCTCGCCGCCGCGCTCCTCGATGCCGCTCTCGTCGACGAACTCGTGTGGCGCACCGCGCCGCTCCTCCTCGGCGGCGGCGCGGTCGGCGCGATCGGCGCGCTGCGGCCCGTGCCGCTCGCCGCGTCGCCGCGCTTCCGCCCGGTGGACAGCGGCACGGCGGCACACGATCTCTGGCTGCGCGCCACCACCACCACCACCACCGCCGGGAGTGACGGCTGATGTTCACGGGTCTGGTCAGCGGCGTCGGCGAGATCGCGGCGCTCGCGCCGATCGGCGACGGCCGCGACGCACGTTTCACCATCCGGGCGCCAGACGGGTTCCTCGACGGCGCCCGCGTCGGCGCGTCGATCGCATGCGCCGGATGCTGCCTCACCGCGACGATGATCGAGGGGAATGCCTTCAGCGTGGAGGCATCCGCCGAAACGCTGCGGCTGACGACGCTGTCCGGCTGGCGCACCGGCCGGACGATCAACCTCGAACGCTCGCTCCGTCTTGGGGACGAACTCGGCGGCCATCTGGTGTCCGGCCACGTGGACGGGCTCGGCCATCTGGTTTCGTCGACCCCGGACGAAGGCTCGCTCCGGCTCCGGTTCCGGCTGCCCGCGACGCTCGCCCGCTTCGTCGCGGTCAAGGGCTCCGTCGCGGTCGACGGCGTGTCGCTCACCGTGAACGAGGTTTCCGCGGACGGGTTCGGGATCAACATCATCCCGCACACCGCCGCCGCGACCACGCTCGGCGCGCTCCGCGCGGGCGACGCGGTCAACATCGAGATCGACACGCTCGCCCGCTACGTCGCCCGCCTCGCCGAGACGGCGGCGGGCGCGGGCGGCACGGCTGGACCGGCGGCGTCCGTCGCGGCATGACACCGGCATGAGCGAGCTTTCCGACGTCGCGCGCGCCGACCTCTCCTCGTATCTCAGCGCCGCCGCCGAGCTGATCGAGGAAGCGCGCTCCGGACGCATGTTCATCCTCGTCGACGACGAGGATCGCGAGAACGAGGGCGACCTCGTGGTGCCCGCACAGTTCGCGACGCCGGAAGCGATCAACTTCATGGCCCGGCACTGCCGCGGCCTCATCTGCCTCGCGCTCACCTCGTCCCGCGTGGAAACGCTGGGCCTGTCGCTCATGAGCCAGGCGAACGGCACCCGCCACCAGACCGCGTTCACGATCTCGATCGAGGCGCGCGAAGGCGTCACGACGGGCATCTCCGCGCACGACCGCGCCCACACGATTGCGGTCGCGGTGAACCCGGAAACGACGCGGAACGACATCACGACGCCCGGCCACATCTTCCCGCTGCTCGCGCGCGACGGCGGCACGCTGGTCCGCGCCGGCCACACCGAAGCTGCCGTCGACATCGCCCGCCTCGCCGGGCTCAATCCCTCCGGCGTCATTTGCGAGATCATGCACGACGACGGGTCGATGGCGCGCCTGCCCGACCTCGTCAGCTTCGCGCAGCACCACAACCTCAAGATCGGCACGATCGCCGACCTGATCGGCTATCGCCGGCGGACCGAGAAGCTGATCGAGCGCGTGTCGCAGTCGGCCGTCCCGCGGCCGAGCGGCCATCGCTGGGCGCTTTCGGTATACCGGAACCGGATCGACAGGTCGGAACACGCCGTCATGACCCTCGGCGACGTCGGTGCGGGCGGCCCGGTCGCCGTCCGGATGCACGCCGTCGATCTCGTGACCGACATGATCGGCGCGTCCGAGCGCTCGATGCTGCCGCGCGCGATGGCGGCGATCGAGGCGGAAGGGCGCGGCGCGGTGGTCATGATTCGCGACACTGCGCCCGACGCGCTGTCGCGCCGGGTTTCGACCATCGGGATCGAGACGCGCCCCTACGCCTTTCTCCGCGACTACGGCATCGGCGCGCAGATCCTTGTCGATCTCGGCGTCCGCGAGATGATCCTGCTGACCGGCCAGCGGCGAACGATCGTCGGCCTGGAAGGCTACGGCCTCACCGTGGTGGCGCAGCGCCCGGTCGCCGGGGTCGAGCCGGTCGCCGGCGCCGACCCGCTCGCCGACGCCGCCACCTGACATGAGCACGCGCGACCGCGACCGGAGCGATCTGCCCGCGATCCCAGGCGCCCCGCCGCACGTGCTCGTGGTGCGTGCGCCGTACTATCGTGCCGTGATCGACGGGCTTTCCGACGGGGCCGCCCGCATCCTCGAAGCGTCCGGCGCGACGCACGAGACGGTGGACGTCGCCGGCGCGTTCGAGCTGCCGCAGGCGATCCGCCTCGCGCTCGACGGCAGCCGCCGCTTCGACGGCTTCGTGGCCCTCGGCTGCGTCGTCCGCGGCGAGACTTCGCACTACGACCACATCTGCGACGCGACCATGCAGGGCTTCATGGACGTGGCACTTGCCCACCGCCTGGCGCTCGGCACCGGACTGCTCACGGTGGAAACGGTGGCGCAGGCCGAAGCGAGGGCGCAGGGTCCAGGCGGCGACAACAAGGGCGAGGAGGCGGCGATCGCCTGCCTCCGGCAGATCGCGCTCGACCGCCGGTTCCACGCCGCGCGCGGAAGGATCGACTGAGATGGAGACCCGACCGGATCGCGACGGCGGCCGAGGCCGACCGCGCACGGCCGCACGCGTGGCCGCCGTTCAGGCGCTGTTCCAGAGCGAGCAGGGCGGCGAAACGGCGGAAACCATCATCGACCAGTTCGTCCGCCACCGGCTCGGGCGACTGCCGGGCGGCGACGGGTTCGAGGAAGGCCGCGTACCGGACGCCGACGTCCGCCTGTTCGGCCGGATCGTCCGCGAGGCGGTCGAGCGGCAGGACCGGGTGGACGCCGTGGTCAGCCTCTCGCTTCCCGCCGACTGGCCCTTCGCCCGGCTCGATCCCGTGATGCGCGCCATCCTGCGCGCGGGCGGCGCCGAGCTCGCGATGACGGACGGCCCGCCGCCGCGCGTCGTCATCAACGAGTATCTCGATGTCGCGCACGGCTTCTTCACCGGCGACGAGCCGCGGATGGTGAACGGCGTGCTCGATCGCCTGGCGCGCGAGTTCAGCCGCGCGGACGAGCTCCACGCCCCCGATCCGCCGGGCGGTCCGTAGAACCCTGAACCCGGCTGCCGCCCCGCCATGCAGCTCGCCCCGGAGTTCCGCTTCATTGCCCGCCACTTCGCGCCGCTCGCCGGCGCCGGCGCGCTCGGCCTGCTCGACGACGCCGCGGTCTTCGCACCGCCGCCGGGTCGCAACCTTGTCGTCGCCGCCGACGCGATGGTGGAAAACGTCCATTTCCGCCGCGAGGACCCGCCGGCCGACCTCGGCCGCAAGCTGCTCCGCGCCAACCTGTCCGACCTCGCCGCCATGGGCGCCGAACCGTTCGGCTACCTGCTGACGCTCGGCGTTCCCGCCCGCTGCGACGACGCGTTCTTCTCGCCCTTCGCCGATGGTCTTGCGCGCGACCAGGCGGAGTTCGGCGTGACCCTGCTCGGTGGCGACACCACGGCGACGGAGGGTCCGCTCGTGATGTCGCTGACGATTCTCGGCAGTTGCGAGCCCGGACGCGAGGTCCGCCGCACCGGGGCGCGTCCGGGCGACGCCGTCCTGGTCACCGGCACGATCGGCGACGGGACGCTCGGACTGCGCGCGCTTCGCGGCGAGATCGCCGATCCCGGCGGGGTCCTTGCTGATCGCTACCACCTGCCGCGACCGCGGCTCGGCTTCCCGCTCGCCGGCCTCGCGACCGCGGCGATCGACGTGTCCGACGGATTGCTGCAGGACGCGGAACATCTCGCGCGCGCCGGCGGCGTCGTGCTCGCGCTCGAGGCAGACAAGGTGCCGCTGTCGGACGCCGCGCGCACCGCCGGTCCCGAATGGCGCGAGACCTGCCTCACAGGCGGCGACGACTACGAACTCCTGTTCACGGTCGCGACGGCCAACCTGCCGCGCGCCCGCGCGCTGTCGCGCCGTTGCGGCATCCCGGCGACGGTGATCGGAACCGTCCGCGCCGGCGAGCCGGACCTCCTGCTGTTGCAACGGGACGGTTCCGCGATCCCGTCGACACGGCGCGGCTATTCGCACTTCTGAGGTTCCGCCGGGTTCCCGATTTCGATTTGAATCCAGTATGAAATCCACTAGTGTCCGGGCTCTCGGAGCGAGGTGTTCCCGTGACGGTGATCGCTTACAATCCGATTGGGGCGATCGTCGCCCTGGTGCTCGCCAGTCTCGGCGCCTACACGGCGCTTTCGCTCGCGCGGCGCGCCCGCGCCGTCGACGGCGCGATCCGGGTCGGCTGGCTTCTTTCGAGCGCGGTCACCTTCGGCCTCGCCGTCTGGTCGATGCACATCATCGCGCTCGTCTCCACGACGTTCACGATGCCGATGTCGCTCGACCTTGGCCAGATGATCCTGCCGCTCGTGGTCGCCGTGCCCGTGATCGGCATCGGGTTGCTGCCGCTCTGCGCCCGCGAGCGGCCTGGCGCGGCCCGCGTGATCTTCGGCGGCGTCCTGATGGGCCTCGGCATCTGCGTGCTGCATTACCTCGGGTCGGCCGCGATCCGCTTCACCGCGCCGAGCTACGACCCGCTCCGCGTCGCGATGTCCGCCTTCCTCGCGGCCGGATCCTGCACGCTGATGCTTCTCCTTTCGATCCGCCAGCACGGCCAGCCGGCGCAGGTCGCGAGCGCGATCGGGCTCGGCTTCGCGATCGCGGCGACGCATGTCGTCGGCATGTTGGCCACCTGCTTCCAGGCTCATCCGCCCTTCGTCGTGGCGGGCGCGTTTCCCGTCCGCTGGGTCGCCGCCGGGATCGTCGCGGCGACCCTTCTTCTGTTTCTCCTGGCCCTTTTCGCTTCCCTGTTCGATCGGCGGATCGCCGAGATGACCGCCCGCGAAACCGAGCTGCTCCGACGGAGCGAGCAGCGTCTCCGGAACATCCTGGAACAGCTCCCGCTCGGCATCGCGCTGGCCGGCGCCGCAACGGGACGCCTGAGCGTCGTCAACCGGCGCGCGCACGATCTGCTCGGCAACGACGTCGATTCCGCGCTGCTCGAGGCCGCGATGCTGATCGACCAGCCGACCGGCGCGACCACGGATCCGAGGCACGGCTTCGTCGGCGGACGAATCGTCGCTTACGCCGATCTCGCGGGCCGCCCCGCCAGCCTCGAAGTGTGGGCGACGCCGATCCTCGGCGCCGAAGGCGGTCCCGGCCAGATCGTCTACGCCTTCCAGGACGTCACCTCGCGATTGAGTGCCGAAGCCGAGCTCAGGCAGGCGCAGAAGATGGAGGCCGTCGGTCAGCTGACCGGCGGGATCGCGCACGACTTCAACAATCTCCTGACCGCCGCTCTCGGAAGCCTTGACCTCCTGTCGCTCCAGGTGGACGCCGAACCGGCACGCACGCTGCTCCGGAACGCGATCGAGGCGGCCGAGCGGGGTGCGCGGCTGACCAGCCAGTTGCTCGGCTTCTCGAGGCGGCAATCGCTCCGGCCGGAGATCGTGCACGTGAACGCCGTCGTCGACGGCATGAGGGAGCTCCTCGGCAGCACGCTCGGCGGCACGGTGCAGGTCCAGACCGCTCCATCGGCCGAGCTCTGGCCGGCACTGGCCGACCGGACGCAGCTCGAGCTCGTGATCCTCAACCTCGCGATCAACGCACGCGACGCGATGCCGCTCGGCGGCACGATCCTCATCCGGACCGAGAACGTGCGGACCGATCATCCAACCGCGATCGCCGACCCGCCCGACGGCGAACACGTCCTGCTGTCCGTGTCCGACAACGGGACCGGGATGTCGCCCGAAACGCTGGCGCGGGTGTTCGAGCCGTTCTTCACGACCAAGCCGCCGGGGAAGGGGTCCGGTCTCGGCCTGTCGCAGGTGCTCGGGATCGCCCAGCAGCTCGGCGGCGGCGTCCGGATCCGGTCGGGCGAAGGTCGCGGAACGACGGTCGAGGTCTTCGTGCCGCGCGGCATCGCGGCCGAGGCCCCCGAGACGCCGGACGATGCAGTCGCCGCCGCGCCGGTCCCGCTCGACGGCCGCCGGATCCTGCTCGTCGACGACGACGGCGACGTCCGGGTGGCCGCCCGCTCAACGCTGACGCTTCTCGGCTGCACCGTGATCGAGGCCTGCTGCGGACGCGAGGCGATCGACCTCGTCGCGGCGCATGGCGACGATATCGACGCGATCGTGATGGACTACGCCATGCCGGAGATGACCGGGGTGGAGGCCGCCGAACGGATCCGCGCGATGCGCCCCGTCCTGCCGATTCTCCTGGTGACCGGCTACGCGGACCCGGACTGGCTTCGCGATGCGGCGAAGCAGTTCCCGATCCTCGCGAAACCCTTCCGGAGCGGGCAGCTGGCGGCGAGGCTCGGAATCCTGTTCGTCGCGGACGACGCCGCGGCGCCGCGGGTCGTCCGCTTTCCGGGCGCACCCGATCGCAGGCGGAAGCGCACGGCCGCGCTCTGAGCTGTTAGTCGCGACCGGGTCGCGACGCGTTGCCGCGTCGTTGGTAAGCTCGTCGACGTGACCATCCAGACCGACGTCCTTCCCCCGTCCCCGATCGCCGCGGCGCTCCGGCAGAGCGAAGCCGAGGCCGTGCGCGCGCTGCTACCGACCGCTCGTCTCGACGCCGCGGACGAGATCGCCGCCGAGGCGCTCGCCCGGCGCCTCGTCGTTCGCCTCCGCGCGCGCGGCACCAGGGGGCCGGTCGAGGGGCTGATGCGCGAATACGCGCTGTCCAGCAGCGAGGGCGTGGCCCTGATGTGCCTCGCCGAGGCGCTGCTTCGCACCCCCGACCTCGAAACCCGCGACGCGCTGATCCGCGAAGGCGTCGCCGCCGGCGACTGGCGCGCCCATCTCGGACGCAGCCCGTCGCTCTTCGTCAACGCGGCGTCGTGGGGGCTCCTGCTGACCGGACGGCTGCAGGCGCCGGACAGCGAGGAAGGTCTCGCGCGCGCCCTCGGCCGCGTGTTCCGGAAGGGCGGCCAGCCGTTCGTCCGACGCGCGCTCGACCTCGCCATGCGGCTGATGGGCGACCATTTCGTGCTCGGCGAAACGATCGAGCAGGCCCTGTCGCGGGCCCGCGGACCGGAAGCGCGCGGCTTCCGCTATTCCTACGACATGCTGGGCGAGGGCGCGCTGACCGCCGAGGATGCCCGTCGCTACCGCGAGAGCTACGCCCACGCGCTCGCGGCGATCGGCGGCGCCGCGGGACCGGTCACAAGCGACGCGACCGGCCGGCCCGGCCTCTCGATCAAGCTTTCGGCGCTGCACCCGCGCTACGTCCTGAACCAGCGCGCACGCGTCCTCGCCGAGCTCGTGCCGCAGGTCGCCACCCTGGTCGCGCAGGCGGCGCGACATGGCATCGGCATCAACATCGACGCCGAGGAAGCGGACCGGCTCGATCTTTCGCTCGACGTGCTCGACGCGCTCTGCCGCGACCGCACGCTCGGCGCGCGCGACACGCTCGGCTTCGTCGTGCAGGCGTACGGGAAGCGCGCCCCGTTCGTGATCGACCACCTGGCCGAGCTCGGCCGCCGTTCCGGCCGCCGCATCGCGGTCCGCCTCGTGAAGGGCGCCTATTGGGACAGCGAGATCAAGCGGGCCCAGGAACAGGGGCTTCAAGGCTTCCCGGTGTTCACCCGGAAGATCCACACCGATCTCTCCTACGTCGGCTGCGCCCGGCGCATGCTCGACGCGGGCGCGCATCTCTACCCGCAGTTCGCGACCCACAACGCGCGCACGCTCGCGACCATCCACGCCATGGCCGGCGCCGACGCCCCGCCGGACCGCTACGAGTTCCAGTGCCTCCACGGCATGGGCGAGGCGCTTTACGAGGACGTCGTGGCGCCGAGCGGCCTTCACCGACCGTGCCGCATCTACGCGCCGGTCGGCACCCACGAGACGCTGCTCGCCTATCTCGTCCGGCGCCTGCTCGAGAACGGCGCCAACACGTCCTTCGTCAACCGGATCACCGATCCCGCCGTTCCGGTGCACGACCTCGTCGCCGACCCCGCGGCCCTGATCGAGGGCGACGCGGCGCCCGGCGCCTCCCACCACGCGATTGCCCTGCCGCCCGACCTGCACGGTCCGTCGCGACGGAACGCGCGCGGCCCCGACCTCGCCGACGCGGCGACGCGGGCTACGCTCCTGGCGGCCGCGATCGCCGGCGAGGATCCCGCCCTGGTGCTGGCCCTGATGGGCA
>CAXUBA010000128.1:5931-8450 GCA_964249205.1 uncultured Acetobacteraceae bacterium | reverse complement strand
GGCATGGGCGGGCGACGCTCGACAGCCATCGGGCGATGCCGGCGCTCGATGCGATCGAGGAGGACGATCTCGTGCCGTTCCGGCGCCTCGCCGCGCGGCTTGGCTGGATGATGACGGCGCACATCCTTTACCGGCGCGACGATCCGGCCGCGCCCGCGACGCTGTCGGCCTCGGTGATCACGGGCGCGATCCGCGGCGCGATCGGGTTCCGGGGCGTGCTTGTGTCGGACGACCTCGCCATGGGGGCACTTGCGGGAGATGCCGGCGCACGTGCCCGCGGCGCCGTGGCAGCGGGTTGCGACGTGGCTCTCCATTGCTCGGGCGTGCTGGCGGACACCGCTGCCGTGCTGCACGCCGTCCCCGCGGTATCGGTCGAGACGGCCCTGCGTCTCGCATCGGCGTCGGGCGCGGCCTTCGCGCGACGGCTTCCGCTCGACCGCGCGTCGCTGCTCCGCGAGCGCGACGCGTTGCTCGCATGAACGCGCTCGCGCCGACCCGCCACGCGCCGCCGGTTGCGGACACGGCGCCCGCGCGGCTGCTGCTTCGTCTCGACGGGTTCGAAGGACCGCTTGACCTGCTGCTCGAGCTCGCGCGGGCGCAGAAGATCGATCTCGGACCGATCTCGATCCTGGCCCTGGCCGAGCAGTACCTCGCGGTGATCGAGGGGGCGCGCACGATCCGTCTCGAGCTCGCAGCGGACTGGCTGGTCATGGCGGCGTGGCTCGCCTGGCTGAAGTCCCGTCTCCTCCTGCCGCAGGAGGAGACGGGGGAGGACGCCGAAACGGACGCCGCGCATTTCGGCGAACGCCTGGCCGACCTCGAGCGGATCCGGGCGCTGGCCCGGCGTCTCGATGCGGGGCCGGTGCTCGGCCGCGACGTCTTCCGGCGCGGGGCCGCGGAGGACCTCACGGTGATCGACCGGTCGCGACTCCGGCTCGATCTCGCGTCGCTGCTGTCGGCGACCATTTCGGCGGCGCGTCGGGCCGGCGCGAAACGCCGCTTTTCGCCGGTCCGGCACGACTTCTGGACGGTCGCCGACGCGCTCCGACGGCTCGAACACATGCTCGGCTTCTCGCCGTCTTGGACGGATCTCTCCTCGCTGCTGCCGGCGACCGACGCGGCCGACGAGGCGCTTCCGCGCGCGGCCGCCGTGGCGAGCCTGCTGCTTGCGGGCCTCGAACTCGCCAAGCAGGGCGGCTGCGAGTTGCGGCAGGACGACGCGTTCGCCCCCGTCCTGCTCCGTCGGATCGTCGCCGCATGAGGCGCACCGGGAATTCCGTCGCATGAGTGGCGCTTCGGAGATGCCGCGCGATCCCCGCCCCGACGGTGAGGAAGGCGGTCGCGGGGGCGGCGCGCACGACACCCACCTGCGCGCCGCCGGGGACAACGACGCGCTCGAGCACGCGCTCCGGATCGCCGAGGCGCTCGCCTTCGCGTCGCCCGACCCGGTGCCCGCGCGGCGGCTCGCGTCCCTGCTCGACGACGACCATGCGCCGGATGCCGACGCCGTGTTCAGCACGCTGGCGGCGCGGATGGCCGGCCGCGGGGTCGAACTCGTGGCGGCGGCCGGCGGCTGGCAGTTCCGCACCGCGCCCGATCTCGCGCCCATCCTCGGGCGCGTGCTCGAGCGCCCGCGACGACTGCCGCGGGCGGCGATGGAGACGCTCGCGGTCGTCGCCTGGGACGGACCGGTCACGCGCGCCGAGATCGAGGAGAAGCGCGGCGTGTCGCTCGCGCAGGCGACGCTCGAACTGCTGCTCGCGGAAGAGCTGGTCCGGCCGGCCGGACAGCGCGAAGTGCCGGGACGGCCGACCCTCTGGGACATCACGCCCGAGTTCCTCGCGCGCTTCGGGCTCCGGTCCCGGGCCGACCTGCCGTCGCGTCGCGAAATCCTGACCGAGCCCGCCGCGGCCAGGGAGGCGGGCACGTCCGACCCCTCCGTTTCCGGCGGCGACGGCGCCATGCTAGACGAGAGCCCCGACCCCGGCGCCGCGGCGCCTTGAAAGATCATTCCTCGTCATGTTCGACTTTGGCTGGTCCGAGATCGCGCTGATCGGTGTGGTGGCCCTGGTGCTCATCGGACCGAAGGACCTGCCGATCGCGATCCGGGCGGTCACCGACGTCATCAAGAAGATGCGCCGGATGGCGGGCGAGCTGCAGGGCCATGTCGACGACATGCTCCGCGAGGCGGACCTCAAGGAGGCGCACGACACGTTCCGTGATCTCCGCGGCGGCGGCCTTCGCGACAAGATGTTCCGCGCGATCGACGGCGACGGCTCGATCCGGAAGACGCTGGACAGCAGCCCGTTGCCGAAGGACGACATCCTCGGCCTGAAGGCGGGTCTTGGCCGGCCCGTCTCCGCCCGGAGCGAGAGTGCCATCCAGATGACCGGACCGGCGCCCGGGGGCGCGGTGCTCTCGCCGAGCGGGGCTGGGCTCTCGCCGAGCGGCGCCGCGACGCCCGCGCCGTCCTTCGTTCCTCCCGCGGCCGCCGGGGCGCCCACGGCGCCCGGGAGGAT
>CAXUBA010000128.1:0-5921 GCA_964249205.1 uncultured Acetobacteraceae bacterium | reverse complement strand
TTCCCCGCGCCGCCCGCCTTCATCCCGCCGTCGGCGCGCGGGCCCGTCGCCGATCCGCGTGTCGACACCTCGTCCGGCGAAAACGGCGACACCGACGCCGGCCACGAGGCGGGCTGACCCTTGTCCCCGCGCGACACGCCCGCGGGCGACGGTCCCGTCGACCCGATCGACGACACGCCGATGCCGCTGCTCGACCATCTGGTCGAGCTCCGGCGCCGCCTGATCCGGAGCGCGATCGCCTTCGCGATCGCGTTCTTCCTTTGCTATCACTTCTCGTCGCGGATCTACTTCTTCCTGGCTCAGCCGCTCGCGCACATCATGCGGTCGCGCGGCGAACAGCCGCACCTGATCTATACGGCGCTCTACGAAGCGTTCTTCACCTACGTGCGGGTCGGCTTCTTCGGCGCGAGCTTCCTGTCCTTCCCGATCGTCGCGTCGCAGGCCTATCTGTTCATGGCGCCCGGCCTTTACCGCAGCGAGAAGCGCGCGGTGCTGCCGTTCCTCGTCGCGACCCCGGTGCTGTTCGTGCTGGGCGCGGCGCTCGCCTACTACTTCGTCATCCCCGTCGCCTGGCGGTTCTTCCTGTCTTTCCAGACGACCACCGGGGCCGACGGGCTGCAGATCGAGTTGCAGGCGAAGGTCAGCGAGTATCTCGCGCTCGTCATGAAGCTGATCATGGCCTTCGGCATCGCGTTCCAGCTCCCGGTCGCGCTGACGCTGATGGCGAAGGTCGGAATCGTGACCTCGGTGCAGCTCAAGCGCTACCGGCGCTACGCCTATGTCGGCACGTTCATCGTCGCCGCCGTCCTGACGCCGCCCGACGTCATCACCCAGACGGGTCTCGCGGTGCCGCTGATCCTCCTCTACGAGATCTCGATCGTCTGCGCGCGCTTCGTGGAGCCGAAGCCGAGCGCGGCGTAGCGGGACCGTCGCTTCCGCGCCGCTGCCCGCTGCCCCGACGCGTCTCCGCACTCGCCCGTTCCTTGCCGGAAAACCGATGCTCGACCTTCGCGACCTCCGTTCGGCTCCCCAATCGTTCGACGCCGCCCTCGCGCGACGCGGGCTTCCTGCGGCGAGCGAAGAGCTTCTCGCGCTCGACACGCGTCGACGCGAGGCGCTGACCGCATCGCAGTCACTCCAGGCGCGGCGGAACGCGCTTTCGCGCGACGTGGGGCAGGGGCGGCGGCAGGGCCTCGACACCAGTGCGCTCGAGAAAGAGGGTGCCGCCGTGCGCGACGAGATGGAACGGCTCGGCGCCGAAGCCGAGACGCTTGACCGTGCACTCCGCGAGCGGCTCGCGTCGCTGCCGAACGTGCTCGACGACGCGGTGCCGGACGGGGCCGACGAGCGCGCGAACGTCGTCATCCACGAGCGCGGCGTCCGACGCGACTTTGACTTCGCGCCGCGCGAGCATTTCGCGATCGGCGAGGCGCTCGGCCTGATGAGCTTCGAGGACGCCGCCCGGATCGCCGGCGCCCGCTTCGTGGTGCTACGCGGGGCACTCGCGCGCCTCGAGCGCGCGCTCGGCCAGTTCATGCTCGACCTCCACACGACCGAGCACGGCTACACCGAGACGGCGGTCCCGCTGCTGGTCAACGAGACCGCGATGTTCGGCACCGGGCAACTCCCGAAGTTCGGCGCCGATGCCTTCGCGACCACGGACGGGCGCTGGCTCGTTCCGACCGCCGAGGTGTCGCTCACCAATCTCGTCGCGGGCGAAATCCTGCCGGAAGCGGCGCTGCCGCAGCGCTCGGTCGCGCTCACCGCCTGCTTCCGCAGCGAAGCGGGATCGGCCGGCCGTGACACGCGCGGCATGCTCCGACAGCACCAGTTCACGAAGTGCGAGCTCGTCTCGATCGTCGCGCCGGGGGCGAGCGACGACGAGCACGAGCGGATGACGCGCGCCGCCGAGACCGTGCTCGAGCGCCTCGGCCTCCCGTTCCGGCGCGTGCTGCTCGCGTCCGGCGACACCGGCTTCGGCGCGGCCCGGACCTACGATCTCGAGGTCTGGCTGCCGGGTCAGAACGCGTGGCGGGAGATCTCGTCCTGCTCCAACACGCGCGCCTTCCAGGCGCGACGGATGAACGCGCGGATGCGCCCCTCCGAAGGCCCGGTCGTCTTCGTGCACACGCTGAACGGATCGGGTGTCGCGGTCGGACGCGCGCTGGTCGCAGTGCTCGAGAACGGGCAGCAGGCGGACGGCAGCGTCGTCGTGCCCGAAGCGCTACGCTCCTACATGGGCGGCAACGACCGGGTCGCCGCCGGGGCGTGAGCCCGGCGATCGGAGCGACCGTGGCCGTGGTCGTCGTCGTCCGAGCCGCTTCGTCGCGGACGCAGGCGGCGTCAGGTTTCGTCGAGCGGCTCGAAGCGGTAGCCGTCCTCGGCCTCGGCGATCGTGACCGCGCCCGGGAAGGGAAGGTGGGCCCCGACGACGACCCAGCTCCGTGCCGCCGCCGTTTCGAGCGTGTCGCGGCGCGTCCGTTCCGCGACCGCCGGATCGTCGTCGTAGACGAGGCCGACCGAAGGCCGCCGACCCTGTACGGACGAGACCTGGAACACGTCGCCGGTCACGAGGGTCAGGCTGCCGACGAGAAAGCCCGCATGGCCCGGCGTATGACCCGGCAGCGCCACCGCCTCGATCCCCGGCAGGACCACGTCGCCCGCATCGAACAGGCGGAGGCGCGATCCCGCCGCGTCGATCACCCGGCGGGCGAGGTCGTAGCTGCCGCGCGCCGCCTCAGATGCGGCATCACGCCGCGCGGCATCGCCGAAGAGATCGTGGTCGATCCGGCTGCACCAGATCTCCGCGTTCGGGTAACGCGCGCCGCCGTCGGGCTCGAACAGGCCGAGCGCGTGATCGCCGTGGAGATGCGTCAGCAGGACCGCGAGGACGTCGGCCGGCGCGATGCCGAGCGTGCCGAGCGCCGCGCCGGCGTGCCCGAGATCGGGACCCCAGCTGTCGCCGGCCCCGGCATCGATCAGCACGACGCCCTCGTGACGGCGGAGCGCGAAGCTGTTGACGTCGGCGACGAAGCCGCCGTCCCAGGAAGCGACGAGCGACGCGGTGGCGGCGTCGCCCTCGTTGTCGCGCAGCACCGCGGCATCCGCCCGGAAAACGCCGTCGTGCAGCGCGAACAGTGTCGTGCCGTCCGCAAGATCGAGCGCCCTCGGCGCCTGTGTGGTGGTGCTCATCGCCCTGCTTCCTCCGCGAGTTCGGCCGCCAGATCGTCGATGAACTGCGCGGCGACGCGGCCGGAACGCGCGCCGCGGGTGATCGACCACTCGCTCGCGCGGCGGTGGAGGTCGTCGTGTCCGATCCCGAGGCCGCGCGCGTCGGCATAGGCGTCAACCATCGCGAAATACGTGTCCTGGTCGCAGGCGTGAAAGCCAACGGAAAGGCCGAAGCGGTCGGACAGCGACACTTTCTCCTCGACCGCCTCGCCCGGATTGATCGCGGTGGCGCGCTCGTTGTCGATCATGTCGCGCGCCATCAGGTGCCGTCGGTTGCTGGTCGCGACGAACAGGACGTTCGCGGGGCGACCTTCGATGCCGCCGTCGAGTACGGATTTCAGGGCCTTGTAGCCGGCCTCGTCGCGATCGAACGAAAGATCGTCGCAGAAGACGAGGAAGCGACGGGACGAGCGGCGAAGGATTGCGAGCAGGCGCGGCAGGGTCGCGAGTTCGTCGCGCGCGATCTCGACCAGCGCAAGCGCGTGCGGACTCGCGGCGTTCGTCGCCGCATGCGCCGCCTTGACCAGCGACGACTTGCCCATGCCGCGCGCACCCCACAGCATGACGTTGTTGGCGGGCAGTCCGGCCGCGAAGCGGCGGGTGTTGGCGAGCACGAGGTCCCGCTGTCGGCCGACGCCCTGCAGCAACGCAATCGAAACGGCGACCGCCGCGGCCGGAGCGAGGCGGCCTGCGGCGCCGTGCCAGACGAAGGCGTCGGCGTCGTCGAGCGCCGCTGCGTCGGGCGGCGGCGGCGCAAGGCGCTCTAGCGCCTCGGCGATCCGTGCGAGCCACCGGTCGGTTTCGCCTGTCATCGCCTGATCCGTCGCTTCTTGACGCAAGGGGGGCGGAGCCTATGGTCCGGCCGCGACCCCGACCAGAGCGGCACGCGATCGAAGCCGGTCGATCGTGCGGACACGCTCCGGTCTCGTTCAGATGGAGCGCGACGACGGCCCGGATCGGGCCGGTCGTGCCGAAGCGGAGACGTCCTTCCAGTGATCCCGTTCATTTCCTCGGCCTACGCGCAGACGGCGGACGGTGGCGGCGGCACGTCGGCCTTCATGGGGCAGGCGCTGCAATTCGCGCCGATCGTCATCATCTTCATCGTCTTCTATGTCCTGTTCTTCCGGCCGCAGCAGCAGAAGCAGAAGGAAACGCGCTCGATGCTTTCGGCGCTGCGACGCGGCGACCGGATCGTCACCGCGGGCGGCATCCTCGCGACCGTCCAGCGTGTGCGGGAAGGATCGGACGAGATCGAGGTCGAGATCGCACCGAACGTGCGCGTGGTGGTGCTCCGCGACACGATCTCGAGCGTGGTCAAGCCGAAGGCGGCGAACGACGTGGCGCCCGCGAAGGCGTCCTGACACGGCCGGAACGGGCGGCCCCGTTCCGGCCTTTCCGGTCAGGTCAGGCGCTCGCGAGACGCGCTTCCGCGAACTCGTAGTTCGCGATCTTGTCCATCCAGTTCTGGACGTAGTCGGGGCGGCGGTTCCGGAAGTCGACGTAGTAGGAGTGCTCCCAGACATCGATGCCGAGCAGCGCCGTGCCTTCGCCGGTCGCGAGCGGGTTCGAGCCGTTCGGCGTCTTGGTGACCTTGAGCTTGCCGTCGGATGCCAGCACGAGCCACGCCCAGCCGGATCCGAACTGCGTCGTCGCGGCCTGCTTGAACTGTTCCTTGAAGCTGTCGACCGAGCCGAAATCCTCGACGATCTTGCTATCGAGCTTGCCCGGGATCACGCCGCCGTTCGGCGACATCGCCTGCCAGAAGAGGATGTGGTTCCAATGCTGGCCGGCATTATTGAAGACGGGCGCCTGGTCCGCCTTGCCGACCGTCGCCTGGACGATCTCGTCGAGCGACTTGCCGGCGAGCGCGCCGTCCTTCTCGACGAAGCCGTTCAGCGCCGTCACGTAGGCCTGGTGATGCTTGTCATGATGCAGCTCGAGCGTTTCCTGGCACATGCCGCGGCCGGCGAGCGCGTTGTGCGGATAGGGGAGGGCGGGAAGTTCGAACGCCATGAGGGAGGGTCTCCTGTTCCGAAACGGCAGGCGCGGACACCGGTCCGATGGGAGCGGCACCCTGCGATGGTGACACAACGCCGGGAAGGCGCATCGGTCGCACGCGACCGGGCCGCCGATCTGTCGGCACCAGGGGCGCTCGCCCGCCGGCACGATCCCGACCGGTTCCTCTTCTGCCTCTTCGTGCCGGCGCCGATCCGCGAGGCCGCCTTCACGCTGGTCGCCTTCAACCACGAGCTCGCGCGCGCGACCGAGGTCGTGGGACGGCGCGGCACGGGATCGGAGGAAAGCCGGATGACGGCGGCGATCCGGCTGCAATGGTGGCGGGATGTCGTGGAAGGCGAGCGGCGGCGGCACGAGGTGGGGACGCCGCTGGGAACGCTGCTCGACGCCGGCACGGTCGAGCCGGCCCCGCTTCTCGCGATGATCGAGGCGCGGGAAGCCGAACTCGACGGGCCGGCCCTGGACGAGGCGGGCTGGTGGCAGCGGCTCGCGCGCGGCCCGGGCGAACTCGCGCGCGCGCTCGGTGCGCTGACCGGCCTTCGGGACACGAGCCTCGACTGGTGCGGCGCCGCCGGCGCGGCCTACGGCGCCGGCGCCTCGCTCCGGCATCGCGACAGCCTCGCCTCGATCGGCCGCCATCCGGTGCCGGCAGGCGCGTCGGGGGCGGAGATCGG
>CAXUBA010000127.1:0-8464 GCA_964249205.1 uncultured Acetobacteraceae bacterium | reverse complement strand
CGGCGCGATCGTGCGCGCGGCCGCGCTCGATCATCCGGCTCGCGGCGTCGGCCTCGCGCTGATCTCGCCGCTCACACACCCGGAACGCGTCGCCCCGCCCGCGTTCCGCCTCCTCGCCATCCGGTCGGCGGCGCTCCGGATGCTGCTGGCCTGGACGATCGCCGTGCCGGTGGCGGTGCTCCGGCGGCCCCTGATGCTCGCTTCGCTGTTCGGGCCCGAGCAGCCGCCGGCCGACTTCGGACGCCGGGGCGGCGGCATGCTGGCGCTCCGTCCCGCGACCTTCATCGGCGCGTCCGCCGATCTCGCCGCGGCGGGCACGGACCTGCCGGCCATGGTCGAGCGCTACCGGTCGCTCGCCATCCCGGTCGGCGTCCTGTTCGGCGACAACGACCTGGTGCTCGATCACCGGCACCACGGCGAGAAATTGCGGGACGAGATCGAGGCGCTTGATCTGGAGCTCGCGCCGGGTGGCGGGCACATGCTGCCGGTGACGCGTGGTTCCGTCGTGGCGTCGTTTATCGAGCGGCAGGCACGCCGGATGATGCGCGACGATTGAGCGTTCGGGCCGCCGGATCGCGGCCCGCGAACACGACTTGCCAACTCAATCGAGCGGATCGAGCAGATCCGGACCGTCCCGGCCGGGGTCGTCGATCCCCGCCCCGACTGGCCAGGCACGCAGGAGCGCCGCCGCGGTCGGCCGGAGCAGCGACATCACTTCGCCCGCATCCTCCCCGAGCCACGTGCCCCAGTCGCTTTCCTCGATCAGCACCGGCATGCGGTCCGGCGACACGGCGTTGAACTGGCGCTCGAGCGTGAGGATCGCGAACGATCCTGCGATCTCGCCGGCCGCATCGTCGTCACTCCAAATACCGCCGAGCGCCGCCGGGCGTCCATCCATCCGGGCGGCTGCCACGGGCGTGCCGCCGTTGCCGCTCGCGCGCAGGTAGAAGGCGTCCGCCGGCACGAGGCACCGATTGTCCCGGAAGGCGTCGGCGAACAGGTGCGAGGACGTGACGGTCTCGGCACGCGCATGGAGCGGCGCCACGTCGCCAACGGCATCACGCATCGCGTCCCGCACGAAACCCCAGCGAAGCAGCCGGAGCGATCGTGCGCCCTCGTAACGGCACACGGCCGGTGTCCTGGCGCCGCGCCCGACGTTCCAGGACGGCGGCCAGTTCGGGACCGCGCCCGCGATGCCGAACAGGGCGCGCAGATGATCGGGTGTCCTGAAGCAGGCGAGGTGATCCGACATCGGCGCGCGTCTCCGGCGAGGCCGCGCATGTCTATCAGGATCCCTAACGGAACGTCAGGCTCCGTCGAGCACGCGAAGGATTTCGGACGCCGCCGCTTCGGACGGCCGTCTGCCGTCGCCGGGGGCGAGCGACGCGAGCACCGCACCGAAGGCGGCGCGCTGGGCGTCCCGCTCCGCAAGGTCGCCCACCAGCCGTTCCACGACCACGGCGAGACGTCGCGCCGTGCAGCGCTCCTGCAGCAGTTCTGGCACGACCTCGCGTCCCGCCAGCAGGTTCACCATCGCGACGTGGGGCACCCGGATCAGCCGACGGGCGAGCGCCGCGGTCACCGGATTGACGCGGTAGGTGACCGCCATCGGCACGCCGGCCAGCGCGAGTTCGAGGGTGGACGTGCCCGACTTGGTCAACGCGGCGGCGGCGGCGGCGTAGGCGTCGTGCTTCTCGTCCAACTCGGTCACGATCACGGTTCGCACCGGCCATCGCTTCGCGGCCGCCTCGACCTGCGCGCGGACGACGTGGGAGGCGGGCACGACGGCGACGAGATCGGGCATGCGCGCCCGCAGGGTCGCGAGCATGCGGCCGAACACGGGCAACAGGCGCGGCGCCTCCGTGCGCCGGCTGCCCGGCATCAGCACCAGCACCGGGGACGCGGGCGCGATGCCGTGCCGGCGGCGGAAGCGCACGCCATCTCCGGTGTCGGCACCCGATTCGAGAACCGGGTGCCCGACGAAGGCGGTCGCGATGCCGTGCCTGCGAAAGAACGCCGCCTCGAAGGGCAGGAGGCAGAGCAGCCGTTCCCAGAGTCCGGGGAACCGTCGGACCCGGCTTTCGCGCCAGGCCCAGGCCTGCGGCGCCACGTAGTGGACGCGCGGGATCGCGAGAGTCGCCACGCGTCTGAGGAGTCGAAGCGAGAAGCCCGGACTGTCAATCGTCACAACGAGATCCGGACGCCGTGCCGCGATGTCGCGTCCCGCCTCGTCGAGCCGTCGCCGAAGCAGCCGGATCCGCGGCAGGATCTCGGCGAGGCCCATGACCGCGAGATCACGGAGCGGAAAAAGGCTCTCGAGCCCGGCCGCCGCCATGCGCGGGCCACCGACGCCCGCGAACCGCAACCCGGGGCGCTGGCGTCGCAGCGCCTCCATCAGGCGCGCGCCGAGCACGTCGCCGCTCGCCTCGCCTGCCAGGAGCCAGATCAGCGGCGCGTCCACACTCTGCATGGACCGGAGAGTGACCGCCACGCCGAACCGAAGCAAATCGCCTCGCGCATGAAGCCTGTTGCTTAAGCACAAGATCATGAAAGAGGCATTCGCTACGATGGTTTAGCGGCGATGCTTGTCTTACTCACGAATCTCGCGGATGTTTTCGGTTCCGAACCTCTTTCCGAAACGTGTCGGCTCGTTCATGTTGCCGCTCGATGCAACAGCCGCCGCGCGTGTTCGGCCCCCCGATCCAGCCGGTCGACAAGGAAGACTTGATGCCCAATCCGTTCAAACGCCGCCTTCTCGGGTCGGCGAGCGTCACGCTCGCCGCCGCGCTCGCGCTCGGTGCGCCCTCGGTTCCCGCGCACGCCGCGAGCACCACGGCCGGCAGCGCGACGGCCGTCACCTTCTATCTTCCGCTCCGGAACGCGTCCGGCGCCGAGGCCGCCGCACGCGCGATCCAGACACCGGGCAGCGCCACCTATCACCAGTTCTTGACTCTGGCCCAGTTCAAGAAAGCCTACGCACCGACCAACGCGACGATCACCGAGGTCGAGAGCGTGCTCGCGCAGCTCGGCTACACGGTTACCTACGTCTTCGCGAACAACCTCGCGATCCAGGCGACCGCGCCGAGCAGCACGGTCGAGAGCACGCTCGGCCTCCAGCTTCGCACGGCCACGCTGAACGGCCGGAGCGGCATCGTCCCGAGCCGCGCCGCGACCCTGCCGCCACAGCTCGTCGGTCTCGTCCGCAACATCGGCGGCCTCGACACGCTCCATGTCCCGCATCCGATGTCGAGGCATGCCGCGGTCGTCACGCCGGCGATGCAGGCGTCGAAGCAGTCGGCGAACGCCGCTCTCACAGGCGGCACGCCAGGCAACTACCTGCCGGCCGATTTCGCAAGCCGCTACGACGTCGACCCGATCTACGCGAGCGGCGTGAACGGACGCGGCACGACGATCGGCATCGTGACGCTTGCCAACTTCTATCCGTCCGACGCCTACACCTTCTGGAAGGACATCGGCCTCAAGGTTTCGCAGTCGCGCATCACGGTCGTCGACGTCGATGGCGGCACGTCGCTGACGCCGTCCGACGCGGCGGGCGAGGGCGAGACGGATCTCGACGTCGAGGAAAGCGGCGGCTTGGCGCCGGGCGCCAAGGAGCGTGTCTACATCTCGCAGAACAACACCAACGCGAACTTCATCGATGGTTTCGAGGCGGCCGCGTCCGACAATATCGCCGATACGGTCTCGACCAGTTGGGGACAGCCGGAACTCGAGTTCTTCGCCGGCGTCGGCCAGACCGACACCACCGCGCAGATCGACGACTTCCACGAGGTCTTCCTGGAGATGGCGCTGCAGGGACAGAGCATTTTCGTCGCGTCGGGCGACAGCGGCTCGTTCGACACTGTCGAAGGCTGCCCAACGACCGGAACGCCCAGTGCCAAGAACCCGGTCTGCAACGCACCCTATGCGGTCGACAGCCCGTCGAACGATCCGCTCGTCACCGCGGCCGGCGGCACAACGACGCCGTTCACGGCGGAACTCACCGACGGCGCGACGCTGTCGGTCACGACCGAGCGCGCCTGGAGCTGGGACTATATCGCCGAGGAGGATCCCGCGATCCCGGTCTCCGGGGTGTTCTCCACCGGCGACGGCGGCGGCGTGAGCTCCTACTTCGCGAAGCCCTGGTACCAGGTCGGCGTCCCCGGCATCACCGCGACGGTGCCGAACCAGTCGTTCACCGAGAACACGGGTTCGGGCCCGGTCACGATCCTGACGCTGCCGTCCGGCTTCGCCGGCCGCAACATGCCGGACGTCTCGACCGATGCCGATCCGGAATCCGGCTACCAGTTTATCGAGGAGGGCGCGGTCCAGAACTTCTACGGCGGCACGAGCTTCGTCGCCCCGCAGCTGAACGGCGTCAACGCGCTCTTCAACGAGGCGCTCGGCAAGCGAACCGGCCAGATCAACCCCGCCCTCTACGCGTTCGGGCGCGACTACATCCCGGATGTCACGGCCGGCGACAACTGGGGCTACAACGCCGTTCCGGGCTTCGACAATGCGTCCGGCGTCGGCAAGCTCGACGCGGCTCAGGCGCTGCTCGGACTGGCCACGCTTCAGGCCGGCCTCTGATCGGCACCGGACGGTCGCCGACAGGCGGCCGTCCGGATCGATGCCGGAGATCCGGGCGAAAACGGATCCGCTAGACCACCGCGCTCGGCAGCGGCCGTCCGGCGAAGTGCGCCTCCATGTTGTCGAGCATGAGCTGGCCCATCGCGGCGCGCGTCTCGTGCGTGGCACTCCCGACATGCGGCGCGAGCGCGACGTTCTCGAGCCGGAGCAGCTTCTCCGGCACGTGCGGCTCGTCGCTGAAAACGTCGAGACCGGCGGACAGGATCCGTTTTTTGACGAGAGCGTCGATCAGTGCGTCCTCGTCGACGATCGCGCCGCGCGCGACGTTGACGAGAACGCCCTCCGGCCCGAGGGCGTCGAGCACCTCGCGGTCCACCATCTTTCGCGTCGCCGCGGTCGCGGCGTTCGCGACGAACAGCACGTCAGACCCCGCCGCGAGCGAACGCAGATCCGGAAAGAAGCGATACGGAACCGACTTCTCGGTCCGGCTCGTATAGCCGATCGTGCCGCCGAAACCCGCGAGCCGTTCGGCAATCGCGAGCCCGATGCGGCCAAGGCCGAGAATTCCGTAGCGCTTGCCCGACGCCGTGCGGGCGAGCGGCGACGCCCCGCGCGGCCAGTGCCCCTCGCGGACATGCCGTTCGGCGGCCGGCAATTGGCGCATGGCGTTGATCATCAGGCCGATCGCGGTGTCGGCCACGTCGGCGGTCAGCACGTCCGGCGTGTTCGTCACCCGGATCCCGAGCGCCTGCATCGCGTCCGTGTCGACCTGGTCGTAGCCGACGCCGTTGATCGCCACGAGCTTGAGGCGCGGCAGGCGGCGGGCGAGCTCGGTCGGGATCCCGGTATGGCCGGACGTCACCGCCGCCTCGACGGCATCGCCGCGCGCCGCGATCAGCGCCTCGCGCGCCGCCTCGTCGCCTGGCCACGGCACACACTCGTAGCGTTCCTCGAGGACCTTCGCGGTCGACGTCATCACAGGCGACAAGACGAGCACGATGGGCCGCATGGTCGGATATCCTTCGGGCGAGGTGGGAGGCGAAAGCGCTTCCCCGTTTCGTATCGCGGTGCGATAGCTGGCGCACAAGCCGAAAGGCAGGACCTTTCCGCCACGAAGCGGAAGGCCGACGGGGAAGGGAGACGCGCGATCGCGCACGACGTGCTGACGTTCGAGGGCGTCACAAAACGTTTCGGCGGCACGGTCGCCGTGCGGGACGTTTCGCTCGCTCTTCGGCGTGGCGAGATCCTGGCCCTGCTCGGCGAGAACGGCGCCGGCAAGTCCACGCTGATCAAATGCCTCGCCGGCATCCACACGCCCGACGAAGGTCGCATCCTCGTCGACGGCGCGCCGTACCGGCATCTCGACGCCGGCCGGCACGCGCGGCCCCCTGTCGCCTTCATCCACCAGGATCTCGGGCTCATCGACTGGATGACCGTCGCCGAGAACATCGCGCTCGGCGTCGGCTACGGACGGCGACCCGGCCTCGGGCGTGGGCTGATCGACTGGCGGGCGACGCGTCGTCGCGCCGTCGCCTCGCTCGAAACGCTCGGCGTCGGGATCAACCCGGACGAGCGCGTCATGGCCCTGTCCCGGACGGAGCGCTCGCTGGTCGCGATCGCGCGTGCGCTCGCGACCGACGCCGCAATCGTCGTGCTCGACGAGCCGACCGCGAGCCTGCCCGCCGACGAAGTCGACCGCCTCCTCGCGACGCTGCGCTCGCTCCGGGAAACCGGCGTCGCGATGATCTACGTGTCGCACCGGCTCGACGAGGTGTTCGCGGTGGCCGACCGCGTCGCCGTGCTGCGGGACGGACAGCTCGTCGCCTGCGAGGACGTCACGGCGATCGACCCGACCGGCCTGATCACGGCGATCGTCGGCACGGCACCGTCCGAGGTGTTCAGCCGCGCCCCCGCGCCCGCCGGACCGGTCAGGCTCCGGCTCGCGAGTTTCGAGACCGCGCTCGCCGGCCCGCTCGACCTCGCGCTTCGCGGCGGCGAGATCTTCGGCCTGGTCGGGCTTCGCGGCGCCGGTCAGGAGGCGCTCGGGCGCGCCCTGTTCGGCGCCACGGCGGCGACCGGGGGCACCGCAACGCTCGACGACGCGCCGTTCCGGCCGCTTTCGCCCGCGCACGCGATCGCCGAGGGCCTCGGACTGCTCGCCGGCGACCGCGTCGGCGAAAGCCTGGGCATGTCGCTCACGGTTCGCGAGAACATGTTCCTGAACCCGGGCGCGCTCGGCCGCCACCTGTTCGAGCCCCGCGCAATCGCCGCCGAGTGCGACGAGGCGCGGACGGCCGGCGCGCGGATGGGTCTCCGGCCGAACGACCCGAGGCGCCCGGTCGAGACGCTGTCCGGCGGCAACCAGCAGAAGGTCGTGCTGGCCCGCTGGCTCGCGATCGCCCGTCGCGTCCTCGTGCTCGAGGAGCCGACCGCGGGCGTCGATGTCGGCGCCAAGGCCGAGATCTACGGCCTGCTCCGCGACGCGCTGGCCGGCGGTCTCGCGATCCTCGTGGTTTCGACCGACTTCGAGGAGGTCGCCAACATCTGCCACCGTGCCCTCGTGTTCAGCCGCGGCGACGTGGTCGCCGAGATCGACGGCGACGCGCTTTCGGTCGCCTCCCTCCTTGCGGCCGCTTCCGCCGGCACCGTCGGCCATGGCCATGAGCCGCATACGGACATCGCCGCATGAGCATGCTGAAATCGACCGCGCTCGAGCCCGGGCCGGGCGCGCTCCGCGGGATGCCGGTCGGAGCCCGGATCGCCGCCCTCCTGCCGGTCTACGGCCTCGTGCTGCTGACCGTGCTGCTCGCGGTCGTGTTCTCGATCCTGCTGCCCGACACCTTCCCGACCTGGCTCAACGCGCGCTCGATCCTGAGCGACAAGGCGGTGGTCGCGATGCTGTCGCTCGCGGCCACGGTCCCGATGATGACGGGGAAGATCGATCTCACCGTCGGCTACGGCGTCGTGCTCTGGCACATTCTCGCGATCTCGTTCCAGCTGGCGGGCGTGCCGTGGCCACTCGCCTGTCTTGCCGTGCTCGTGCTCGGAACGCTGTTCGGCCTGCTCAACGGATTGCTTGTCGAGGTGGCAAGGATCGACAGCTTCATCGCGACGCTCGGGACCGGCACCGTGACCTACGCGATCGCGCTGTGGTGGACCGGCGGCCAGCAGGTGATCGGCCGGCTCTCGCCCACCTTCTTCCGGGTCGAGACGGCGAGCCTGTTTGGCCTGCCGATCCCCGCCTTCTACGTCGCGATCCTCGCCGCCGTGCTTTGGCTGATCTCCACGTACACACCGCTCGGCCGCTACCTGTACGCGATCGGCGCCAACCCGCGCGCCGCCGAGCTGAACGGCATCCCGACCCGCCGCTACGTCATGCTCGCGTTCATGACGTCGGGCGCGATCACCGCGTTCGCCGGGATCGTGCTCGCCGCTCGCCTTCGGCTCGGCCAGGCTTCGGTCGGGCTTGAGTTTCTCCTGCCCGCGCTGGTCGGCGCCTTTCTCGGTTCGACCACCATTACGCCCGGCCGGGTGAACATCTGGGGCACGGTCGTCGGCGTGATCATCCTCGCGATCGGCATTTCGGGCATCGAGCAGCTCGGCGGCGCCTTCTGGGTCGAACCCGCCTTCAACGGGGCGACGCTGCTGATCGCGATCGGGCTCGCCGGCTGGACCGGCCGCAGGCGTGCCGCCGTGCGGAAGACGTGAACCCGACAAGCAACAACGAGGAAGTCCCGATGTCGTCCGTCAGAAGCGCCGCCGTCACGAGCACGGCGCTCGCCGCCCTGCTCCTCGCCCCCGCGCTGCTCACCCCCGTGGCGGCAGGCGCCGACGGCGTCGAGATCGAGTTGCTGACCGGCGACCACGTCCGCACGGA
>CAXUBA010000126.1:2456-8466 GCA_964249205.1 uncultured Acetobacteraceae bacterium | reverse complement strand
AGCCCGGACCACGCGACCGACACCCTCGGCCGTCTCCGACGCGGCGACCTGGCCGGCGCGCGCATCCTCAACCTCGCGGGGCTCGACCTCGCGTCGCTGCCGGCGGAGGTGCTCGACCTCGCGGACACGCTCGAAGTGCTCGATATCGGCCGCAATCGGATCGAGACCCTGCCGCACGACTTCGCGCGGCTCGGCAAGCTGCGGGTCCTGTTCGCCTCCGGCAGCCCGTTCCGGACGCTGCCCGACGTGCTCGGCGACTGCCGGTCGCTGTCGCAGGTCGGGTTTCGCGGCTGCGGGATCGACACCGTTCCCGCGGCGGCGCTGCCGCAGGCGCTTCAGTGGCTGACGCTGACCGACAACCGGATCGAGGCGCTGCCGCCGGCGCTCGCCGGCCGGCGCGAACTCCGGAAGCTCCTTCTCGCGGGCAACCGGCTCCGCACCCTTCCCGACGCGTTCGCCGGCGCGCTGTCGCCTGAACTGCTGCGGATCGCCGCGAACCGCTTCGCGTCGCTGCCGTCCTTCCTCGCCGAGCTCCCGCGCCTCGCTTGGCTCGGCTTCGCCGGAAATCCGGCGGAGGGCGGAGCGGACGCGCCGCCGCCGCCGCCCTTCGCCGCGGCCGACGCGCTCCGGAGCGAGAGCCGTCTCGGCGAAGGGACGTCCGGCGTGGTCCATGCGGCGACGTGGCGGCAGGACGACGGCGCGTCCGAAGCCGTGGCGCTGAAGCTCTTCAGGAGCGCGATCACGAGCGACGGGCTGGCCGCGCGCGAGATCGACGCCGCGCTGCTCTCCGGACGCCATCCGGATCTTCTCGGTGGCCTCGCCGTCGTCGCGGATCATCCGTCCGGTGCGCCCGGCCTCCTTCTGCCGCGCGTGCCCTCTTATTGGCGCGCGCTCGCCGCGCCGCCGAGTGCCGAGACCTGCTCGCGCGACGTGTACGACGCGTCGCTCAGGCTGTCGGCCGACGTTCCGCGGCGGATCGCGCGCGCCGTGGCTTCCGCCGGGGCGCATCTCGCGTCGCGCGGGCTGCTGCACGGCGACCTCTACGCCCACAACGTGCTCTGGGACGGGACAGACGGCGCCGCCCGGCTCGGCGATCTCGGCGCAGCCAGCCGGCTCCCGACTGGGGCGGACGCGGATTGGCGGACGAGCGACGTGCTCGCCTGGGGCATCCTCGCGCACGAACTCCTCGCGCGCGCGGAAGCGCCGGACGGGCCGCTCCTGTCGCTCGCCGACGCGGCGTGCGACCCGCGCCCCGATGCGCGGCCTTCGCTCGACGACGTCCGCCACGCGCTGCCGCCGCTGTCCTGAGCGCGGCCATTGACAGCGCGGACCGGGCGCCGTCCGGTGTTCCTACGAGGAACGGCCCGGACGGACAGGCGCCGAAGAGGAAACCCGCATGAGCACGACCAGCCCTGCTCTCGATCAGGCCGACGTGAGCGGCAGCGCGCTCGGAAGCGCCGTCAGCCACGCCCGCGGGCGCCTCATGCCGCTGCTGCTGATCATGTATCTCGTCGCCATGCTGGACCGGACGAACATCGGGTTCGCGCGGCAGGCGCTCCGGATCGACGCAGGCGTCAGCGACGCCGCCTTCGCGCTCGGCGCCGGCATCTTCTTCCTGACCTACGCGGTGTTCGAAGTCCCGAGCAACCTGATCCTGCACCGGGTCGGCGCGCGGGTCTGGATGTGCCGCATCCTCGTCAGCTGGGGCCTCGTCGCGGCCGCGATGATGTTCACGCGCGGCGACTGGTCGTTCCTCGGGCTCCGCCTGCTGCTCGGCGCTGCCGAGGCAGGCTTCTTCCCCGGCGCGATCCTCTACATGACCTACTGGTTTCCGGCGGCAGAGCGCGGCCGGGTGCTCGGCCTGTTCTACTTCGGGTTCCCCATAGCGCTGACCGTCGGAAGTCCTCTTTCGGGCCTTCTGCTCGGCATGGACGGCTTTCTCGGCCTCGCCGGCTGGAAATGGATGTTCCTGATCGAGGGACTGCTCGCGTGCGCCGTCGGGATCTACAGCTTCTACGGCCTGACCGATCGACCGCGCGACGCCGCCTGGCTCCGACGAGACGAGCGCGACGCGCTTGAGCACGCGATCGCGCGGGAAGCCGAAACGACGAGCGGGCGCGGCGGGCACGACCTCGGGCGCGCGCTGCTCGATCCGCGCATGCTGCACCTGCTCGGGATCTACTTCTTCCTGCAGATCAGCGTCTATGGCGTCGTGTTCTACCTTCCGAGCCAGGTGAGCGCGCTGCTCGGCGTGAAGATCGGGCCGCTGGTCGGGCTGGTCACTGGGATCCCCTGGCTATGCGCCGCCGCGATGGCGTTCGTTTGGCCGCATCGCGCCGTGCGAAGCGGCCAGTCGAGACGCTACGCGATCGTGTTCCTGCTGTTCATCGCGGCCGGCCTCGCCGTCTCCGCAGTGACGCCGCCGATCGTCGCGATCCTGGCGCTGTGCTTCGTGACCACCGGCGCGATCTGCGTGCAGCCGATCTACTGGACCTTCCCGACCGGCTATCTCGGCGGCGTCGCAGCGGCGGGCGGGATCGCGGCGATCAACTCGCTCGGCAATCTCGGCGGCTTTGTCGCGCCGAACCTCCGGAATTTCGCCGACGTCGCGTTCGGATCGCCGAAGGCCGGCCTTTTCGCCCTGGCGATCGCGTCGATCCTATCGGCCGGGCTCGTGCTCGTCCTGCCGAACCGTATCGTCCGGGTCCCGGGCAGCGACGCGGCACCGGCGGAATAGCGGTGGCGCGTCAGGGTCGCCATTGCGGTGGCAGACCGCCTTCGAGCTCGCGATCCAGGTAGTAGGCCGCGCTGATCAGCGCGAGGTGGGTCAGCGCCTGCGGAAAGTTGCCGAGATGCTCGCCCTTCCGGCCGAGCTGCTCGCTGAACAGGCCGACATGGTTCGCGTAGCCGAGCACGCGCTCGAAATGGACGTGCGCCTCGTCAATACGGCCGGCGCGCGCGAGGCATTCGATGAACCAGAACGAGCACGCCGTGAACGCGCCCTCGTCGCCGTCCAGCCCGTCGGCCTCCCGGTATCGGTAGACGAAGCCGTCGTCGGTGAGGTCGCGCTCGATCGCGGCCAGCGTCGAAAGCCAGCGCGGGTCAGTCGCGGCGACGAAGCGCACCAGCGGCATCATCAGCAACGACGCGTCTACCACCGGCCGCCCTTTCGCCTGGATGAAGTGGCCACGCTCCTCGTTCCAGAAGTGCTCCCAGATGTCGTCGTGGATCTCGTTCCGTACTGCGCGCCAGCGTTCGAAGGGCGCCGTCAGCGAGCGCTTGTCGGCGAGGCGGAGCGCGCGATCCACGGCGACCCAGCACATCACGCGGGAGTGGAGGTACTCGCGCGGCTCGTCCCGCATCTCCCAGATCCCGGTATCCGGCTCGCGCCAGTGCGCGCAGACATATTCGATGATCGTCCGGACGTGGGTCCAGCCCTCGTGGCTGATCGCGTTGCCGTACTTGTTGTTCAGGTAGATGCTGTCGAGCAGCTCGCCGTAGATGTCGAGCTGCGTCTGCTCGTAGGCCTCGTTGCCGATCCGCACCGGTCCCGACGCGCGGTAGCCCGACAGGTGATCGAGCGTCTGCTCCTCGAAGCGGCCGTGGCCGTCGACGCCGTACATGATCCGAATGCGGCCGCCTTTGGCCTCCTTGGCGCGATCGCTGATCCACCCCATGAAATCGGCGGCCTCGTGGCGGTACCCGAGGCGCATGAAGGCGTAGACGGTGAACGACGCATCGCGGATCCAGACCGCCCGGTAGTCCCAATTGCGGCCGCCGCCCGGCTGTTCCGGCAGGCCGAAGGTCGCAGCCGCGATGATCGATCCGTGCTCGCGCGACGTCAGCAGCTTCAGCGATCAGCGCCGAGCGCGTGACGATCTCCCGCCAGCGGCCGCGATATCGAGAGTGCTTCGCCCAGTCGCGCCAGAAGCCGAGCGTGTGCTCGAGCGCCGCGGTCACGTCGCGATCCGTGAGCGGCGGCTTCTCGCCGGCGTCGAGCACGAAATCGGCCGTCTCGCCGGTTTCGAGCGTGAAGACCGCGCCGGCACCGTCCTCGTCGAGCGTGATCGGGACCGTCCCCGTCAGTCGCAGCCGGAGCACCGAGGTCTCGAACTGCACGCCGCGCTCGACCACGCGCCCGTGTCCGGGCTCGCGCGCATAGTCGAACCGCGGCGAGCAGCGCATCCGGAGGCGCACACGGCCGCGCGTCGCGGTGACGCGCCGGATCAGCTGGCTGAGCCCGCCATCCCTGCCATGCGTCGGCACCATCGCGTCGGTGATCTCGACACTCCCGCTGTCGGCGAGAAAGCGGGTCACCAGGACGTTGGTGTCCGGGACGTAGCACTGCATCGACCGCGCGTCGTCGAGTTCCGGCTCGATCGCGAAGCCGCCGCCGTTCGCCTCGTCGAGCAGCGACGCGAACACCGTCGGGCTGTCGAAGCGCGGCCAGCAGAGAAAGGTGATCGTGCCGCAGGTCGCGACGAGCGCGATCGTGGAACGGTCGCCGATGACGCCGTGCTGCTCGATCGCCCGCTGCGGGGGCGTTGGCGCCCGGTTCGTGACGTCAGCCATTGTCGCGGAACTCGGGGTAAAGCGTCATGCCGCCGTCGACGAACAACGTGGTTCCGACCACGTAGTCGCTCTCGTCCGAGGCGAGGAAGACCGCCGCCCGGCCGACATCCTCGCCCTCGCCGATGCGGCCATAAGGGATCAGGCGCAGCACGCGGCGCTCGCCGTCGCCGGAAAGCGCGTCCCGGTTGATCGCCGTGCGTATGGCGCCGGGCGCGATCGCGTTGACCCGGATCCCTTCGGACGCGACCTCCTGCGCCACCGTTCGCATCATCAGCATGACGCCACCCTTGGACGCCGCGTAGTTCACGTGGCCGGCCCACGGGATGGTCTCGTGCACGGAACTCATGCAGACGATCTTGCCGAGCGCGCGCGACACGGGTCGGCGTCCCTGCGACCGGAAACGTCGGACCGCTTCGCGGACGCAGAGGAACTGCCCGGTGAGGTTGACGTCGATCACGCGCCGCCAATCGTCGAGCGTCATGTCCGCGACCGCGGCGTCCCGTTGCATCCCGGAGTTGGCGACCAGGATGTCGATCGCGCCGAAGCCGTCTTGCGCCGCGTCGAACAGGCGACGTATCGCGTTCTCGTCGGAAACGTCCGCCTGCACTCCCACCGCGCGGCCGCCGGCCGTCTCGATCTCGCGGACGAGCGCGCGGGCCGGCTCCTCGCCGGAGCGGTAGTTCACCACCACCGCCGCACCTTCGGCGGCGAAGGCGCGCGCGCAAGCGGTTCCGATGCCCGAGCTCGCACCGGTGACGATCGCAACCTGTCCGTCGAGCCGTCCCACCATCGTCGTGCTCCTTCCCATCCGTGATCCCGGCTCGCCAACGTCCGGCACGCCGCCGCCCTTCGCGAGGACGCTCAGCGGCGGCCGAGCGGGGCGCGACCGGACCGCACGTGACCGGACCGGACGCGACCGGACCGGGTGAGCCCGGCCGCGGCGACCGCGAGCACCGCGAGCGAGAGCGCGAGGTCCATCGTCGCCATCGAAAACGGCAGGCCGGGAACGAGGAAAGTCGGATCGTCGCAGGGCTTGGCCGCGCGCATCGGCATTCGCAACAGCTGCTCGCCTACGCTGCCGTCGGCGAGCGGCGTAGCCCGGCATTCGGGGAACGGGCTCGGCCAGAGTCCGTTCTCGACCCCGACATGGAGGCTCGCGAGGCCGATCGAAACGAGGATCACCGGGACGGCGAGCACGAGCGCCGCCCGGCCGCCGCGACCCGGTACGAAGATCCCGATCAGGCTGAGCGCGATCAGCGCGCGCCACGGCCAGCGTTCCAGGAGGCAGAGCTCGCAGGGCGCGATCCCGAGCCCGTGCTCGACGGCGTAGGCTGCGGCCAGCGCGAAGCATCCGAGTGCGCCGAGCACGGCGGCCGCGGCGCCCGCGAGCACCGCGCGCGAGAGCGCGAGGTCCATCGTCGCCATCGAACACGGCAGG
>CAXUBA010000126.1:0-2446 GCA_964249205.1 uncultured Acetobacteraceae bacterium | reverse complement strand
TCCCGAGCCCGTGCTGGAGGGCGTCGGCTGCGGCCAGCGCGACGCATCCGTGTGCGCCTAGCAGGGCGGCCGGGGCGGCGCTCGGCGTGGCACGCGGGACGCCGCGCCTGCGGCGACGCACGCTCCGGCTGCTCATGCCGCCGCCCGGTGATCCGGATCGCGCAGCGCCCGGAGGAATCGTTTGCCCCAGTTCGCCGCCGTCTCCTCCTGCACGACCGCGTTCATGCTCGCCCAGCGTTCCTTGCGTTCCGCGAGCGGCAGGCGGAGCGCGCGGTCGACAGCTTCGGCGATCTCGTCCGGATCGTGCGGGTTGACCACCATGGCGCCGGCGAGGTTCCCGGCGCAGCCGGCGAACTTGGACAGCACGAGCACGCCCGGATCGCTCTCGTCCTGCGCTGCGACGTATTCCTTGGCAACGAGATTCATGCCGTCTCGGAGCGGCGTCACCAGACCGACGCGGGCGATCCGGTGGAACCCGGCCAGCGTCGCGCGCGCCACCGATCGCGTCATGTAGCGGATCGGCACCCAGTCAAACTCCGCGCTGTCGCCGTTGATGTGGCCGGCGAGCTCGTCGAGGGTCCGGCGGAGCGTGCGGTATTCCGCGACCTCGCCGCGCGACACCGGCGCGACCTGAAGAAAGGTCACCTTGTGGCGATGAGCGGGAAAGCGCTCGAGCAGCTTCGAGTAGCCGCGGAGGCGCTCGGGGATCCCTTTCGTGTAGTCGAGCCGGTCGACGCCGAGGATGAGCGCGCGGTCGCCGAGGCTTTCCCGCATGCGGCGGCCTTCTCCCTGGCGCTCGGCCTTGCGCGCCTGGGCCGCGAACTCCTTGGGATCGATGCCGATCGGAAACGCCTCGGCGCGACGCGCCAGACCTTCTTCGGTCAACGCGTCATTCAGCTGGTCGCGGTCCTGCTCGGTTTGCACGCCGAGCACGTCGTAGCTGTCGAAGGCGCGGAGGAAGTCCGCGTGCCCGGGGAGCGCCGCGAACAGCGCCGGCGGCGGAAATGGGATGTGAAGGAAGAAGCCGATCCGGTTCGTGATGCCCCGCGCGCGCAAGCTCCGGCCCAGCGGGATCAGGTGGTAGTCGTGCACCCAGACGATGTCGTCGGGTTCGATCAGCGTCCGCAGGCTTTCGGCGAACGTCTCGTTGACGGAAAGGTAGGTCTCAAGCTCGGCCCGCTTGTACTCCATCAGCCCGACCCGATAGTGCATCAGCGGCCACAGGATGCCATTGGCGAAGCCCTGGTAGAAACCGCGATGCTCGGCCGCCGTCAGGTCGATCGTCGAGAAGGTCACGCGGCCGACCTGGTCGCTCCGGACCGGGCGCGTGCCGCCGCCGTCGGAATGGGCCGAGCCGCCCGACCATCCGAACCAGACGGCGTCCTGGTCGGTCAGAGCCTCCTTGAGGCCGATGGCGAGGCCGCCGGCGAGCTGGCTCCGCTCGCGTGCCGCCGGCACGCGGTTCGAGACGACGATCAGTCTTCCCACGCGCCCGCCTCCCCTGCGGCGAGATGGCGGAGCCACTCGCGGACGTCGGCCGGCTCGCCGAACGCGTCCGGCACGAGATAGCCGGCGCCGCCGAGATGTCGCGCCGCCGCAATCCCGTGCTCGTCCGTGACGTCGTCGCCGACAAAGATCGGACGTCGCCCTCGGAAAGGCGGCTCGGCCATGATCGCGGCGACGGCGCTCCCCTTGTCGGCGCCGCTCGCCCGGAGCTCCCAGGCCATCTTCGCCGCGAGCACGTGGAAGCGGTCCTCCCGTCCGGCGATCATCCGGTCGAGGACGTCGCGGAGCCCGGGTCCGGCATCCGGCGCCCCGCGGAAATGGAGCACGAAACCCGTGCCTTTGGTCTCCAGCCGGACACCGTCGGTGGCGGCCGCGACACGCGCGGCCTCCGTCCGCCAGGCGTCCGGCACGGGGGTGAGCGACACCGTTTCCGGCGCCTCGCCGGCGCGACGACGCAGCACGGCGCCGTGCTCGGCCGCGACGGTGCCGACAATGCCTGGCAGGAAATGGTCCACCTGGTCGAGGGCGCGTCCGGTGACGATCGCGAGGGCGCCGCCGAGCCGCTCGCGCAACGCCCGCAGGCTCGTCCGCAGGGTGTCGGGAACGATCACCAGTTCCGGCGCGGGCGCGATGTCCACCAGCGTCCCGTCGAAGTCGAGCAACAGGGCGACCCGCGCAGGCGGCGCGAGGAGCGGCGGCGTGAAGGCTGGCATGCGGAATGAAACCCGTCCCGGTCGGCCCGGTTCCGGCGTCCCTAGTTGCCGTCCGTGGTGCCGGGCGCAGGCGGCGGCGCGGCGTCAGGGTCGCCGAGCGGCTGACCGGGAGGCGCCTGCAAATCGCCGGGCGCGGGCGGCGCGGCCGGTGTCGCGGCGGCCGGCGTCGTGGCGGCCCCGGACGGGCCGGCGGTCGAGGGCTGCGGCGGCGGCAGCGCCGCGGCGAC
>CAXUBA010000125.1:0-8473 GCA_964249205.1 uncultured Acetobacteraceae bacterium | reverse complement strand
GCGCTGCTGCTCGACGCCGTGCCCGCGCACGCGACCGTGCTCGGGTTCGGTCGCGCCGAGACGGCGGCGGCTCGGCTCGTGTCGACCGAGACCCTTGCCGGCGCGACCGGCGTCGAGGCACTCGTCGGCGGGACGACGGTCCGCTTCACCGTGGGTGCGCTCGGGGCCCACATGGTGTCGAACGCGCTTGCGGTGCTCGCGGCCGCCTACGCGCTCGGGCTCGATCCGGCGCGCGCCGCCCACGCGCTCGCCGGCGTCCGTCCTGGCGCGGGCCGCGGGCTTTTGCGGGCGCTCCTCGGCGGCGCGGCGACGCTGCTCGACGAGAGCTACAACGCGTCGGCGAGTTCCGTGCGGGCGGCGTTCGGCGTGCTGTCCCTGCTGCCCGCGTCCCGCCGGATCGCCTTTCTCGGCGACATGCTCGAACTCGGCGACTTCGCGACACGCGAACATCGCGGGCTCGCGGCGGACGCGGCGGACGCGGCGGACGTCGTCCACACCTGCGGCCCGCTGTCCCGCGCGCTGTACGAGGCGCTGCCGCCCGGCCGCCGCGGCGTGTGGGAAGCGGACGCGGAGGGTCTGGCCGCGAAGGCGGCCGGGCTGGTGCGGCCGGGCGACGCGGTTCTCGTCAAAGGCAGCAACGGCTCCCGTATGCGGCTTGTGGTCGCGGCCCTGGCGGACCACACCGCCTGATGCTGTACGACCTCGCGCGCCCCTATGCCGGGCACATCGCCATCTTCAACCTGGTGCACTACCTGACCTTCCGGTCAGGTGCGGCCTGCCTCACCTCGCTCGTCGTCTCCTTCATGCTCGGCGACCGGGTGATCGCCTGGCTCCGCTCCTTGCAGCCGGGCGGTCAGCCGATCCGTGCCCTCGGCCCCGAACGGCACCTGATCGAGAAGAAGGGCACGCCGACGATGGGCGGCGTGCTGATCCTGCTGTCGCTCTTCGTGTCGACACTGCTCTGGGCGGACCTGTCGTCGGGCTATGTCTGGGCGGTGCTGCTGCTCACCGGCGCCTTCGGCGCGATCGGCTTCGCGGACGACTTCCTCAAGCTCACCAAGCGCAACACGAAGGGCGTGCCCGGCCGGGTGCGGCTCGCCTTCGAATTCTCCGCCGGCCTCGGCGCCGGCGCCTGGATGATGTCGCTGAGCCCGACCGCGATCGCCGGCGACGTCGCCTTCCCGCTGGCCAAAGACCTGCTGCTCCCGCTCGGCCTCGCCTACCCGCTGTTCGCGATGCTGGTGATCACCGGCGCCGGCAACGCGGTCAACTTCACCGACGGGCTCGACGGCCTCGCGATCGTGCCGACGGTGATCGCGGCCATGGTGTTCGCGCTGATCGCCTATCTCGTCGGCAATCGGGTGTTCGCCGATTACCTGCAGTTGCACGGCGTGCCGGGCACCGGCGAGCTCGGCGTGTTCTGCGCGGCCCTGGTCGGCTCCGGCCTCGGCTTCCTCTGGTTCAACGCGCCGCCCGCGCAGGTCTTCATGGGGGACACGGGATCGCTCGCGCTCGGCGGCGCGCTCGGCGCGGTCGCAGTCGCGACCAAGCACGAGATCGTGCTCGCGATCGTCGGCGGATTGTTCGTGATCGAGACGGTGTCCGTAATCATCCAGGTGTTCTGGTACAAGCGCACCGGACGGCGCGTGTTCCTGATGGCGCCGCTGCACCACCACTTCGAGAAGAAGGGCTGGCAGGAAGCGACGATCGTGATCCGCTTCTGGATCATCTCAATCATCCTCGGCCTCATCGGCCTCGCCACGCTGAAGATCCGATGAGCTTCTCGCCGACACTGTTCGCCGGTCGTCGCTACGGGGTGTTCGGGCTCGGCCGGAACGGCACGGTCGTCGCCGAACGACTGCTCGCGATGGGCGCGTCCGTCGAGGCCTGGGACGATGACGCGTCGGCGCGCGAAGCGGCCGGGATCCGGGTCGCACCGCTCCGGAGCGCCGAGGGTCTCGACGCTCTGGTGCTTTCGCCCGGCATTCCGCATCGCGGCGAGCGGGCGCCGCTGGTTGCCGCGGATGCGATCCGGCGCGGGATCCCGATCCTGTCGGACGCCGTGCTGCTGCAGGATGCCGTTCGACGCTCGGGCAGCCGGGCGTGTTTCGTCGGCATCACCGGCACGAACGGCAAGTCGACGACCACCGTCCTCCTTCGGCACCTGCTGAGCCTCAACGGGATCGAGGCCGTAGCTGGCGGCAATCTCGGCCCTGCCGCCCTCGCCCTGCCGCTGCTCGGGGACGACGGCGTCTACGTGCTCGAGATGTCGTCCTACATGCTGGAGCGCGTGCCGGGCATGCGGTTCGAGGCGGCCGCGATGCTGAACCTGTCGGCCGATCATCTCGATCGTCACGGCGACATGGACGGCTACGCGCGCGCCAAGCGCCTCGTCTTCGCGAACCAGGACGCGGGCGACCTCGCGCTGGTCGGCCTCGACGACGCCCCGAGCCGCGCACTCGCCGGCTCGATCCGCCGGCATGTCGGCATCTCCGGCACGGATCGTCCGGATGCGCGGTGGCGGGTGACGGCGGCGGGAACGCTGCTCGCGGACACTGTCCCGATCGCCGAGCTCGCCCACGCGCGCGCGCTTCCCGGTGTCCACAATCGACAGAACGCGGCCGCGGCCGCGGCGATCGCCGTCCATCTCGGCGTGCCGCTCGAAGCGCTCGCCGCCCCGCTACTCGGCTTCGAGGGGCTTGCGCATCGCCAGAAGCCGGTCGCGTCCATCGACGGGATCACCTTCGTCGACGACAGCAAGGCGACCAACGCGGACGCCGCCGCCCGCGCACTTGCCGCGTCGCCCCGCTGCATCTGGATCGCCGGCGGCGAGGCGAAGACAGGCGGGATCGAGACGCTGGCGCCGCTGCTGCCGGGAACGGTCGCCGAGGCGCTGCTGATCGGGCGCGACGCCGCGATCCTGTCGGAGACGCTCGCGTCGGAAGGCGTCCCGCACCGCATCGTCGGCACGCTCGAACGCGCCGTGCCGGACAGTCTCGACGCGGCGCGCGCCCATGGCGTGGGGACCGTGCTGCTGTCGCCCGCCTGCGCGTCGTTCGACCAGTTCCCGAACTTCGAGGCGCGCGGCCGACGCTTCGCGGAACTCGCGCTGCGCCTCGCCCCGAAAGACCACGCCGCATGAGCCAGTCGACCCGCGCCGACAACTCGATCATCGGCCGCTGGTGGTGGACGGTCGACCGCGCGACGCTCACCGCCGTCTTCATGCTCATCGGGTTCGGCTACGTGCTGGTGCTCGCGGCCTCGCCGGCGGTCGCGACGCGGATCGGCGCGTCGCGCGACATGTTCATCCTGAAGCAGGTTCTGTTCCTCGCGTTCGCCGGTCTCATCGTGGTCGGCGTGTCCATGTTGTCGCCGCGCGCGATCAAGCGCGTCGCGATCTGCGGCTGCGGCCTGGCCCTTGTCGCCACCGCGTGGACGCTGGTGCACGGGGTCGACATCAAGGGCGCGCGACGTTGGATCGCGCTGCCGCTCATGTCGGTGCAGCCGAGCGAGTTCCTCAAGCCCTGCTTCGCGGTCACCACCGCCTGGCTGATCTCGGAAGGACGGCGGTTCGGCGGCCTCACCCGGCACGGCTACGGCTTCCCGGGCCACGTCGCCGCCTTCGCGATCCTGATGGTCATCGTGCTGCTGCTGAAATCGCAGCCCGACATCGGCATGCTGTCGGTGATCCTCTGCGTGTTCCTTTGCCAGCTTTTCGTCGACGGATTGCCGCTCGTGCTGGTGGGCGCGGCCGCAGGCGCGCTGGTCGGCGCGTTCGGACTGGCGTTCGTCGTGTTCCCGCACGTGCGCTCGCGCGTCGAGCGTTTCCTTCATCCGAAGGTGGGTGACCACTACCAGATCGACATGGCGCTCGCTGCCTTCTCGCACGGCGGCCTCACCGGACGCGGTCCGGGCGAGGGCCGCGTCAAGGACCTGCTGCCGGATGCGCACGCGGACTTCGTGTTCGCGGTCGCCGGCGAAGAATTTGGCATGATCGTCTGTCTCGTGATCGTGCTGACGTTCCTCTTCATCGTCGGGCGCGCGCTGCTGCGCCAGCTTGCGGAGGACGAGACCTTCACGCCGCTCGCGGTGACCGGCCTCTGCGCCGGGTTCGGCCTGCAGGCCTTCGTGAACATGGGATCTACGCTGCATCTCATTCCGACCAAGGGCATGACGCTTCCGTTCATCTCTTATGGCGGCTCGTCGGCGATGTCGGTCGCGCTCACGATCGGGATGCTGCTGGCGCTGACGCGCAGGCGCGCGCGCCTATGAAGGTCGTGATCGCAGCCGGCGGCACCGGCGGACACCTGTTTCCGGCGGAAGCGCTCGCCGCGCGTCTCGAGGCACGCGGCCACGCGACGATGCTGATGACGGACAGGCGGACTGCCGCGCGGGCGGGCGGTCGGTTCCGGTCGGTCGCGGTGGTGGGCGGCGCCGGCTTGGTCGGCAAGTCCGCGGCGGCGAAGGCGCGCGGAGTCGTGTCCCTGGCGCTCGGCACACTTGCCGCCCGGCGAGCGCTCGATGCCGATGCGGTCGTGGCATTCGGCGGCTACCCGTCCGTTCCGCCGGTGCTCGCGGCGCGCCTTGGGCGTCGCCGCCCGGTGATCGTGCTGCACGACCAGAACGCGGTGATCGGGAGCGCCAATCGCGCGCTCGCTCGCTTCGCCGATACGGTCGCGACGAGCTTCCCGGAGGTCGCCGGCCTGCCGGCGCGGACGCGGCGCGTGCTCGTCGGCAACCCGGTGCGCCCGGAGATCGAAGCGATCGGTTCCTATCAAACACCGACGCCGCCGTTCGAGCTTCTCGTGCTCGGGGGGTCGCTCGGCGCGCGCGTCTTCAGCGACATCGTGCCGCCCGCACTCGCAGCCCTCGCGCCGCTCGCGGTCCGGGTGACGCAGCAGGCACGCACCGAGGACGTCTCGCGCGTCCGTGCCGCCTACCTCGACGCGGGGATCGAGGCCGAGATCTCGCCCTTCTTCGCGGACGTCGCTTCGAGACTGTCCCGCGCCCATCTGGTGATCGCGCGAAGCGGGGGATCGACCGTCGCCGAACTCGCCGCCGCCGGACGCCCCGCGATCCTCGTGCCGTTGCCGATCGCGGCCAACGACGAACAGAGCGCCAACGCGCGCGTCCTCGTCGACGCCGGTGGCGCGTGGAGCGTCGGCCAACCGGAATTTACCGTGTCCTGGCTCACGAAGATGCTCTCGTCGCTGCTCGGCGATCCCAGCCGGCTGGCGGCGGCGGCTTCGTGCGCCCGCGGTTGCGGACATCCAGATGCGGCGGAAAGTCTCGCTTTGCTGGTGGAGGAATTGGCATCATCACGTTACGGTGCGAACGACCCGATTCGGCAGGATGCGGCGAGGATCGGGGCATGATCGGTTCTGACGACACGGCGAAATGCGGAATGGGCGGAGAGCAACGCGCATGAGGGCGCTCCCGCTCCAGATCGGTACGATCCATTTCGTCGGCATCGGCGGCATCGGCATGTCGGGCATCGCCGAGGCGCTGCACACACTTGGCTACGCCGTGCAGGGTACCGACATTGCCGAGAATGCGAACGTCGCGAGACTGCGTGCATCCGGGATCCGGGTGATGACCGGCCACGACGCGGCCCATCTCGGCGACGCGCAGGTCGTGGTCGTCTCGACGGCCGTCAAACCCGACAATCCGGAAGTCGCCGCAGCGCGTTCCCGCCTCGTTCCCGTGGTGCGGCGCGCCGAGATGCTCGCCGAACTTATGCGTCTCCGCTGGTCGGTCGCGATCGGCGGCACGCACGGAAAGACCACCACGACGAGCCTGGTCGCGTCCGTGCTGGAAGCGGCCCATCTCGATCCAACCGTGATCAACGGCGGGATCATCGAGGCCTACGGCAGCAACACGCGTATGGGAACCGGCGACTGGATGGTCGTCGAGGCGGACGAGAGCGACGGATCCTTTCTCCGACTTCCCGCGGTGGTCGCGGTGATCACCAACATGGACGCCGAGCATCTCGACCATTGGGGAACGGCCGAGCAGATGCAGGCCGGCTACCACCAGTTCGTGTCGAACATCCCGTTTTATGGCTTCGCCGTTCTCTGCATCGACCATCCGGAAGTGCAGAAGATGATCCCGCGCCTCTCGGATCACCGCATCATCACGTACGGGTTCTCGCCGCAAGCCGACATCCGAGCCGAGCGTCTGGTCGCCGACCGGCGCGGTGCGACGTTCGAGGTCGCCGTTAACGACCGGCAGCGTGGGCGCTCGCGCCGGCTCGGCCCGTTCCGCCTCCCGATGCTCGGCCAGCACAACGTGTCGAACGCGCTCGCGGCGGTTGCGATCGGGCACGAGATGGAGATCGACGACGCGACGATCCGCTCCGCCTTCGCGCAGTTCCGCGGCGTCAAGCGACGCTTCACCAAGACCGGCGAGACCGGCGGCATCACGATCATCGACGATTACGGACATCACCCGGTCGAGATCGCGGCGGTGCTGAAGGCGGCGCGCCAGGCCGGCGCGCGCGATGTCGTCGCGGTCGTCCAGCCGCACCGGTTCTCGCGCCTGCAATCGCTTTTCGCCGAATTCTGCACCTGCATGAACGACGCCGGAACGGTGATCATCGCCGACGTCTACGCCGCCGGCGAACCGCCGATCCCGGGCATTGACCGCGACGCTCTGGTCGACGGCCTCAGGATGCGCGGCCACAAATCGGTCGTTCCCCTCGCCGCTCCGGATCATCTCGCGGAGATGGTCAACGCGATCGCGCGATCGGGTGACTTCGTCGTCTGTCTCGGCGCCGGCAACATCACCGCGTGGGCCGAGAAACTTCCGGAACAGCTCGCGGCGCTGCAGAACCCGAAGCGTGGTGCCGCGTGAACGCGATCGCGCGGGCCGGCGTGACCGCCGGCGCCCCGATCGAGGGCGACACGCGCGACGCGGCGCCGCTCGCGCCCCTGACGTGGTTCCGCGTCGGCGGTCCGGCCGAGCTGCTCGCCGCACCGCGCGACGCCACGGATCTGGCGGGCTTCCTCCGGGCCCTCCCGCTCGCGATCCCGGTGTTCGCGCTCGGCGCCGGATCGAACCTGATCGTCCGGGACGGCGGGATCGACGGCGTCGTCGTCCGTCTCGGACGCGGCTTTGGGGCGATCGAGCCCGACGGCGACGACGCGGTGATCGTCGGCGGTGCCGCTTCCGACGCGCTGGTTGCCAGACGCGCGGCCGAGGCCGGCATATCGGGACTCGAGTTTCTGGCCGGCATCCCCGGCACGATCGGCGGCGCAGTCGCGATGAATGCCGGCGCCTACGGCGGCGACATCGCGGCCGTGCTCGACTGGGCGGAGATCGTGACGCGCGACGGCGAGGCTGCGCGACTTCCGTCCGAAGCGCTCGCCTTCTCGTATCGCACTAGCGCCCTGCCGCCAGAATGCGTCGTGGTCCGCGCGCGGCTCCGCGGCCGCGTCGGCGACCGTTCGCTGATCGCCGCCCGCATCGGCGAGATCCGCGCGTCCCGCGAAGCGACGCAGCCGGTCAAGGAGCGCACCGGCGGCTCCACGTTCCGGAACCCGGATCTGGCGGTGTCGTCGCTGAAGGCCTGGGAGCTGATCGACCAGGCCGGCTGCCGCGGCCTCCGCGAGGGCAACGCCGCGGTCAGCACGCTGCACACGAACTTCTTGCTCAACACCGGCGGTGCGACCGCTGCCGACCTCGAAACGCTCGGCGAGACGGTCCGACACCGGGTGCTGGAAACCTCCGGCGTCGAGCTCCGCTGGGAGATCAGGCGAGTCGGCCGGCGCCTGGACGGAGGGTCGCCGTGAGAAGCCGCGTCGCGGTCCTTTTCGGCGGCATCTCGGCCGAACGCGAGGTCAGCCTTTCGACCGGCCGCGGCGTGATCGCGGCGCTCCGCGAACGCGGCTTCGACGTCGTGCCGGTGGAGGCGACGGACGACCTCGCCGCGATCGTCCGTGCGCTTACCGAACCGGCCCGCGTCGATTGCGTGTTCAACGCCATGCACGGTCGGTTCGGCGAAGACGGGGCGATCCAGGGCGTGCTCGACTGGCTCGGGATCCCCTACACGCACAGCGGCATCCGCGCGTCGTCGGTCGCGATGGACAAGAGCGCCGCCAAAGCGGTGTTCGCCCGTGCCGGCCTGCCGATCGCCGAGAGCCGTCTCGTGACGCCCGACGAGCTTGCCGCCGCGGATCCGTTGCCGCTGCCCTACGTCGTCAAGCCGAACAGCGAGGGCTCGTCGGTCGGTGTCGAGATCCTACGCGAGGGATCGAACCGGAGGCGCGAGATCGCCGGGACCTGGGCCTTCGGCCCGCAGATCCTCGTCGAGGAATACGTCCCGGGGCGCGAACTCACGGTCGGCGTCATGGGCGATCACGCGCTGACCGTCACCGAAATCGTTTCCGGCGGCCATGACTTCTACGACTACGACGCCAAATCCGCGGCCGGCGGCTCGCGTCACCTGCTGCCGGCGCCGGTCGCCCCGGCGGTC
>CAXUBA010000124.1:0-8498 GCA_964249205.1 uncultured Acetobacteraceae bacterium | reverse complement strand
AAACCAAGGCAGCGCCCGAGTTCTACGAGGCGGGCAGCGATGGGCCGAAGGGCGCCGACGAACTTATGACCCGCGACGGCCGGACTTGGGGCAGCATCGCGGAGGACTGAGCGTCTGACGCATTGCGGGCAGAATCAGGCGGCGCTGCTGAACCGCTTCAGCAGTGCCGACAGCTTGTGCCGCCGGAGTTCGATGCGCGCCTTGGCGCTGTCGGCCATGTAGTTCAGCTGGATCGCGTAGCGTCGTCCCACATGGGTGCGGTGACCGTGCCAAGTGTTCGGCCCGTTCGGAAAGACCAGCAGCGTGCCGTTCACCGGCGGCACCTCGACCGCGTAGTCCTCGAGATCGTCCGGTGAGCGGAGAAGGCGGAGGCGGCCCTCGTTCTTCGCCCAGCTTTCGCCTTCCGGATTGAGGTAGAGAAGGATCGTGGCGAGCTTCGCGGTGCTGTCCCGGTGGATCCGGCCGTCCTTCTCGCGCGTGCAGCCTCGTACCGTCAGCATCGTCGGGGCGTTCCCGATCGGAAGCCCGAACATGGACGCGACGGCGCGCCGAAATCGATCGCCTTCCAGCGCGGCGACGAGGGCCTTGGCCCCCGGACCAAGCTTCAGGGCCGAGGGAGGGAACGAGCCGCCGCTGGACATGGCGGGCAGGTCGGAGACGACGCGGGCGAGGCTCGCGGGCGGCACGAAATGCGGCACCACCACATGCGGAAACGGATCGCTGCTCACCCTGGCGCCTTCCAGCGCCCCGTAATCAACGATCTCGGCGACGGACGACGAGGTCTCGGTCATGGCTCGACGGGTTAGTCCAACTGAGAACCGGTCGCAAGTCGTCGGTCAGCCGTGCCACTGGTGCGGCACGCGGACGACGGTGTTGGTCGACAGGAACTGAGCGCAGCCGATCTGGCCGTCGCAGCAGGGCAGCGGTGCACCTTTGGTCTCGCCAGGATGATAAGACACCTCGGAGAAGTGACGGACGCGCCCTTCGCAGGTGAAATGCGGCTTCTCGACCGTCATCCGGAGATCGGCGCCGAACGAGCTCCCGCATCCGAGCGCGAGCATCAGCACGGCCGAAAGGAGGCCGACGATCCCGACCGTGGTTGTCCGGTCGATCGTCGCCGCCTTGGAGGAAGATCTCGCTCTGTTCGTCATTTCCGCCGCTCACGCGCTCACACAAACCTGTGGAACGAACGGCTAGTCGATTGATGAGGTTACATCGCTCTCGATTGGTTGATCTCCTTCCGACATGTTCCCCGCGACAACACCCTCGCCAAGACGCGTTCCGACGTTTCCGTCGGGGGCGCCGATGCTCTAACGGACACCGCCGTGAATGTCCTGTCGCCTTCCGGCCTTTCGCCGCTCGCCCTTTATCGTGCCCGGATCGCCGCCGGTGCGCTCGCCGCCGATCCGGCGCAGGAGGACGCGGCCCTCCGCCTCGACCGGCTGGCCGTCGAGCTCGCCGCCTCCGCCGCCACGGTGCCGCCGTCGGTCTCGCGTAGCGGGTTCCGCCTCCGTTTCGGTCGCCGGGCCGAACAGGCGGCTTCGCGGCCGCGCGGCCTCTACATCGTCGGCGCCGTCGGCCGCGGCAAATCGATGCTCATGGACCTCTTCTTCGAGGCGGCACCGATCGACCGGAAGCGCCGCATCCATTTCCACCGCTTCATGCAGGAGGCGCACGCCGCGATGCATGCGGCGCGACAGCGTGGCGGCGACCCGATCCCGCCGCTTGCCGATGCCGTCGCGCGCGATGGCGCGCTTCTCTGCTTCGATGAATTCCAGATCAACGACATTGCCGACGCGCTGATCCTCGGCCGGCTGTTCGAGGCGCTGTTCGCCCGCGGCGTGGTCGTGGTGGCGACGTCGAACGTGCGTCCGGAGCGCCTGTTCCAGGACCGGCCTGGCGCGGACGCCTTCAAGCCCTTCATCGCGATCCTGCTCCGCCATGTCGACGTGCTCGAACTGCGCGCGGCACGCGACTACAGGCGCGAGCGCCGGATCGAGGGCGAGACTTGGCACGCGCCGGCGGACGCTCGCGCCGACCGGAGGATGGACGACGCCTTCGCCCTGCTGACCGAGGGCGAGACCGTCGGGGAAAAGACGCTCCCGGTTTTCGGGCGCGGCGTGATCGTGCCGCGCGCGGCCGCCGGCGTCGCTCGCTTCGACTTCGACGAGCTCTGCGCGCGTCCGCTCGGCCCCGGCGACTTCCTCGCGATCGCGCAGAACTTCCACACCCTACTGATCGACCGAATCCCCCGGCTCGGCGCCGAGAACATCGATCGGGCGCGCCGCTTCGTGACCCTCGTCGACGCGCTCTACGAGGCAAGGGTCAAGCTCGTGGCGTCGGCCGACACCCTCCCGGACCGGATCTACGAGCGCGGCGACGAGGCGTTCCTGTTCGAACGCGCCGCGTCGCGGCTCGCCGAAATGCAGAGCGCCGAATACCGCGCGCTTCCGCACGTAAGCTGAACGCGCGGGGCTGCGCGCGGAAGGGGGCGGACAGCATGGATCCCGGCCAGCCGGCGTCTTGTCGGGCCGGCGGAAAGGGACTAGGCCTCCGACGCCTGACGGGAACCGGGTCGAGCCGACGGCGAGCGAGAGACCCGGCGCTTCGCGCGGGGGGAGTTCTCATGGCACGACACAAGATCGCACTGGTTGGCGCGGGCAATATCGGCGGGACGCTCGCCCATCTGATCGGGCTCAAGGAGCTCGGCGACATCGTGCTGTTCGACGTGTTCGGCGGGGTCGCCGCCGGCAAGGCGCTCGACCTGATGCAGTCCGCGCCCGTCGAGGGCTTCGATGCGACGATGGTCGGCACCTCCGACTACGCGACGATCGCTGGCGCCGACGTCGTGATCGTGACCGCCGGCTTCCCGCGCATGCCCGGCATGTCGCGCGACGACCTCCTCGCGAAGAATGCCGAGGTGATCGGCCAGGTCGCGGACGGGATCCGCGCGCACGCGCCGAGCGCGTTCGTCATCGTCATCACGAACCCGCTCGACGTGATGGTGTGGGTGATGCAGCAACGCTCGGGCCTGCCCGCCCGCAAGGTGGTGGGCATGGCGGGCGTGCTCGACAGCGCCCGCTTCCGCCATTTTCTTGCCGAGGAGTTCGGCGTCTCGGTCGAGGACGTCACGGCCTTCGTGCTCGGCGGCCACGGTGACACGATGGTGCCGCTCGTCCGTTATTCCACGGTCGCCGGCATCCCGGTGCCGGACCTGATCCGGATGGGTTGGTCGACCGCCGAGCGCATCGAGGCGATCGTGCAGCGCACCGCGAACGGCGGCGGCGAGATCGTGAAGCTGCTGGAGCGCGGCAGCGCCTTCTACGCGCCGGCGAGCGCCGCGATCGCGATGGCGGAGAGCTACCTCAAGGACAAGAAGCGCGTGCTGCCCTGCGCCGTGAAGCTCGACGGCGAATACGGCCAGCGCGACTTCTACGTCGGGGTGCCGGTGGTGATCGGTGCCGGCGGAGCGGAGCGTATCGTGGAGGTGCAGTTCACCCCGGACGAGCAGGCCGCGTTCAATCGGTCCTGCGCCGCGGTCCGGAAGCTGGTCGAGGATTTCAAGGCGCTCGGCGTTTGACCGAGAGAGGACCGATCCCGATGCTCGTCCCGTCGAGGTAACGGGATCGGGACCGGTCCGGTCGTCTTTCCGCCCCAAATAGGTGGAAGGGACGACAGGGCGAGAGAGGACGAAGGTTCATGGCGGGCGTCGATATCCTGGCGGGCGCGTTCAACGGGGCGAACGCGGCGTTCATCGCGAATATCTACGCCCGATGGGCGCGCGATCCCGCCGACGTCGACCCGTCCTTCGCCGTCCTGTTCGAAGCGCTGAACGACGAGGCGCGCGCCGTGCTGGAGGACGAGGCCGGGGCGACCTGGTCGCCCAACAGCTTCTCGCTTCCGGACGAGGCGCCCGCGACCGGCGACGCGAAGGCCCGTCCGCCTTCGTCCGACGCGAAGCCGCGCCCGCCTGCTTCGTCGGCCGGAGCGGCGCCGGCCGCCGCGTCGTCCGACGAGGCCGCCATCCGCCGGCGGCTGGACGACAGCCTGCACGCCGTGCAGCTCACCCATTCCTACCGCGTCCGCGGGCATCTCGAGGCCAGGCTCGACCCGCTCGGCCTGCAGCGGATCCGCTCGCATCCCGATCTCGACCCGGCGACCTACGGCTTCACGGATGACGAGGGGCTCGACCGCGTGGTCGATCTCGGCGACGCGGTCGGCAAGCTGCTCGGCAAGCGCGAGGCGAGCGTGCGCGAGCTGGTCGCCGCCCTTCGCGAAAGCTACTGCGGCCCGATCGGCGTCGAATTCCTCCACATGCAGGATCCCCGTCGCAAGGAGTGGATCCAGGACCGGATCGAGAGGGCGCCCTGGCGCACGGCCTTTGCGCCGGACGACCGGCTCACCATTCTCCGCCAGCTGACCGAAGCGGAGGGTTTCGAGGCGTTCTGCCAGAAGCGCTACGTCGGCACCAAGCGCTTCGGTCTCGAAGGCGGCGACGTGACGATCCCGGCGCTGCACGCGATCATCGAAACGGCGGCGCGCGCCGGCACGGACCAGGTCGTCATCGGCATGCCGCATCGCGGCCGGCTGAACACGCTCGTCAACATCGTGCGCAAGCCCTTCACCGCCGTGTTCAGCGAGTTCGCCGGCGCTGCCTCGAAGCCCGACAACGTCCAGGGCTCGGGCGACGTCAAGTACCATCTCGGCACCTCCACCGACGTCGAGATCGCCGGACACAACGTCCACATCTCGCTGCTGCCGAACCCGTCTCATCTGGAGGCGGTCGACCCGGTGGTGGTCGGCAAGGTCCGCGCGCAGCAGGACATGCGCGGCGACGTTCACGAGCGGCGGTCGGCGATGGGCATCCTGATGCACGGCGACGCCGCCTTCGCCGGACAGGGCTGCGTCTACGAGACGCTCGCGATGAGCCAGCTCATCGGCTATCGCACGGGCGGCACGATCCATGTCGTGGTCAACAACCAGATCGGCTTCACCACCGTCCCGGCGCACGCCTATTCGGGACTCTACTGCACCGACGTCGCGAAGACCGTGCTCGCGCCGATCTTCCACGTGAACGGCGACGATCCGGAGGCGGTGATCTACGCCGCCCGCATGGCGGCCAGCTACCGCCAGGAGTTTGGCTCCGACGTCGTGCTCGACATCGTCTGCTACCGGCGGCACGGCCATAACGAGAACGACGAGCCCGCCTTCACCCAGCCGATCATGTACCGCACGATCCGGGTGCAGCGGACGGCGCGCACGATCTACGCGGCGAGGCTCGAGCAGGAGGGCGTCATCACGCCGGAGCAGTCGGCGGCGATGTGGGACGACTTCCAGGCGCGTCTCGGCGAGGCGGCGGACGCCGCCAGGACGTATCGGCCGAACAAGGCCGACTGGCTGGAGGGCCAGTGGACCGGCATCAAGCAGGCGAACGACGACAGCGACCTCGAGAACGATCCGACGGCGGCGCGCGCCGAGGCGATCGCGGCCGTTGGCCGGGCGCTCGTCGCGGTGCCGGACGATTTCGACCTCAACCCGAAGATCGCGCGCCAGCTTGAAGCCAAGCGCCAGGCGATCGAGAGCGGCGAAGGCATCGACTGGGCGACCGCGGAGGCGCTCGCCTTCGGAACGCTGATGCTCGACGGCCATCGCGTGCGGCTGTCCGGCGAGGATTGCCAGCGCGGCACGTTCAGCCAGCGGCACGCGGTGCTGATCGACCAGTCGACGCAGGACGAATACGTGCCGCTCAACAACATCGAGCCGAACCAGGCACGGATCGACGTCTACAACTCGCTCCTCTCCGAGGTCGGCGTGCTCGGCTACGAATACGGCTACACGGTGGCCGATCCGCACACGCTCGTGCTGTGGGAAGCGCAGTTCGGCGATTTCGCCAACGGCGCGCAGGTGGTGATCGACCAGTTCATCGCGAGCGGCGAAACGAAGTGGCTACGGATGTCCGGTCTCACGCTGCTGCTGCCGCACGGCTACGAGGGACAGGGACCGGAACACTCGTCGGCCCGGCTCGAGCGCTACCTGCAGCTCTGCGCCGAGCGGAACATGCAGGTCTGCAACCTGACGACGCCGGCGAACTACTTCCACGCGCTCCGCCGCCAGCTCAAGCGGAACTACCGCAAGCCGCTCGTGATCATGACGCCGAAGTCGCTGCTCCGGCACAAGCTGGCGGTGAGCAAGGTCGCCGACATGACGGGCGACAGCACCTTCTGCCCGGTCATCGGCGAGATCGATCCGATTGCGCCGGACGGCGAGATCGAACGCGTCGTGATCTGCTCCGGCAAGGTCTACTACGATCTGCTCCAGGCACGGCGCGATGCGTCGCGCAACCGGGTCGCGATCGTCCGCCTCGAGCAGCTCTATCCTTTTCCGCTGAAGACTCTGGCGCGCACGCTGGCGCGCTATCCGCAGGCGCGGATCGTCTGGTGCCAGGAGGAGCCCGGCAACATGGGGGGCTGGAACTTCGTCGACCGCCTGCTCGAGCGCGCGCTCGCGACGATCGGGCGCGAAGAGCGCGTCCTTTACGCCGGTCGCCAGCCGGCCGCCTCGCCCGCGACCGGCCAGGCGTCGACCCATGCGGCCGAGCAGGCGGCCCTGGTGAACGCGGCGCTCGGGATTGAGCGTGCCTGAAACCACGATCACGGAACGAACGAGCAAGGAAACGCCGATGCCTGCCGCCATCACCGTGCCCGCGATGGGCGAAAGCGTCACCACGGCGACCGTGTCGCGCTGGCTGAAGCAGCCGGGCGACGCGATCGCGGCCGACGAGGCGGTGGTCGAGCTCGAGACCGACAAGGTGTCGGTCGAGGTAAACGCGCCCTCGGCCGGGACGCTCGGCCCCCACGCCGTCCGCGAAGGCGACGAGGTCGAGGTCGGCGCGCTTCTCGCGACCCTCGACGGGGCGGCTTCGCCGTCGACGGCCCCGCCGAAGGCCGCCGCATCGGGCGCGCCGTCGCGACCTGCCGCGCCGGTGGTGGCGAGCGGGGTAAAGCCGCCGCCAAGGCCGAGCGGCCCGGTCTCGCGTCCGGCGACGCCGCCCGCCGACGTCGTGCGAAGCACGGTCGACAGCCGTGCCGCCGAAGCCGAGCGCCGGCGCGTCGCGGAGGCGTCCCGCGTGATGCCCGCGGCGGCGCGGATCATGGAGGAGCAGGAGGTCGGCGCCGATGCGGTCGGCACCGGCACCGGAAAGGACGGGCGGATCACCAAGGGCGACGTGCTCGCCTTCCTGCAGCCCGGACCCGACGCCGCGACCCAAGCCGTGAAGCCCGCCCCGGCTGCGGGCCAGAAGCGCACCGACGATCCGCGCGAGCAGCGGGTGAAGATGACGCGCCTGCGTCAGACGATCGCGCGCCGTCTGAAGGAGGCGCAGGCGACCCCCGCCCAGCTCACCACCATAAACGAGGTGGACATGTCGGCGGGGATGGCGCGCACGACCCAATATCGCGAACAGTTCGAGAAGACGCACAAGGGCGCGCGGCTCGGCTTCATGAGCTTCTTCGTGCGCGCCTGCGTCGTCGGTCTCCGCGAGTTCCCGGCGGTGAACGCCGAGATCGACGGCGACGAGATCGTTTACCGCGAGTTCGTCAACATGGGGATCGCGGTCGGCGGGGCGAACGGCCTCGTCGTGCCGGTGCTCCGCGATGCGGACACGCTCGATTTCGCTTCCATCGAGCGCGGCATCGCCGACTTCGGCAAGCGCGCGCGCGACGGCGCCCTGAAGCTCGACGAGCTGTCTGGCGGCACCTTCTCGATCACCAACGGCGGCATCTACGGCTCGCTGATGTCGACACCGATCCTGAACGCGCCGCAGTCGGCGATCCTCGGCATGCACAAGATCCAGGAGCGCCCGATCGCGATCGCCGGCAAGGTCGAGATCCGCCCGATGATGTATCTCGCGCTCTCCTACGATCACCGCATCATCGACGGAAAGGAGGCGGTGTCCTTCCTGGTGCGCGTGAAGGAGGGGATCGAGGATCCGCGTCGCCTGCTCCTGGGCTTGTAACCTCTCGCCGCCGACGCGATACCCGATCGGGCAGGATCACCCGTCCGGGAAAGACTGCTCTAGGAACCAGATGGACCGAGCAACCTGGCACGACCGCGACAAGGTGCCTGCGCCTCGTCCCGGTCGAGCGTGGTCCAGATTGCTGTCCGCGAGCGTGCGGCCCCGGCCGCCGGGAGAACCTCCATGTCCGTCGCCATCACCGTTCCCACCCTCGGCGAGAGCGTCGCGTCCGCGACCGTGTCGCGCTGGCTCAAGAAGCCGGGCGACGCGGTGCGGGCCGACGAGGCGGTGGCCGAGCTCGAAACCGACAAGGTCTCGGTCGAGGTGAACGCGCCGGTGGCGGGAATCCTCGGCGCCATCGTCGCGAACGAGGGAGCGGACGTCGAACCCGGGGCCGTGCTCGGTTCGGTGGAAAGCGGCGGGGCGGCGAAGGCGCCGGCGTCGCTGACGTCGGCGGCCGCCGCGGCGCCGCCGACGTCAGCGA
>CAXUBA010000123.1:0-8498 GCA_964249205.1 uncultured Acetobacteraceae bacterium | reverse complement strand
ATCAAGGAAGCGCTGCGGCAATCGGATGTACAGGAAACGCATGCTAGGCCGTTGTCATCGTTCCGGCTGCGGAGTCGGTGGCGGCGGCGGTGGCGGCGGGATCCGGCACCACAGCGGGAACATCCCGCTGAACCGGAACCACGTCTTCGACAGTTCCGGGCCTGACCTGCGGGTGCGCGGCACGGCGCAGCAACTGTTCGAGCGCTATCTCCAGCTCGGCCGCGATGCGTCGAGCTCTGGCGACCGCGTCATGGCCGAAAGCTACTTCCAGCACGCCGAGCATTATTTCCGCATCCTGAACGCCATGGCGCAGGCGACGCAGAACGGCGGCGGCGGCAATGGCGGTGGCGAGCGGCCAAGCAACGGGTCGCGCGAAACCAACCAGCGACGGCCGACGATGGAAGGCGAGGGCAGCCCGCCCGACGACGACCAACCCGATCCGCTGGTGCCGCAATCCTCCGATCAGCCGACGATGGCGCCGCACGAACGGGAAGAGCCGGCGGACGCCTGAACGTGTTCCGACCGGCCCTTGCGCCGGGCCGGTCGCGGGCCGCGTCCGGCATCGTCGGGCGGGATCGTTCTAGCCCAGCGGCCCGGCCGACAAGGCGTCCGGCCCGCGCGAGGAGCGCGGTAGGTCGACCCGGCTGACCGGGAAGATGTCCGGCATGTCGGTCCGGATGAACGCCAGCATCTTTTCCCGAACGTCGCACCGGAGATCCCAGGTCTGCGGCGCGTTCCGGGCCGAAACCAGGATGCGGATCGTCATCGTGTGCTCGGAAACGTCGGCGACCTGCAGGTTGACGACTTTGCCGTCCCAGAGCGGGCACGTCTCCATCGTCTCGTGCAGCCTGTCCCGCAATCGGCCGACGTCGGCGCGGAAGTCGGTGTAGAGGAACACGGTGCCGATCAGCGACGCCGACGAGTGCGTCCAGTTCTGGAAGGGTTTCTCGAGGAAGTAGCTGATGGGCAAAATCATTCGCCGCCAGTCCCAGATCCGCACCACGACGTAGGTCGAGGTGATCTCCTCGATCCAACCCCACTCGCCTTCCACGATCACCGCGTCCTCCATGCGGATCGGCTGGGTGATCGCGATCTGCACGCCGGCGATGAGATTGGTGAGCAGCGGCCGAGCGGCGAGGCCGACCACGAGCGAGGCGGCGCCTGCCGACGCGAACAGGCTGACGCCGTATTGGCGGACCGGTTCGAACGTCATCAGCGCCGCGCCGACGGTGACGAGCGCGATCAGGATGTCGGCCGCACGCTTCAGGAGGCGGATCTGCGTCGTGTGCTTGCGCGCGACGAGATTGTCCTCGCTGTCGAGCGAGACCGTCGAGAGATAGGTCCCAGACAGAATGCCGGATGCGAGCGAGGCCGAGTAGCCGATCAGCAGGATGAACGCGACGAGCAGCGCCTGCCCGATCGCGGTGTCGGTCCGGTAGGAGAACCCGGAGACGGGCAGGGCGGTGATCACCGCGGCGATCACGAAGAAGACGCGGGCGGGGCCGCGGATCTGCTTGACGAGCGCGCGAAAGCGGGCGCCGCGCGCGCCCGGCAGGCGGAGCAGGGCGTTGGTCGCGAAACGGTGGAGCAGCAGCGCGAACAGGGCGGCGAGCAGGAGGATGATCGCGGAGGCGAGCGGCGCCGGCGCCCAGTCGAGCGCCGAGCGGATCCGCACGAGGGTTTCGCGATAAAGGTCGGTGATCGACAAGCGGGCGTGAACTCCTCGGGCGCGGACCTGAAGCGGAGCGGGCGGAGCGGGTTGCGGTTTCGCCGCGACTGCCGCCGGCGCCACGTTGACACCGTCGGACGGCCCCGCTACTCCGGCGCCCCTGACGGATGGCGGCGTAGCTCAGCGGTAGAGCAGGGGAATCATAATCCCTTGGTCGGCGGTTCAAATCCGTCCGCCGCTACCATCACGACATCCCGGCACGTCCCCCCGAGCATGATCCCGCCTGGCGCGATCGAGACCGGCACGTCGTGGTCCGGCGATCTTCCCGCGCGTCGATGCGTTCCGGTGTCGCGAACGACGAGAAGGATCCGACGATGACGCATGCAAGGCCCGGTCTCTGGAAGACGACGGTGGCGCTCGCCTTCGCCACGGCCGGCATCGCCAAGCTTGCCAGCGTGGAGCGCGAGCGCACGCTGTTCAAGTCGTGGGGCTGGTCGGAAGACGACATGCATGTCATCGGTGCGGCCGAACTCGGCGGGGCGGCGATGCTGGTGACGCCATCGCTGTCGTTCCTGGGCGGTTTGCTTCTCGCCGCGACCTCGACGTGCATCGCGTCGGCCGAACTCCGGCACCGGAACGACAAGCTGGTGACGCCGCGTCTCGGTCTTCTCGCGGCGTCGGTCTCGACGATGCTGCTCGGGCGCGGCTGACGTCGCGCTCGGCTCAGGCGGGTTCGAGCGCGGAAACGCCTTCCGGCGTAACGCGGAGGATCCGGTCGTGCAAGCGCGCCAGCGCCTCGCGATGGGTGATCGAGATGAGCGTCGTGCCGGGCAGTTCGCGCCGGAGCATGGCAAAGAGTTCGGCTTCGGCCGTGGGATCGAGCGACGCGGTCGCCTCGTCCATGAAAAGCCAGGACGGTCTGAGCAGGAGGGCGCGAGCGAGGGCGACCCGCTGCTGCTCGCCCGGGGACAGACGCTGGTCCCAGGCGGCCTCCGTGTCGAGCTCGGCCGCGAGATGGCCTAGGCCGGCATTTCGCAAGGCAGCGCCGAGCGTCGCGTCGGAGACTTCCGTCGGGTGTTGGGGGTAGCAGAGCACGCGGCGGAGGGAGCCTTCCGGCAGGTAAGTCTCCTGGGGCAGGAACACACTCCCGACCGGCGGCCCGACGATCTGCCCGGACGTGAACGGCCAGACGCCGGCGAGAGCGCGGAAGAGGGTCGATTTGCCGGTCCCGGATTGGCCGAGGATCGCAGTCGAGACATCGGGTTCCAAGGTGAAATTGGTCGACGCGAGGAGCGGACGCCCGTCAGGAAGACTGATCGCGAGGTCGCGGGCGAACACCTCTGCCTGGTCCGACGCGCGGCGAGTGGTGTTCGCGCCGATGAGCTTCGTCGCATCGAGCGCGCGCTGGAAGGTCGCGAGACGCTCGATCTGCGCGGCATAGGCCGCGAAGATAGCATACTGGTTCATGAACCAGAGAAAGGCGTCCTGCAGATCGCCGAAGAGCTGGACGATCTGCATCATCGTGCCGAATGTGATCCGGCTTGCGAAGAAGCGCGGTGCTGACATCAGCAACGCGAAGTTGCCCGAAACCTCGCTGAAGCCGCCCGTCACGAGCGAGAGCCACGCCGACCGATTCATGATGCGGAAGAAGTTCGCGTAGAAGTCGGCGAAGCGTTGGTTGATCCCCCGTGTCTCTTCGCTTTCGCCGCCGAGCAAGGCGATGGCTTCCGCGTGCTCACGTGTCTTGACCAGCGAGAAGCGGAAATTGCCGCGGAGCCGTTGCTGCTGGAAGGTCAGTCCGGCCAGCGGTCGGCCAACGAGATGCGTGAGCCAGGTGACGACGATCGAGTAGAGGATCGCGGCCCAGAACAGATAGCCGTGGATGTGCAGTCCGAAGAGGACCAACGGTCCCGAAAGCGCCCAGAGCAGACCACCGTAGCTGAAGACGGTGACGATGCTGGAAATCAGGCCCAGGATGAAGCCAAGCGAACTCGTCGTGACGTCCTCGATGTCCTCCTGAATTCGCTGATCCGGGTTGTCGGTGCCAACTCCTTGAGTAGAGTTGGTCAGCATCAAGCGATAGTGCGCGTGCTCACTGAGCCACTGGTCGACGAAGCGTGCCGTCATCCAGCGTTGCCAGCGGATCTGCAACCAAGACTGCAAGTATGTCGAGAGCACGCCGGACAGCACCAGAACGACGACGAACATGAAGAAGCCCGGCATCGGAAACGTGTGCGGACGAGGCGTGAACCAGAACAGGCCGCGGAAGAAGCCGGCGGCGTCCTTCTCCTGCAACGCGGTGTAGTAGATGCTCCGGGAAAACGACACAGCGAGACCGATCCCGACCTGCAGAAGGTTCAGGGCGATGAGGCTGAGCAGGAGAGCCCAGGCTGGCTTCCATTCCTCCGACGTGAAGTATGGCTTCGTCAAAAACCAGAGATCGGCGAAGAACCGCCCCACCTTCTTCATCGATCTTGCTCCGGAACTGGTCAGCGGCGCGTGGTGCGGAGGCGGACGACGCCGCGGATCTCGTCGGGGTCGATCGGCTTGCCCTTGCGGAGGATCGCGATCCGCCCTTCCCGGGCGAGCCGCACCGCTTCCCGTCGAACCTCGCCCAGGCGGCCGCGCCAGGCGTCGCCGCTCGCAAGCGCGCGTGCGGCTTCGCTAGGACAGATGGAGCGATCCGGCCCGCGCGCATCCACCAGCGCCAGGATGGCGCGTGCCACCTCGTTTCCGTCCGATCCGCTCATGCGCCGGACGGTGCCGCGTCGGGCAAGGACGGGCAAGGCCGCGATCCGACGGACGAACGGACCGAAGGCAGCATGACCGGTCGGACGGACGTCGCCGACCGCGACGAAGGCCGGAAGCGCGGCGCCGCGATGTCAGAAGAACGCGCGAACTTGAAATCCGAGAGATGGTTCAAACGCATCCTTCCCGCCATTCTCGTCAGGATTTTTCTCTCGCGAACAGACACCTGCATCCTTTTGCTTGCAGGCCGTAAGAACTGCCTGGAGATTGCACGGTAAGATTTCGTGTTATTGGCAATGCGCGTTTTGCTGACAGACATCAATCCGGGTAACGTCCGGATGCACGTTGTCTGAAGGATCATCCATGTCGAAGCATGGCGACATCGGCGCGCCGGCGAGTCATCGCGGACGCGTCACGGCGACCGTGCTGCTCGTGCCGCTCGGACTGATGGCCCTTTGGGCGGTCACCTCGCCGTTTCTCCACCCGCCCACCTCGCCGACCACGACGAGGGTTGCGGCGGCGCCGTGATCGCGATCTTCTCGGTGCGCTCCATCGACTGATTGGAAGGCGTTCCCGTGATCGAACTCTGGTCCTGGCCCACCCCCAACGGTCAGAAGGTGCATATCGCGCTCGAGGAACTCGCGCTTTCTTACCGTGTGGTGCCGATCGACATCGGAGCCGGCGAACAGTTCCGGCCGGACTTCCTCGCCCTCACGCCCAATCATCGGATCCCCGCGATCGTCGACGAGGACGCGCCCGGCGGCCGGTTGGCGCTGTTCGAAAGCGGCGCGATCCTGATCTACCTGGCCGAGAAGGCGGGGCGGCTGATCCCCGACACACCCTCCGCCCGCTTCCTCTGCCTCCAGTGGCTGATGTTCCAGATGGGCGGGATCGGCCCGATGTTCGGCCAGTGGAACCACTTCGCCACCTACGCGCCGGAGAAGATCCCCTACGCGATCGAGCGCTACGGCAAGGAGGTCCGGCGTCTCTACGGCGTCCTCGAAACACGGCTCGGGGAGGCGGAGTACCTCGCCGGCGACGCGTTCACCATCGCCGACATCGCGTGCTTCCCCTGGGTGCGCGGCCCGGAAAAACGTGGGATCGACTTTGCCGAGTTCCCGAACGTCGCCCGCTGGCATGACGCGATCGCCGCGCGTCCCGCGGTGCAGCGCGGTCTCGACCTGCTTGCCGAACGACGCCGCACCGGGCCGCTCACCGAGGAGCAGCGGGACAACATGTTCGGCGCGAAGCAGCACGCGAGAGGGCGCAGCTCCGACGGGCGAAAGGAATAGAAGTCCGGGGTTTCACCCCGAACCCGACCAGGCGCGGGGCGCTAGGTCCCCGATCCCGTCCAGGCGACGGCGGGCGCTAGCCGACCGCCCGACGCAATGCCGCCGTGAGATCGCTGGTCGTCGCCGTGCCGCCGAGATCGCGCGTCCGGACGCCGTCGTGCAGTACCACGCGCTCCACCGCCTCGCGGAGCCGGGTTCCGAGATCCGTCCGCCCGACATGGTCGAGCATGAGCGCGGTCGCGAGCAGCAGCGCGCAGGGGTTCGCGAGACCCTTGCCCGCGATGTCGGGCGCCGAGCCGTGCACCGCCTCGAAGATCGCCGCCCCGGCCCCGATGTTGGCGCCGGGCGCCAAGCCAAGCCCACCGACCAGGCCGGCGACGAGGTCGGACAGGATGTCGCCGAACAGGTTGGTGGTGACGATCACGTCGAACTGCGTCGGGTCGAGCACGAGCTGCATCGCGCAGGCGTCGACGATGCGGTCGTCGAACGCGACGCGGCCGGCGTAGTCCGCGGCGACGGCCCGGGCTTCCTCGAGAAACAACCCGGTCAGCGCCTTGAGGATGTTCGCCTTGTGGACGATCGTCACCGTCCGGCGACCATGACGCACCGCGTAGTCGAACGCGTAGGTCGCGATGCGCCGGCACTCGGCGCGGCTGTTGAAGCCGGCCGACATCGCGATGCCGCGCGGGTCGTTGCCGACCGGCATGAAGTGCTCGAAGGCGGCGTAGTAGCCTTCAAGGTTCTCGCGAACGAGAACGATGTCGACCTTGTCGAAGCGCCCCGGGATCAGCGTCTTCGCCGGACGCAGATTGGCGAACAGCTCGAATTCCTGCCGGAGCTGGACGTTGATCGACTTGAACCCGCCGCCCACCGGCGTGGTGAGCGGACCCTTCAGTGCGAGCTTCGTGCGGCGGATGCTGTCGAGCGTCGCCGGCGGCAACGGCTCGCCGCTCTCGGCGATCCCGGCGAGACCGGCCTGCCGGGTTTCCCACTCGAACGGCGCGCCGACCGCGTCGAGGACCTCGACCACCGATCGGACGATCTCGGGGCCGATGCCGTCGCCGGGGATGAGGGTCGCCGGGATCTTGGCCGTTCCGTCCGGCATCGTGCACGCTCCGTCTCGTTCTGTCGGCTTCACTAGAGCAACGCGGCGCCCCTCGCCATCGCACCCGGCGCGCAGCGCTGGACCCGACGACGCGGGATTGCCAAGGATGCGGCTGATCGACGGAAAGGCCGGAGCATGAAGGCTCGCGACGTCGCGCCGACCACGATCCTCGTCGTGCTGGCGCACCCGTTCTACGAGGGTTCGGTTGCGGGGCGCCGGCTGATGGCGGAAACCGCGTCCGACCGGCGCTGCCGCCCGCACGACCTCTACGAGGCCTATCCGGACTTCGCGGTGAACGTCCGGCGCGAACAGGCTCTGCTGCTCAGCCACGCGGCGGTCCTGCTGCAGTTTCCGATGTTCTGGTATTCGACGCCGGCGCTGCTCAAGGAATGGATCGACGTCGTGTTCCTTGCGGGCTTCGCCTACGGGCCGGGGGCGAGGCTCGCCGGCAAGCGGTTCGCCTGCGCGGTGACGACGGGGCAGGGCGAGGAAGCCTACCGGCCGGTCGCCGGCAGCGCGCCGTTCGCCGGCGGCGGGCCGATCGCCGAACGCGTCGGCGGAACGATGGACGAGCTCCTTCTGCCGCTCAGGGCCACCGCCGGCTTCTGCGCCATGCGATGGGTGCCCCCCTTCGTCCTGCACGGAGCGCCGCAGGAGCGGGATCTGGTCCGCTACGCCGACTGGATCGAGACGCTCGCCGCGGTCGACGTCGCTTGAACGCGAGTCCGCTTCTCCTCGAGACGCTGGTGTACCTTGCGGCCGGCGTTCTCGCCGTGCCGCTCGCGCGCCAGGCGGGGCTCGGCGCGGTGCTCGGCTACCTCGTCGCGGGCGTGCTGATCGGGCCGTTCGCGCTCGGGCTCGTCGGCGGCCAGGCGTCGGTCATGCAGTTCGCCGAGTTCGGCGTCGTCATCCTTCTGTTCCTGATCGGCCTCGAGGTGCGGCCGGCGCTGCTGTGGCGGCTTCGCTTCGACATCGCGGGTCTCGGCCTCGCGCAGCTGCTCGGCGCCGGGGTGCTGATCGGGCTCGCCGCCTGGGCCTGCGGGCTACCGCCGCGCGCCGCGTTCGCAAGCGGCGTCATCCTCGCGATGTCGTCGACCGCGGTCGCGCTCCAGCTCCTCGACGAGAACGGCCTCCGTCGGGGCGCCGTCGGCACCAGCGCCTTCGGCGTGCTGCTGTTCCAGGACCTTTCGGTGATCCCGCTCTTCGCGCTGCTGCCGCTGCTCGCGACCGGTGGTGGCCACGCGGCGGCGACCGGCGGCCACGGGCTGCTCGAAGGCGTCTCGGCGCCGTTCCGGACCGTGGCCGAACTCGCCGCCGTGCTGGCGGTGGTGCTCGGCGGCCGGCTGCTCACGCGCCCGGCGTTCCGCTTCATCGCGGCCGCGCGGCTCCGGGAGATCTTCACCGCGACGGCGCTGCTGACCGTGGTCGGCGTCGCGGCGCGGATGGAGCTCGTCGGGCTGTCGCCGGCCCTCGGAACCTTCCTCGCCGGCGTGATGCTGGCCGAAAGCGAGTTCCGACGCGAGCTCGAAGCCGACATCGAACCGTTCCGCGGCCTGCTGCTCGGATTGTTCTTCATGACGGTCGGCGCGTCGGTCGACCTCCGCCTCGTGCTGCACCATCCGTTCCTGCTGCTCGGCGCGGTCGCCGCTCTCGCCCTCGCGGGCTGCGGCTCGAGCTCGAAGCC
>CAXUBA010000122.1:0-8641 GCA_964249205.1 uncultured Acetobacteraceae bacterium | reverse complement strand
CGTCGCAGCCGCCGACCGCGAAGCCGCCGCGCATCAGCGACGTCGCCATGCCGAAGCCCATGGACCCGAGCCCGATCACCGCTACCTTCGTGCTCAAAGACTGTTCTCCGACGGAAAGCGTGCGACACGCGAGCGTCCGCCGTGGCGGATCACTGGGCAAGGAACGACGACGTGACCGAGACCAAGCTGCGGGACGCGATCTGCACCTTCGGGCGTTCGATCTTCGAGCGCGGCCTGACGCCGGGCTCGTCCGGCAACATCAGCGTCCGCCTGCCGGACGGCGGCTTCCTCACGACGCCGACCAACGCGTCGCTTGGCGCCCTCGATCCGGCGCGCCTGTCGCGCCTCGACGCCGACGGGCAGTGGCAGGACGGCGACAAGCCGACGAAGGAAGTGCCGCTCCACACCGCGCTCTACGAGGGACGGAGCGGCGCCGCCGCCGTGGTGCACCTCCACTCGACCCATTCGGTCGCGGTCTCGATGCTGCCCGGCCTCGACCCCGCCGACGTGCTGCCGCCGCTCACCCCCTACTACGTGATGCGGGTGGGCGCGCTGGCGCTGGTCCCCTACCACCGGCCGGGCGACGACGCCGTCGCCGGCGCGATCAAGGGACTGGCCGGTCGCTATTCCGCCGTCCTGCTGGCCAATCACGGCCCCGTCGTCGCCGGCGCGTCGCTCGAGGCCGCGGTCTACGCGACCGAGGAGCTGGAAGAGACCGCGCGCCTCTTCCTCCTGCTCCGCAACTTCGACCCGCGCGTGCTGACGCGGAGCGAGGTCGACGACCTCGTGCGCCATTTCGGGCTCGACCTGCCGTCCGCTCACGAGCGGACGTAGTTCCGCCAGTCGTGCTTTTCCTGGAAGCCGAGCATCTCGCGCGCCTTCCGGTTCGACAACAGGCTTTCGAACTCGCCCATCTCGCGCTTGACCGGCACGTTCGGGTAGTAGCGCCGCACCAGCTCCGCGGTCGGCAGGTCCGACGAGCTCATGTCGTTCACCGCGTTGAACACCTGGTAGCCGAGCCCGTCGCGCTCGATCCCGAGGCGCACGATCTCGCCGAGGTCGCGCGCGTCGATGTAGCTCCAGCAGATCCGCTTGCGGAAATCCGGCTTCGCGAACCAGCCCGGAAAGAGTTCGTATTCGCTCGGCTCGATCACGTTGCCGATCCGCAGCGCGTAGATGTCGGTCCCGGTGCGGAGCGCGAAGGCGCGCGCCGTCCGCTCGTTGACGATCTTCGACAACGCGTAGCTGTCCATCGGATCGACCGGATATTCCTCGTCGAGCGGGAAGTATTCCGGATCGCGGTGGCCGTGCGCGAACACGATCCCGTAGGTCGTCTCGCTCGACGCGATGATCACCTTCTTGATGCCCAGCTTCGTCGCCGCATCGAGGACGTTGTAGGTCCCCATCACGTTGATCCGGTAGACCTCGTTGTCCGGCGTGATCATGATCCGCGGGATCGCCGCGAAATGCACCACCGCGTCGATCGTTTCCGGCCGGAGGTCCTCGTCGAACTCGTGCAGCCCGGTGTAGGCCGAGAACGCGTTGAACACCTGGCCGCTGTCCGTGATGTCGGTGATCAGCGTGCGGACGTCGGGATCGCCGAGCGGCTTCGTGTCGATGTTGAGCACGCGATAGCCGGCCTCGACCAGGTAACGGACGACGTGCTTGCCCGCCTTGCCCGATCCGCCGGTGAAGAGAATGCGCTTCATGAAAATCTCCGTCCGTGACTAAGAAAGGGTGAGGCTCTGCCTCACGCGGGCCCCATCGCGCCTGCGCGATGGGAACCCGTTCCGCTGGGCGCTGGGCGCCCAGACCCCCATCCAAATGGTTGGGGTCCAGGTGCCCAGCCGGGCTCCCATCGCGCCTGCGCGATGGGTCCCGTCCTGGTGGGGTGCGGGGTGAAACCCCGCCTTAGAACTGGTACTGGTCGATGTTCTCCGCCGTGAACACGAGCGGCGTCGAGAACACGATCACCTTGTCATGCGCCGTGAACTGCCCGAGATCGCCCGCCGTGAACGTGCTGTTCGGGCCGATCGCCTTGTTCGCGGCGAGTCGCGCGACGTACATCACGAGCGCACCCTCCTTGACCTCGTCCCACAGCGGGCTCGCCTTGATGATCCCGGCCTTGACGTACTGGCGGATCGAATCCGGATCGCTGCACCCGGTCACGAAGACCTTGCCGGTACGGCCGAGCTTCTGCACGGCGGCGGCGGCGCCCACCTCGGCGGCCCCGTCGGGCGCGATGATCGCGGTCACGTCCGGGTTCGACTGCAGGATGTTGAGCCCCGCGGTGAGCGACTGCGACGGGCTCGACTGGCCGTACTGCGTCGTCACGATCGTCATCTTCGGAAAGTTCGCCGTCATGTAGCTCTTCGTCGCGCGGAGCCACTCGTTCTGGATCGTCGCGTCGGGCGTCGACGACAGGATCGCGACCTTCGCATCCGGACCGGCGAACTTCTCGACGCTGTCGACCAGCGCCTTGCCCATCGCGCCGTAGTCCGTGTTCTGCACGAAGAAGTCGCGCGCGTCGGGCGACACGTCGCTGTCGTACGACACGACGGTGATGCCGCGACTCATCGCGCGCTTCAGCGCCGGCGCGAGCTCGGTCGGGTTGTTCGACGTCGTGGTGATCACGTTGAAGCGGCGCGCGATCAGGCTGTTGAACACGTCCACCTGCCCCTGCGCCGACGCCGTCACCGGGCCGGTGTAGAGGAAGTCCATGTTGAGCGTCTTGGCCGCCGCGGCGGCGCCCTTCTCGTTCGCCTTGAACACCGACAACCCGACCAGCTTCGGGACCATCGCGACCTTGAGCCGCTTGCTGGTGTCGATGTCGGCGGCATGCGCGGTCGCCGCGAACAGGATCGGCAGGCTCGCGAGCGCGAGCCGTAGCGTGGTCTTCATGTGACGTTCCTCGTTTCTGTGGGTGGCTGCCGGCCGAGACCGAACCGGCGGAAAAGCTGCGTGAAGCCGCCGCGGCTTGGCGACAGCGCGTTCCGGACCGCGATCGCGCCGAGCAGGATCGCGCCCGTCACCATCGTCGTGATCATGTCGGAGACGCCCGCGATCAGCAGGCCCTGGCGGAGGAAGCCGAGCAGCAGCACCGCGATCACGACGCCGGTGATCCGCCCGTCGCCGCCGAAGATGCTGACCCCGCCGAGCACGACGGTGGTGATCGTCGCGAGCAGCAGCACGTCCCCCATGTCGGGACGGACCGCGCTGTAATAGGCCGCGAGCACGACGCCGGCGATCGCCGCGGTCGCGCCCGACAGCACGTAGGCCGCGAGCAGGATGCGCTCGGTCCTGACCCCGGACCAGGCGGCCGCCTCGCGGTTGTGCCCGATCATCACGATCTTCCGCCCGAACGGCGTCCGCGACAGCAGGATCCCGAATCCCGCCGCAAGCACGGCGAACAGCACGAGCTGATACGGCACGACGTCCGCGATCGCGCCGACCCCGACCGCGTCGAACGCGGGGGGGAAGCCGGACGGCGGCGACGCGCCGGCGAGCGCGGTCGCGCAGCTCCCGAAGATGAAGCTGGTCGCGAGCGTCGCGATCAGCGGCTCGGTGCGGAGCCGCGTCACGATCAGGCCGTTGATCGCGCCGAGCACGATGCCGGTCGCGACCGCCGCCCCGGCGGCGACGAAGATCGGCACGTGCAGCCCGCTCCAGAGCTCCGCCATCACGATCGCCGACAGGCTCGCGTTCGAGCCCACTGAAAGATCGATCCCGCCCGTCAGGATCACGGTCGCGAGCCCGAGCGCCACGATGCCGAACGGCAGGAAGTTCTCGGTCAGCGCGAGAAATCCCGAGAAGCCCGACCAGAACCCGTCGACCGCCGCGAACAGCACCGCGAGCAGCAGCACGAGTGCCACGAGCAGCGCGCGCTCCCACCCGTCGAGCGGAATGCGCGACGTGTTGCGTCGGCCGGCCGACACCTCGTTCCGGATCGGCGTCGCGCTCATCGCGCGAGCCCCCGCCGGCCGCGGCCGAGACCCGCCGTCACCGCGAGCAGGATCATCACGCCCTCGCCGGCCTGATACCAGATCGGCGGCACGCGGAGGAACACGAGCGCGGTCAGCACCACGCTGAGGAACAGGGCGCCGAGCACGGTGCCGACCATGTTGCCGCGCCCACCCGAGATCGCCGCGCCGCCGATCAGCGCGACCGCGATCGACTGCAGCTCCATGTGGTCGCCGGTGCCGGTCGTGACGGTCGCCGACCCCGTGTAGGACACGAACACGAGCCCCGCGATCGCCGCGAGCAGGCCCGACACCGTGTAGGCGCCGATCGTCGTCGCGCGCACCTTGATCCCCGCGACGAAGGCCGCGTTCTCGTTGTTGCCGACCGCGAGCACGTTCCGCCCGAACCGCGTCTGCTCCAGCAGGAACGCCATCGCGGCCAGGATCGCGAGCAGCAGCAGCACCGGGATCGGCACCGGCAGGAACGGCACGAGACGCCCGTTGCCGAACGTCGCGTAGGAGGGCGGCACGCTGTCCACCTGGTTGCCGTTCGAGACGACGAACATCAGCCCCGAATAGAGACTGTACGTGCCGAGCGTGGTGATGATCGGCGGGATCGCGAGCTTCGCCACCAGGACGCCGTTGAAGGCGCCGAGCGCGAGGCCGATCACGACCGCGATCGCCGCCGCCCCCGCGAGCGGAAGCCCGCCGCCCTGCGCGAGCAGCCCGTCCACCAGCGCGGTGAGGCCGAGCACCGGCGCGACCGAAAGATCGATCCCGCGCGTGCAGATCACCAGCGTCTGGCCGAGGGACAGCAGCGACAGCACCACGGAGCCGAGGATCATGAAGCGGATGTTGCCCGCCGCCACGAAGCCGTGCGCGACGCTGCCGACGGCGAGCAGCACCACGAGCGTCACCGCCACCAGCACGAGCTCGCGCGGGTCACGCCGCAGGCGCGACGCGAGACCCTGACTGCGCGCCGCCGTCACGACGACGCTCCGAGATACGAACGCGTGACCCGGTCGAGCGTCACGTCCTCGCCGGCAAGTTCCGACACCACGCGCCCCTCGTAGATCGACAGCACGCGGTCGCAGAGCCGCACCAGCTCCTCGGTTTCGGACGAGATCACCAGGAACGCCATGCCGTCCGCCGCGAGCCGCTCGATCAGCTCGTAGATCTCCTCCTTCGCGCCGACATCGACGCCGCGCGTCGGCTCGTCGAGGATCGCGACGCGCGGCGCGAGCCCCATCCACTTGCCGAATACGACCTTCTGCTGGTTGCCGCCCGAAAGTTCGCGGAGCGTCTGGTCGGTCCCGGCGCAGCGGACGCGGAACTGCCGGACGATCGCGGCGCTCCGCCGGTCCTCGTCGCCACGGTCGATCAGCCCGAGCCGCCGCTTCATCACGTCGAGCCGGGCCGCGCTGAGGTTCTCGCCGATCGTCATCGGCAGCACCGCCCCGTGCCGCGCGCGGTCTTCCGGCGCGTAGACGAGACCGCGCCGGACGATGTCGTCCGGCCGGAGGCCGACGATCGACCGTCCCTCGAGCGCGACCGTGCCGCTGTCGCGCCGGCGGAGTCCGAAGATCGTTTCCGCGACCTCCGTGCGCCCGGCGCCGACCAGCCCGGCAAGGCCGAGGATTTCGCCTTCCCGGAGCGCGAAGCCGACATCGCGGAACCGCCCCTCGTGCGTCAGCCCGTCCACCGACAGCACGACGGTCTCGGTCGCGGTCGACGCCGCGCGGCGGGGGATCGCGCGCATCGTGCGCCCGACCATCGCCGACAGCAGATGCGTGCGGTCGAAATCCGGCGCCGACGTTTCGGCGACCAGCCGCCCGTCGCGAAGGATCGAGATGTCGTCGCTGATCGCGAGAACCTCGTCCATGCGGTGGCTGATGAAGCCGAGCGTGCAGCCGTCGTCGCGCAGCCGGCGCATGATCAGGAACAGGCGCTCGACCTCGTGCGCGGTCAGCGGCGAGGTCGGCTCGTCGAACAGGATCGTGCGGGTGCCGCGGAGCAGCGCCTTCGCACACTCGACCTGCTGCGCCTGCGCGATCGACAGCGAGCGCGCCTTGGCGCGCACGTCGATGTCGAGGCCGAGCGACGCGAGCGCCGCCTCGCTCCGCTGGTGGACGGCGCGCCAGTCGACCCGACGCGGCAGGCCGCTCCGGCACGGAAGATCGCCGACGAACATCGTCTCGCCGACGGAGAGTTCCGCCATCAGCATCGGTTCCTGCGGCACCAGGGTGATGCCGAGACGGTGCGCGTCGGCCGGTCCGTCGAACCGGACTGCCTGCCCGTCCACCGCGAGCCGGCCCGCGCTCGGCGCAACCACGCCCGCCAGGATCTTGAACAGCGTCGACTTTCCGGCGCCGTTCTCGCCCATCATCGTGTGGACGCGACCGGGACGCAGCGTCGTCGTGATGCCGTCCAGCACCGGAACCGGGCCGAACGATTTCCTGATGTCGAAAGCCTGGTAGCCGCCCCCGCGCGACGCGGCGTCGGGGACGATGGGAGCGGATCGCACGCTTCTCTCCTGACGGCCGCCTCTCCGTGCGCCCGGCGCGGACGCTAGAGCAGCGCACATGGTAGCGCAATCATAAATCCGCCCGGACCCGTCGACGCCGGAGAGCCGATCGCGTAGATCGTGGACGCGATGGGACATGCGGCGACACGTCAACGGCTCCGCGTGGGCTCGGTCACGCTGAAGGACGTCGCCGATCGCGCCGGCGTGTCGCCGATCACGGTGTCGCGCGCGCTCCGCGAACCGGGCACCGTGTCCGCGTCGCTCCGCGCCGGGATCACGAAGGCGGTCGACGAGCTCGGCTACGTTCGGAACCGCTTCGCGGGCGCGCTCGCGTCGGCCGCGAGCCCGATCGTGCCGGTGATCGTGCCGTCGCTCTCGAACGCCGTGTTCATCGAGGTGATCGACGGCATCCAGTCGACGCTGGAAGCGGCCGGATACGAGATCCTGCTCGGCAACACCCACTACGATCTCGATCGCGAGCGCGACCTCGTGGCGGCGCTGCTCGGCTGGTCGCCGGCGGGGCTGATCGTCGCCGGCTGCCGTCACGCGCCGCGGACGCGCCGCATGCTTGCCGGCTTCGGCCGCCCCGTCGTCGAGATCATGGAGATCGGCGCGCGTCCGGTCGACATGAACGTGGGGCTGAGCCACCGGCGCGCCGGGCAGACGATGGGCGAGCACCTGATCCGGCGCGGCTACCGCGAGATCGGCTTCGTCGGCGGGCGGCTCGCGGCGGACTACCGGGCGATGCAGCGCTTCGACGGTCTCGACCGCGCGCTCGCCGCGGCCGGGCTCCGGCGACGCCGCCCCTTCACCCATCCGGAGCGGTCGAGCCCGTCGCTCGGCGGCGAGAAGCTGATCGAGGCGCTCGACGCCGATCCCGCACTCGACGCCGTGTTCTTCGCCAACGACGATCTCGCGACCGGCGCCATCCTGCGCGCGCAGAAGGACGGCATCGCGGTGCCCGGCCGGATCGCGATCGCCGGCTTCAACGGCTTCGGCATCGGCGCGCTGACCACGCCGACGCTCACCACCATCGTGTCGCCGCGCCGCGACATCGGCGCGCTCGCGAGCGCCAAGCTGCTGGCGCGCATCAAGGGGGAACGATCCGGTCCCGCCCGGGTCGATCTCGGCTACCGGTTGCGGGAAGGCGAAAGCGCCTGAAGGAGAAAGCGGGAATGGAACAGGAAACAGTCGGCTTCATCGGCGTCGGCCTGATGGGCCACGGCATGGCGAAGAACATCGTGGAAAAGGGGCACGCGCTGTCCGTGCTCGCGTTCCGCAAGCGCGAAGCGGTCGACGACCTCGTCGGCCGCGGCGCCCGCGAGGTGAAGAGCACGCGCGCGGTCGGCGAAACGAGCGACATCGTCGTGCTCTGCGTAACCGGCAGCCCCGAGGTCGAGAGCATCCTGCCCGCGCTTGCCGAAGCCGGTCGCCCGCTCCTCGTGATCGACTGCTCGACCGCCGATCCGGCCTCCACCATGCGCCTCGCGCGCGAATACGAGCCCGCCGGCATCCGCCTCGTCGACGCGCCGCTGTCGCGGACGCCGAAGGAGGCCTGGGAGGGCACGCTCGACGTCATGGTCGGCGGCGACCCGGACGACGTCCGGCGCGCCCGCGCCGTGATCGACTGCTTCGCCGGCCGCGTCGTCGAAACGGGTCCGGTCGGTTCCGGTCACGCCATGAAGCTGCTGAACAACTTCGTCGCCATGGGCTACGCCTCGCTCTACAGCGAGGCGCTCGCGGTCGGCGCGAAGAGCGGCGTGTCGGCCGAGGTGTTCCACCAGGTGATCGGCGGCGGCCGCATGGACTGCCCGTTCTTCCGCACCTTCTTCGAATACGTGATCGGCGGAAATCCGAACGCCCACCGGTTCACGATCAGCAACGCGCTGAAGGACATGACCTATCTCGCGAGCCTCGCCGGCGCGTTCCGGGTCGCGAACCCGGTCGGCGCCGCCGTCCGGAACAGCTTCGCGCTCGCCGCCGGCCTCGGCCGCGCCGACGACTACGTGCCCATGCTGGCCGACAGCATCGCGAGCGCGAACGGCATCGACCACGGGCGGAAGGGGCGTCAGGACTGACGGGACGCGGCGCCCGCCCCGCCATCCGCCGGGGGCGACGCCCCCGGCCGCGCCCCGCCGTGGCGCCGGTTGCGGACCGG
>CAXUBA010000121.1:2272-8732 GCA_964249205.1 uncultured Acetobacteraceae bacterium | reverse complement strand
GCGGACCGCTCTCCGTACCGGCCGCGACGGCGGCGAGCGCGAGCAGCGCCGGGATCGCGACGCGGAGCCGCCACCGAGCGAGCGCCGCGATCGCCGGTGCCGGCCAGCCGGCGCGGAGCCCGTCGAGCCGTTCGGAGGCGCGGGCCTGGTGGGCGGTCCAGAGCGCGCCACCAGCGGCCGCGAGCGACCCGAGCGCCGCCGGCCGGTCGCGAAGCGCCGCCAGGGGATGATGCGGCAGGGCGGACGCGATCTCAAGCCGCCGGTCGATCTCCGCGATCGTGGGTCGCCTGACAAGACGAAGGCGGCGAACCGCCTGGAGGACGGCCGCGACGAGACATCCGGCGGTGACGAAAGCGACCGCCGGCACGGGCAGAAGAACCGGCTCGCCGGCCAGCGCGAGCACCGCCCAGACGCCAAGGATCGCCGCCGAGGGCGCGACCGCGACTGCGGTCGCCTCGGTCTCGAGCACGAGGCGGCTACGCCGCCGGGCGCGCTCGAGGCGGGTGGATGGCGTGGTCAGGCGCGGGTCTCGCCGGGCGGCGGCACGCTCTCGTCCGCCCAAAGGTCTTGCAGCGCCTGTCGCGCCCGGATCACCGTCCAGTGTCCGCCGTCGACCATCGCGACAGCGGCGCGCGGGCGCGCGTTGTAGGTGGAGCTCATCACGGCACCATACGCGCCGGCGTCGAGGATCGCCACGCGCGCCAAGGGGCCGAGATGCGGGAGAACACGCCCCGGCGCCATGACGTCGCCGCTCTCGCAGACCGGCCCCACCACGTCGACCGTCTCGACGCCCCCCGACGCGCCGTCGGAGCGGGGAGCGTCGACCGGCACGATGCCGTGCCAGGCGCCATAGAGCGAGGGTCGCGCGAGATCGTTCATGCCGGCGTCGAGCACCACGAACGGCCGCGGCGTCGCCGCCTTCCGGCGGACGACGGTCGCAAGCAGCAGGCCGGCCGGCGCGACCAGCCAGCGGCCGGGTTCGATCGCGACGTCGACGGCGAGCGGGCGCAGCACGTCGGCGAGCGCGCCGGCGACACGGACGGGATCGGCTTCCGCGGCGCCGACGCCGTAATCGACCGACAGGCCCCCGCCCGCGTCCACGCTCCGGACGTCGTGACCGGCGGCGCGGATCTCGCGGACGAGGGCACCGAGCGTAAGGGCCGCCGCGACGAAGGGCGCCGAGTCGGCGATCTGGCTGCCGATATGGGCCGCGACGCCGACCGGGCGGAGGGCCGGCGAGGCCGCGGCGGCGGCATAGGCGCGGACGGCGTCCCCGCGCGCGATGCCGAACTTGTCGGTGGCCCGGCCGGTGCTGATCTTGTCGTGTCCACCCGCTTCGATGTCGGGATTGATCCGGAGCATCACCGTCTGGATGCGCCCGGCGCCGGCGGCGATCGCGGACAGGGTCGCGATCTCCTCGACGCTCTCCACGTGCACCGCCCCGATCCCGGTCTCGACCGCCAGGGCAAGTTCGTCGTGCGTCTTTCCGACGCCCGAAAAGACGATCCGCTCCGGAGCCATCCCGGCCCGGAGCGCGCGCAACAACTCGCCGCCGCTCACCACGTCGGCGCCGATCCCTTCCGCGGCCAGAAGTGCGAGCACCGCGAGGTGGTCGTTGGCCTTGACCGCGTAGTGGACGCCGCGCCGTCCGAGGCCGGCCTGTTCCATCGCGGCCAGGAGCCGCCGCGCGCGTGTTCGGATCGTGTCCGCGCCGAGGATCCAACACGGGGTGCCGAGCGCGTCGGCGATCGTCCCGAGCGGGACGCCCTCGAAGCGGAGGCCGTCTGCCTCGAATGCGAGCGTGTCGCGCCGCCGGGCGATCAGTTCGGCGACCGTGGGGCCGCCTTCCGGGATGGCGCTCTCCATCGATTACGGCCCGTGGCCGTGCGGAGCGGCCATCGGCCGGGGCGCCGCGCCGCGGGGTTCGGACGCAAGCCGGAAGGTCAGGTTGAAGCGGCAGGTCTCGCGGTCGAGCAGCGGGCGAGAGGATGCCAACCGGGCGACGCCGTGATGGGCGAGGCGGGACGCACCGCCCCACACCACGGCGTCCCCGTCGCGCAGCGGGATGCGACGGACCGGATCGGCGCGCCGGGGTCCGCCCCAGAGGAAGGTCGCGGCGAGACCGAGCGAAACGGACACGATCGGCGCCGACGTGTCCGGCTCGTCGCGGTCCTGGTGGAGCGAAAGCGCGGTGCCGGCCTCGTAGCGGTTCACGAGGCAGGTGTCCGGCCGGAAGTCGCGGAAGCCCGCGGCCGCGGCCGCGCCGGTCGCGAGAGCTTCGAAGTCGGTCGGCAGGGCGGGCCACGCCCGGCCCGTTACGGGGTCGGTCGGCGTGTAGCGATAGCCTTGTCGGTCGCTGATCCATCCGACGCTGCCGCTCGCGGTCATCGCGACCGACATCCGTCGACCGCCCGGTGTTTCGTAGTGGCGGAACGGCGAGGCTTCGGCGATCCCGTCGATCAGCCGGCGGAGCGGCGGGCGCGTCGCTTCGGGCACGAAGCCGCGCAGGAGCACGGCGCCTTCGGCGAGATCCTCGGTGACGCGGGCGACGCTCACCCGCCGGTCACGGCGAAGCGGAGCCGCCGCTCGAGCGTGGCGCCGGGTTCGATCGCGAGGACGCCCGGCTTGTCGGCGAAGTCGCCATCGAAGCCGATCGGGCTCGACAGGCCGGACCACGGCTCGATGCACACGAACGGGCCGGGCTTCGACCAGACCCCGAGCGAGGTGAACCCCTCCCAGCCGACCGCGATTGCGAGTTCGCTTCCCTCCGCCTCGTAGCGCACCGTCCGGCTCGCCGGCCGTTCGAGGATCACGGCGTCGTTCGCGAACAGCGCGTCCGACAGGGAGAGGACGTGTCCCTCGATCGGCGAGGCGACCGGTTCGGGTTCCAGCAGACCGTCGCGGAGGCGTCGCACGGGCCCGGTCTCGTCCCGCTCGAACCGGAGCCGGTGGGCGTTTCTCGGAACCCCCTCCGCGATCGGCCAGCGGAACGCGGGATGGGTCCCGAGCGACGCGAACATCGGCACGTCGCCGGGATTGGTCAGCCGGTACGTCGTGACCAGCGCCGCCTCGGTGACGGCGTAGTCGAGCGAAAGGCGAAAGGCGAAAGGGTAGATCGCGCGCGACGCCGCGTCGTCCTCGAGCACCAGGCGGCACGACGAGGCGTCGGCGTGCGCGAAGCGGAACCGTCGGTCGCGGGCGAAGCCGTGCTGGGTCAGGCGCGCGGCATGGGCGCCGTGCCGGAACGTGTCGTCCACCAGGCGTCCGACGATCGGGAACAGGATCGGGGCGTGACGACGCCATTCCGGTCCGGCCTGCCAGAGCAGTTCACCTGCGGCGGGCGTGCGCAGCGATCGGAGCTCGGCGCCGTCGGCGCTGACCTCCACCGAAAGCGCCTCGCTGCCGAACCGATGACGATCCATCAGACCGATCCTTCCCCCGTGCGGCGCCTTGCGGCACAAAACGCCGATGCAGCTCCACGTGTCCCTGACCTCACCCTACGCGCGCAAGGCCAGGATCGCGGTCCGCGAACTCGGACTGGAACGCGCGGTGAGCGAGATCCTGGTCGACCCATGGACCGATCCGGGCCTCCGTGCGCTGAACCCGCTCTCGAAGGTGCCGACGCTGGTCCGCGACGACGGTGAAATCCTCTTCGAGAGCCTGCTGATCGTCGAGTACCTCGACGCGAGCGCGGGCGGACCGCGCCTCGTGCCCGCGGCCGGCGAAGCGCGTTGGGCGGTGCTGGCCATGCACGCGCTCGCGCAAGGCATGACGGACGCGACCGTCGGGATCGTGGTCGAGCGGCGAAAGGAGCAGGCCGCGAGCCGGGGGACGATCCTTCGCCACGAAGCGGCGATCACCGCCTCGCTCGCCCGCGCCGAGACCCGGCCGCTCCCGGAGCGCGACGGTCTCGCCGACGCGGGCGCGATCGCGCTCGCGACCGCGCTCGGCTACCTCGACCTCCGGACGCCGGAACTCGTCTGGCGGGAAGATCGGCCGCGCCTCGCCGCCTGGTTCGGCGCGATCGAGCGGACGCCTTCCTTCGTGGCGACGAGCCCGCCCGGCTGAGCAACGACGCTGCCGCGTCCGTGTCCTCGCCGGCGTGAGCGACGGCGCGATCCCCGGTCCTGAAGGCGGACGAAGCGAAGCGCGATCCGTCGCGCGATCCGACAACCCGGACGGCCAAACACCGTTGGGACGCCTGAACGGAGGCTTCATGACAGAAATCAGGACACTCGGGCCGCACGATCCGCTTCCAGGCGGCCACTCGGTCGTGCTGATGCGGCGGTTTTCCGAAGATGCGCCGGACACGCTCGCGATCGAGATGATCGTCACCAATCCCGACCGCAGCGAGGAAACCGCGACGCCGACCGGAGCGGACGGCATGCCGCTCGGCTGGGACGATTCGGTGGCGCTGGCCAAGCAGCGCGCCGGCGAGGAAGGGTTGAAGCGGATCTGGACCGTGGACCGGACCGCGGGCGCTCGCGAACAGGAAGTCATCCGGCACGGCGGCGATCGGACGCATGGTTCGGCGGCCCTCGTCGATGACGATCTCAGCGAGGGCGAGACGGGTCCCGACATGCGCGACGTCGACCACGACACCGCGCCCCGCCGCTTCTGAGTCGCTCGGCGACGACGTGACGATGCGCGTGCTGGTGGTGGAGGACGATCCGGTCATCCGCGAGATGATCGCGGAGATCCTGATCGAGGAGGGTGTCGAGGCGGACGGCGTCGGCTACGCCGAGGAAGCGCTCGTGCTGCTCGGAAGCGGCGAGCAGATCGATCTCCTCGTGACCGACATCGATCTCGGAGACGGGCTGACCGGGATGGATCTCGCGGCGATCGCCAGAAGCCGTTACGCGGACGTGGAACTGCTGTTCATCAGCGGTCACTCGGAAGACCGGTCCGGCCAGGCCCCGCAGCCGCACGAGCATTTCCTGCAGAAGCCGCTCCGGGCGCACGACCTGATCAAGATCCTCCGCGATGCGCGTGCGCGGATTTCTCGCGATGACGCGGACGGGGCGTCGCTCTCGCGATACGAGTAGGGCGAGATCGGTTCGGCCGGACGGTGTCCGCCCTGCCGGGCGGACGGCCCGGTGCCGGGGACAACCCGGTCGTCGCAGGCCGCGGACGGGACCGGGCGTTCTCGCCCTCGTCCGACCGTTCGCATTCCGGCAGACTGCGCGGCGACACGGACGGAGACCGACCGACCTCATGGCCTTGCACGTCGCGCTGACCCACCGGACGACCTATCGCTACGACCGCGCCGTCTCGCTTGGGCCGCAGACGATCCGGCTCCGGCCGGCGCCGCATTGCAGGACACCGATCCTGTCCTACGCGCTGCTGATCGAGCCGGCGCGACATTTCCTGAACTGGCAGCAGGACCCGCAGGGCAACATGCTGGCGCGCGCGGTCTTTCCCGAGCCCGTCACCCATCTCGCCGTCACGATCGATCTCGTGGCCGACTTGGCGACGATCAACCCGTTCGACTTCTTCCTCGAGCCAGACGCGGAAACCTGGCCGTTCGGCTACGACCCGGTGCTTGCCTCCGAGCTCGAGCCCTTCCTGCGCACCGAAACGGCAGGGCCGCTGCTCCGAGACTTCGTCGCCGACTTCCCGCGCCATGAGCGCGCGACCGTGGACGCGCTCGTCGATCTCAATCGCCGCGTGCGCGACCGGGTCGACTACATCGTCCGGCTCGAGCCGGGCGTGCTCACTCCCGAGGAATGTCTCGCGGCACGGAAGGGATCCTGCCGCGACTCCGCCTGGCTCCTGGTGCAGGCGCTGCGGCAGCTTGGCCTCGCCGCGCGTTTCGTGTCGGGCTACCTCATCCAGCTCAGGCCCGACCATGTCCCGCTCGACGGGCCGGCGGGGCCGACCGCGGATTTCACCGATCTCCATGCCTGGGCCGAGGTCTATCTGCCCGGTGCGGGATGGGTCGGCCTCGACGCCACCTCGGGCCTGCTCGCCGGCGAGGGACACATCCCGCTCGCGGCGACGCCGGAGCCGGCCTCGGCGGCGGCGATCTCGGGTCTGGTCGGCCCGGCCGAGGTGGAGTTCGGGTTCCACATGGCGGTGACCCGGATCCGCGAAACGCCGCGCGTCACCCGCCCGTACGACGACGCGACATGGGCGCGTATCACCGCGTCCGGCGACACGGTCGACCGCGCGCTCGCCGCCGGCGACGTCCGGCTCACCATGGGCGGGGAACCGACGTTCGTCGCGAGCGACGATCCGGACGGCGCGGAATGGAACAGCGAGGCGCTCGGACCGACCAAGCGGCGCCTCTCGGGGCGGCTGATCCGGCGACTGGCCTCCTTTTGGGCGCCGGGCAGCGCGATCCAGTATGCCGCCGGCAAGCATTATCCGGGCGAGCAACTGCCGCGATGGGCGCTTCACGCGCACTGGCGGCACGACGGCGAGCCGGTGTGGCACGATCCCGCCCTGCTCGCCTCCGACG
>CAXUBA010000121.1:0-2262 GCA_964249205.1 uncultured Acetobacteraceae bacterium | reverse complement strand
CGCCTGCAGGTCGATCCAAGTCGCGTGCTGCCCGCCTTCGAGGACATCCACTACTATCTCTGGCGGGAATACCGGCTGCCGGCGAACGTGGTCGCCGAGGCGAGCCAGCTTCGCGATCCGCTGGCGCGCGCGCGTCTCGCGCGGGTGTACGGCGGTGGGCTCGATCGTGCCGCCGGCAGCGTGCTGCCGCTCCGCCGCATCCCGGACGGGTCCGGCGGGCGGCGCTGGCAGACCGGCCGCTGGCTGCTCCGCTCCGACCACCTGTTCCTCGCGCCGGGCGACAGCTCGATCGGCTTCCGCCTGCCGCTGGAAAGCCTGCCCTGGGCCGACGCCGACGCGATCGAGTGGGACACGGAACGCGATCCGTTCGCGCCGCGTGGCGCGCTGATGCCACGCGTCACTAGCTTCGCGCGCGCGGGCTCCGTGTCGGGAACCGCGCCCGCCGCGGCGATCGGCGTCTCGCCCTACGGGATCGACGCCGGACGAACGGGACGGGCGCAGCCGACGATCACCGGCGGCGCCGGGGGGCCGGGGCCGGGGGGCGACGCCTTCCGCCCGTCCGACCAGCGTGCGCCGGGTTCGCTCCTGATCGGTCAGGGCGAGCCCGAGCTCGTGCGGACGGCGCTGACCGTGGAAGCGCGAGACGGCAGGCTGCACGTCTTCTTCCCGCCGCTGACGCTCGCCGAGGACTGGCTGGACCTCGCCGCCGCCGTCGAGGCGACCGCCGCCGAGCTGGGGCTGGCGGTGATCCTCGAGGGCTACCTGCCGCCGCGCGACCCGCGTCTCGGCACGTTTTCGGTGACGCCCGATCCCGGCGTGATCGAGGTCAACATCCCGCCCGCCAGGGACTGGCGGACCCTCGTCGTACGGAACGAGCAGCTCTACGACGAAGCGCGCGCGGTCGGGCTCGCGGCCGAGAAGTTCATGCTCGATGGGCGGCATGTCGGCACCGGCGGCGGCAACCATGTCGTGATGGGGGCTGCCGAGGCGGGGGACAGCCCGTTCCTGCGCCGCCCGGACCTGATGCGGTCGCTGCTCGGCTTCTGGCAGAACCATCCGAGCCTGTCCTACCTGTTCAGCGGCCTGTTCATCGGGCCCACCAGCCAGCACCCGCGGATCGACGAGGCGCGCGACGACGCGATCGGCGAGCTCGAGATCGCCTTCGCGGAACTGGAGCGCGACCGGGACACGCCGCCCTGGCTGGTCGACCGTCTGTTCCGGAACATCCTCGCCGACATGAGCGGCAACACGCATCGGACCGAGTTCTGCATCGACAAGCTTTACGCGCCCGAATCGAGCTCGGGGAGGCTCGGGCTTGTCGAGTTCCGGTCGTTTGAGATGCCGCCGCACGCGCGGATGTCGGCCGTGCAGTCGCTGCTGATCCGCGCCTGCGTGGCGGCGTTCTGGGACCGGCCGTACACCCGCCGTCTGGTCCGCTGGGGAACCCGGCTGCACGATGACTTCATGCTGCCGCACTTTGTCCGGCAGGATTTCGCCGACGTGCTCGACGAACTCCGCGCTCTCGGCTTCGCGCTCGAGCTCGGCTGGTTCGAGCCGCACTTCGCCTTCCGCTTTCCCCTGGTCGGCGCGGTCACGCTGCGGGGCATGGAGCTCGAACTTCGGCACGCGCTCGAACCCTGGCACGTGCTCGGCGAGACGCCGGGCATCGGCTCCACCGTCCGCTACGTCGACAGTTCGCTCGAGCGCCTGCAGGTGCGGGTCACGGGATGGATCCCCGGCCGCTACCGGCTCGGGTGCAACGGGCGCGAGGTGCCGCTCACGGCGACCGAGCGGGAAGGCGAGTTCGTCGGCGGCGTGCGCTTCAAGGCCTGGTCGCCATCCTCCTCGCTCCATCCGACTATCCCGGCGCAGTCGCCGCTCGTGTTCGACGTGCACGACAGCTGGAGCGGCCGGAGCCTCGGTGGCATCACCCATCACGTGTCGCATCCGGGCGGACGCAACTACGCGACGTTCCCGGTGAACAGCGGCGAGGCGGAGGCCCGCCGCCGGTCGCGCTTCTTTCCGTTCGGCCACTCGCCGGGCGCGTCGCCGGCGCCGTCGGCGACGGTCTCGCCCGATCGGCCGCGCACGCTCGACCTTCGACGGCGGGCATGACGGTGCCAGACCGCGCCGCGGCCGCGGCCGGACCCCGTCGGCGCCGACCGGCGCATTCACCGACCGGTCGGGCTGAGCGGCGGTGACGAAGGCGGCTCCGCCCCCGCCGTCGCTCGACGAGATGGTTGACGGCGCCGGGCGGGTCCG
>CAXUBA010000120.1:6438-8765 GCA_964249205.1 uncultured Acetobacteraceae bacterium | reverse complement strand
CCCCCGACGGCCCACCGATCATCGGCCCCGCCAACAAATACCGGAACCTCTGGCTCAACCTCGGCCACCGCACCCACCGCAGGACCATGTCCTGCGGCTCCGCCCGCCTCATCGCCGACCTGATCAGCGACCGCACGCCGAACATCGAACACGCCGACCTGTCCCTCGACCGCTACGCCCGAGGCGCCGCGTGAACCTCGGGGCGCTGCCCCCAACCCCGCCAGGCGCTGGCCGCCTGGGCCTCCATTCGTTGCGGCGCACTCGCCCTCGTCGCCTTAACGACCCTGGCGACCTGCACGCCGGTGCTCGCGCGCGAACAGTGGTTGCCAATCGACGGCAACCCTTGGTTCGCCAGCTGGCGCGCGCAGCTCCAGGCGTTGGTGAATGCCACCCCAACGGCGCCCGCGAGCGACGTCTGCGTCGTCGGCTGGCACGGCGACGATCCGGCCTCCCTGCAGGCCTACGTGGCGGCGTAGTCAACGCCTCGTTTTGCCGAATGAGGCGCGCACCTTCGTTCAGGGGATAATCCCGTAACTTATTGTCGTTTTCAGAACAGGAGGTTTACTATTCATTCGCTCACGATCGTAGCGGTCAGCCAGACGCTCACACAAGTCGGGATGAAGGGCTGACGGCCGCCCCAGGCCGTTTCAGGGCTAATCTTACTGGAACTTGCACGGATGCCATCCTTCTTCTCTCGCGTATATCACGCAATGCTCGAATTCTCAGAAGATCGTGATCAAGCGCAAAGAGAAACTAGGCTGCATCGCGCCCGCGAAGCCTCTAATTGGACCAGCCAAAACAGAATTGCGGCAGCGACGACACTTGGTGCCTTCTTGGCGGCGTTCTTTGCAGGTTACACTTTCATCGAGGCAAAAAGTCAAGCAAGTGCCGCGTGGGAAGCGGCAATACAGGCGCGACGCGAAGCAGACGCGTCGGAGAAGTCTTACATGGCGTAGGTAAGATCTTGGTTGACGTTCCAAATTCCCGAAGGAACGGCATCCATGGACGTTTTTGACTGGCTTTCCATCCTCAGATTCGACTCTGTTTGGAAGCTGTATGGTAGTTCGCCGATAGTAAGTGCTTCGTTCTCAGTAAGAGTGTTCCCAGGATTGTTTCTCCCTAAAGAGGCACAAGAGATTTGTGCGCCGCCCGTGGCTAAGGTTATCTTTCCTGGACAATCCGACATAAACTTACCCGTACCGGCACCTACGTTTTCGCGACGTGACGTTGACCGTTATCGTGCGGAGGTGTTGGAGAAAACAGCACCTTTGGCGGCGTCTTGGTACAACTTCAATCTAGTCGCATGCGTGACTTACAATGTACTTGGCGAATCATCTACACACTTCACCTTTCAAGCCTTCGACATCTCCTCTAAAGTAGAAGATGGGTGTGACGGCCCGATTGCGTTCCGAACCCGCTACGCTAAAGGAGTGTCTGCCTGACGAAGTCGTCGAGCCCTGGAGCCGAGCAGTTTCGCTAAATCCACAAATTATCTCCTCGCGCGTTAGAGACGATTACTGGCGTAAATGAACCCGTTGCTGAGCGGCCTAAGCATCTCGTCCCTGTCAATGACCAGCCCGAAGGCGCAACTCGCGTCGAGGTACGGCATACGCGGCTTCAACGTTCCCGGCGCAGAAAGCCCCGCCTCCGTCATGACGAAGTCGTCCCGCAGCTTGTCCGCCGTTACCGCCTCCGCGCCGGAAGACCCACCGGACGACGGCCGCATCGTGGCGCCGCGTTTGCACCACCTCGTTCAGCAATCCCCGGACCTCCCCGTCTTTTGGCCACGCGAAGGAAGGCTTGATCGATCCGCCGCGTGTTGTAGACCGCCGAGGCAAATGCATCGAATTGGTTTTGCGTCAGACGGCGATCCGGGACCTACTGCCGCACCGCACGCGCGCACCCGCCTCGTCGAGGCGCCGCAGGAACTCGGCGCGCATGAGGATCCGCGCAGCGCCCACACGACCGACCATCAAGGACGCCGCTCCAGCGCTCACCGCCCAGCGCGGGGTCTCGGGTAAGAGGCTGGCTCCCAAGCTTAGGTCATCGGGACTCATGCGTCCTTGCGCAGCCTCTCGTCCAACCGTCACCCACGCCGGTCGGCTGGAGAATGGTTCGGATGAAGGTCCACCCCGGTCATCGAACCCGTCTATGAATCCCTGGAGAACCTCCGTGTCGTCACGCGAGCCGCAGCCCTCCTACACGGAAGAAGGCTTGGACTTACCGCCATCGGCAAGCTCACGCTTCGAGCTGGGCCGACTGGCGTCGAACGGTTCCGGCCTGTATTGGGCCGCCCGGCTGAGAGCGGCGGAAAAGCTCTGCGCCAG
>CAXUBA010000120.1:699-6338 GCA_964249205.1 uncultured Acetobacteraceae bacterium | reverse complement strand
CTCTGCGCCAGGACAGACAGGAAGCTGACGTCGGAGGATTGGAACACGCCCTCCTCCGCCGTCGAGACTTCCAGGACGCCGAACGGAAGCTCGTCGTCGCCGAGAATCTGAACGCTGATGCTCCTGACGATACGATCGCCCGCGAACAGGTCGGACGATCGGAAGCGGCGCTCGTGCAGCAGGTCATTGCAGATCAACGACTGATGATTGTGCCAGACGAACCCGGCCGTCGTGGAGGCGTCGGTCTCGACCAGGGCGTGACCGACGAGCCCATAGGTCCACCCGACGCCGGCCTGAAGGAGAAACGCATCCTCCCGCGGTTGATAGACCAGGAGTTTGGCGAACGGAGCCTCGATGCCCTCGGCGGCCGTATGACAGAGCAAACCCATAAGTCTCTGCTGCGATGCGGACCTCGCGGCGAGGAGCCCGAATGCCGCGGCCGCTTCGATCTGCCGCTCGAGTCGTCTGGCGATCTCGTGAGCCGGTGCCGGAGGCCTCCGTCCGACACGCCAGATCAGAGGCTCCGTTCTGCTGAATTGCATCGTTGCAGCCCTTGTCTTCGTCGTTGGGGGAGGGAGTTCCTGGCCCATTTCGAGCCGAGATCGGCTAAGCTCGAGACCGACGTTATGATCCGCGGCGCCGCTCTGCTCTATCCTGGGTTAGCCACGGAGGCGGACAGCCGGATTAAATGCAGACGCTCGCTGAAGCTGTGGAAGCGCAGGAACGAGAGCGCCAGACACGCCGTCCCGCGGGTGACGTCCGGAAGGACGCGCGGCCGCGAGGGATCGGAGATCACGACCGAACGTTCTGACGCACGCTTAGGAAGCGACCATGTGGCGCTCCTCGACCGGCAACTCGGTCGGACGACCGATCAGGAAGCCCTGCAGCCAGTCATAGCCATCCTCGCGCAGGATCGACCGCTGGCGCTCGTTCTCGACCCCTTCCGCACACACCTCGATACCGAGCTCGTGGCCGAGTTGCAGGACATGCAAGGCGATCTGTCGCGACCGGGGATTGACGCACAAGTCCTTCACGAAAGCGGCGTCGAGCTTCAGGACGTCGAAGGAAAATTCGGACAGGTAACGGAGCGAAGAGTAGCCCACGCCGAAATCATCGAGCACCAGCCGGACGCCGAACGCCCGGATCATGTTCAATTCTTCCACGGCGGCGGCCGATCTTGTGATCAAGGCCCGCTCGGTGACCTCGATCTCAAGCCGGGAAGGATCGAGGCCGCTTCGATCGATCGCCTCGCGGATGACCCCGCACAATCGTCCGAGACCGAACCACCCGGGCCAGACATTCACCGCCACCCGGAGGTGAGCGGGCAACGTGGCTGCCCGATCGCACGCGGTGTTGAGGACCCAGGTATCGATCGCGATGATCAGCCCGGTGTCTTCCGCGAGCGGGATGAAGTCGGCAGGCGGCATCGGCCCATGGAACGGCCTGACCCAACGGACCAGCGCCTCGTAGCCCCGCAGCGCGCCGGTTTCCGACGCGATGATGGGTTGCCAGGCGAGGTGAAGCCCGTCTCCTTCGATCGTCGCCTCTAGATCCCGTCTGAGGCTCTTTCGCCTCAGGAGGCGAGCCTCGGACGTCGGGTCGAAGAAGCGGAAGCAACCGCCTCCGCCATGTTTGGCTTCGTAGAGCGCGAGGTCTGCCCGCCGCATGAGTTGTTCGGCATCAACCGCGTCGCCGGGCAGCATGGCCGCGCCGAGGGAAACGCTCACGCTCAACGATGTCCCGCACACCTCGAACGGCCGCCCGACCGCGGCCAGGATCCGCGTCATGAGGGCGGCGACGTCCGCGATCCCCAGAGGACCGGTCATCAGGATCGCGAACTCGTCACCCGACAGACGCGACACGCTGTCGCTTCTCCGGAGTGAAAGGGCCAGTCGCTTCCCGGTCTCGACCAGCACGGCATCGCCGGCGGCGTGCCCGAACTGGTCGTTGATATCCTTGAACGAGTCGATATCGAGGCAGATCAGGGCGCATGACGACCCGGGTGCGGTGTCCGCCACGGCGTCCTGGACCTTGAGCTCGAACGGACCGCGGTTGAGCAGGCCCGTGAGATAGTCGCACGTGACGGCGCGGCACAGGCTGACGACGCTGTCGTGGAGAGCAAGAACGGTCTCGAGCCCGACACCGAGGGATCGGAGCGCGGACAGGTCGGCCTCCGCGAAGACACGAGGCTTGTTGTCCCCGACGAAGATCGTGCCGAGGAAGTTGCGGTCGGCATCGCGGAGCGCCACCCCCGCGTAGGAGCGGATGAACGGTGGAGACCGCACGAGCTGGCTCGACGACAGACACGGATCCTGAGCCGCGTCTTCGAGCAGGAGGACCTGATCGGGATCGGCCATCAGGGCGGCACAGAACGGGTCATGCGGTGACCGAACCGACAGGCTGAACCCCTCGGCCGACCGGAGCCAGTGATAAGGACCGTGCAGCAGCGAGATCCCCGCGACCGGTGTTCTGAGCGTCCGCGCCGCCAGGACACTGAAGACGTCGAACCTGGAGCCGGGAATGCTCTCCAGGATCGTCGCGGCCTGAAGCGGCGTGCCATTAGGCGCCACACCGCCCAGGTTCAGGCGAGCACGTTGGAGAAGCCCGGCCATTTCCCCCGGTGACATTGGCATCATCGTGACGTCGTTAGAGGAGCCGCGGATGATTTGCCTTATAATGGTTTAGGAAAGCGGCCCCGTCACGCGTGGCCGCGCCGCCTGGCGACACCGAAAGGCTTCTCTAGGTTGGCCGAAGTATATCGGTGACGACGACGTCCCTCGTCGCGACGAAAGATCCCGCTTGAGTTCACAGGGCACGGCACACCTGGCATGGATCTGTGACAGGACTGTGCTGTCGGCCCGATCCTCCAGGATGATCGCTGATCCTGCCCCCGGGGCCGAGCAGCCCTCATGCTGAAGGCGATCGGTCACAGCGCCGCCGCCGCCCAGGAGCCGACCGAAGCCTCGCTGACCGATTGACCGGACGCTCGAACGTCTATCCTCTGGAGCGGACCGGTCGCCTGTTCGATGCCGAGGGGGCAATCCGGGGTTCGATGACAAGGACACCTCATCAGGAGCGTTCCGGAAGCACCGATGAACTCGAAACTCGAGAAGGGTCAGTCGAGACCCGATGTCGGAAATCTAAGTCCGCTCGCGCGCAAGCTTTCGCTCTTCGCCCCCTTGTCGAAATCCGACTTGGAAGTTCTGGACACGCTATCGAGCGCGGAGAAGCAGTGGCCGGCCGACGTCGACATCGTCTCGGAAGGGATGCAACCGCATCAGGTCTTCGTCCTGAGGGAAGGCATGGCCATCCGCTACCGCGATCTGCCGGATGGCGGCCGCCAGATCATGACATTCCTCATCCCGGGCGACCTGTGCAACCCGCACATGTTCCTCCTGAAAACGATGGATCACTCCATCGCCACGGTCACCCCGGTGCGGATCGCCCTCATCGAGCGCGAGCGGATGGTCAGCCTGTTGTTCGACCGGCCCCGCGTGTCCGCGGCGCTCTGGTGGAGTTCGTTGCAGGAGGAGGCCATGCTGCGCGAGAGGATCGTGTCGCTCGGCCGTCGTGACGCTCGCGGCCGGGTCGCCTATCTTCTCTGCGAGCTTCTCTGGCGCTATACGGCGGTGCGATTGACCGAAGACCACGTTTTCGGTCTCTCGCTGACCCAGAACGAGATCGCCGACACGCTTGGCCTGACGTCCGTTCACGTGAACCGCGTCCTGCAGGAATTCCGCAGCCAGCACCTGCTCACGTTGGAGCACAGGAAGGTCGCCCTCCTCGACGTCCCGGGCCTGCAACAGATCGCGGGCTTCAACAGCGACTACCTGCATCTGAACGGCGCCTCGGTCGACATCGCTCGTTACTTCGACGATCTGGAAGCGAAGCGCGGACGCTAGCGTTTGTCTCCGCGAATGCTTCGAACCGCCTGCGCGCCGTGGTCACCGGCGCGCCCTGACCTCGCCTTCGAAGCTCAGGCGAGCTCGTCTGCCATCCATGCGGCGGCCCGCCTGGCTTCGCGCACGTTTGCCTCGTTCCCGACATCGATCAGGAGCTCGTTCCCGGCCGCATCTCGGCGGGACACCTTGAATGCAGCGCGCCCGTCTCGACCGACGGACGTCCGACCGTCAATCGAAGGCCTCTCCCGTCACTCGCCGCAAGGACACCGTCCGGCTCCGTTCTCCAAAGGTCCTGACAGCCAGTCATGCTTGACCTCTGTCACGGCAAGAAGACGGGACCCGCAGACATGATGATGAGCAGGTCGACCTGGACGCGCAATGATCCATGTTCGCTTTTCCGATGGCGAGCGGCCTCCGGTCGCTGTCGCTGACGTTCGACGTCACGGACGAAACGAACCAGGCGTTCCGCGAGTAAGACCCTCTCTCCGTTCGCTCGATCCTCGTGGAGAAGGGCACGCGTCGCGAGAGAACCGCCTGCGCCCGAGGGGACACGCCTCAACAAGACCCGGTCGCTTGTCAGCGCCTCCTCATCCCTCGTCAGCGCGAGCGGTCGGTCGCCACCTTCATGGGGACCAAAGCCGGGCAGGATGCGGTCGGGTCAGGCCGGCACACGAATCCTACGCCGGCAGGGTGGCCTCACGCGGCATCGACCAGGTCACGGACCGACCGCAACATCTCGGCCAGCCGGAACGGCTTGCGAAGGTGCCGCTCGCGATGTGTCGGCGCCATGCCTTGGAACAGGTTCCACCGTCCCGTCATGTAGAGCGCGGCGTCGCAAGCCGAGGCCGCCAGGCGCTCGCGAGCGAAATCGAACCCGTTGGCTCTGTCCGGCTCGCCGAGATCATGGTCGACCATCAGCACCTTGCAGGAACCGCTCGACGCGAGAACGGATCGAGCCTCCTGCAGGGACGACGCCTCGACGACATCGAAGCCCGCATCCGCGAGCGCGTCGACTGCGATCATGCGGACGATCGCATCGTCTTCCAGAACCAGCACGTCGCACATCGCAGCCAAAATCCCGCCAACTCGCCGACACCATGTCCCATCGTCGTTGATCGATGTGGAAACGAGCGACATCAGGAAATCGTGAGCGAACAGGTGTCTCTCGCAGGGCACACCTCGCGCGCCTCACGAGAAGTGCCTCGACACGGTCGTTCGCGGAGGGCGGAAGGAGCGACCGCACCGGCTCTGGAGGAGGTGCAACGTCATCGGCACGCCGGGCGCGAGCGCCTCCAACGCGGCCGGGCCGAGCGGTGTCGCGCTTCGCGTGCCGGCGACGAAGCACGGCTTTGGCCTCGGTTTAGGCAACGCGAACGTGCCGCTCGTCCGGAACAGCATCGCCGTATCCTGGCAGCCCGTCGGCTCGCGCGTGCGTCAGCCCGTCGACGATCTCCCGGCTCGCCGCAACCGACGCGGCCTCAAGCCGCCCCGACCAACGCTGCCCAGGCCGCCACCGCCCCGTTGTAGCTCGTGTAGAACCCGTAGGCGTCGTACACGACGCTCCCCCACCGACCCTGCACGCTCGCCGGCAACGCCGCGTTCTGCACCGGATCCGACACGTTCCGCACGAACCCGAACGCCGTCCCGCTCGCCGCGCACACCTCCGCGATCACCGCGTCGTCCTCCTCGATCACGCTGTAGGCCGCGAAGTCGCCGGCGGTCGTCCCCACCACGAAC